>CAMNNM010000148.1 GCA_946545425.1 uncultured Blautia sp. | reverse complement strand
AACCGTTTTCAGGGATCAGATCGCGGATATCCGGGATTTTGAAGGCTTCCTGAACGGTGATATCACGTGTGTGGACGGGGCTCAGACTCTTCTTGACCACAGCGGGGAATATATTTACTATAAGACGGACCATCACTGGACAAGTCTCGGCGCCATGCGGGTCTTGGAAGAAAACTACGAAGCGCTGGGCATTCCGTCGCTTGCGGAATACAAGGCCTACAGCGTCACCAATACGTTTAAGGGAACGCTTGCTTCCCGGAGCGGGGATTATCTGGAACGGGACAGGATCGACGTGTACGCCCCGGATACGGATGTACAGTACTATGTCAGCTATCCGCAGACCGGTACGAAGATGCCTTCGGTGTATGTACCGGAAATGCTGGACGAGAAAGATCAGTATACGGTGTTTTTCGGCGGAAATCATTCCAGTGTGGAGATCAATACCACGGCGGACAACGACAGATGCCTGCTGGTATTCAAGGATTCCTTTGCCAACTGCTTTGTTCCGCTGCTGACCCCGTATTACGAAAAGATTGTCATGATCGATCCGAGATACTATTATGAAAACCTGGGTACGGCCATGGCAGGCTACGGCGTGACGGACGTGCTGTATCTGTACAGCGCGGACACCCTGCTGAAAGACAGTTCCCTGCATGACGTACTTGAGACTGCATTGTAAGAACAGAAAGGAGCTCCTTCTGCATGGCAACTTCAAATAAGAAACAGATGAAAGAATTCGGAGAGAAACTGAGCAAAGAAACAGAAGGAAAAAGCAGCATCGTCTCGGAGTTCGAGTGGCATGACCGGAAGCACATCGGCTGGTTCCCCATCGGACTGACCAGCTATTCCATCAAAGGCGGAAAGATTTTTGTCAACAAGGGACTGTTCAGTACGGTTTCCAATCAGACCAGACTTTACAGGATCACGGACATGCAGATGCGGCGGACTTTCCTGCAGAAGGTACTGTTCCATACGGGAACCCTGATCCTTGTTTCCAAGGTGGACGCGGATCACGAGATCAAGTTTGAGAACATCAAGCATCCCGAGCTTCTGAATGATACCCTGTCGGACCTTATCGAAGCGGACAGAAGAAAGAACAATGTTCTGGGCAAGGAATTCTACAGCCCGGGCTGCGGCATGGATTTCGGCCACGGAGGACCGGGCGGCCCGAATCCCATGGCGGATGCGGACGGAGACGGCATACCGGATTATATGGACGATCATTTTGACGGCATGCCGGATCATACGACGGAAGAGTCTTGACCAGAAAGAAAGGATGACCTGATAAAAGCATGGCAAAGAAAACACTGCTGTTCATCTTTAATCCGAAGGCGGGTAAAGAAGGCATTCATTCCGTGCTTCTGGATATTATCGACATATTCAACAAAGGCGGTTATGAGGTGCTCGCGCATGCGACGCAGTATCCCAGAGACGCCTATGAAATGGCAAAGGAATACGAATCCAAAGTGGATCTGGTGGTCTGCTGCGGAGGTGACGGGACGCTGGACGAGGTGGTCACCGGACTGATGGAAAAGGACAGCCATGTACCGCTCGGATACATTCCCGGCGGCAGCACCAACGATTTCGCGAACAGTCTGTTCATTCCCAAAAACATGGTGGAGGCTGCTCACAACATCATGGACGAGGAAGTCTACCGCTGCGACATCGGGCGCTTTAACCGGCAGACCTTTGCCTATATCGCCGCCTTCGGTCTTTTCACGGACGTTTCCTATCAGACTGATCAGGGCCTGAAAAATGTACTGGGTCATGCGGCGTATCTACTGGAAGGCTTCCGCCGGCTTTTCGACATCACCTATTATCATATGAAGGTGGAGTCGGAGGAACTGAACGTGGAGGAAGACTTTATCTACGGCATGGTCACGAATTCCAGATCGGTGGGAGGCTTTAAAAATCTTACCGGCAGACATGTCGACATGAACGACGGTCTGTTTGAAGTGACGCTGATCAAAATGCCGAAAACCCCGGCCGAGCTTCAGGAGATCCTCCGGTGCCTGGTTTCCGGAGAGGACGATACGGATCTGATCTATTCCTTTAAATCCCGCAAGCTTACGATAACCAGTGAGGACGAGGTCCCCTGGACGCTTGACGGCGAATATGGCGGATCTCATACGGAGGTGGAAATCGAAAATCACCATCAGGCATTGAATCTATATCTGAAGAGCACGAAGAAATAAGGAGAAGCATGGAGAAACGGATGCAGGAATTCACAGACATCAAGGAACTGTTCGGGTGTGATGTGTTCAGCGACAGGGTCATGCAGGAAAGACTTCCCAAAAAGACCTACCGGGAGCTGAAAAAGACCATCGAGGAGGGAAAGGATCTCTCGATGGAGGTCGCGGATGTGGTAGCCCACGAGATGAAGGAATGGGCCATCGAGAAAGGCGCGACCCATTTTTCCCACTGGTTTCAGCCGCTGACGGGCGTTACCGCGGAAAAGCACGACGCCTTTATCACGGCTCCCATGGAAAACGGTCAGGTGATCCTTTCTTTTTCCGGAAAAGAGCTGATCAAAGGCGAACCGGACGCTTCGTCATTTCCGTCGGGCGGCCTGAGGGCGACCTTCGAGGCAAGAGGATATACGACATGGGACTGTACGTCCCCCGCATTTGTGCGTCATGACGCCGCAGGCGGAATCCTCTGTATTCCCACCGCATTCTGTTCCTATACGGGGGAGGCTCTGGATCAGAAAACCCCGCTGCTCCGTTCCATGGAAGCGGTCAATATCCAGGCGCTCCGTCTTCTGAGACTTTTCGGAAATACCACCTCCCGGAAAGTAACGCCATCCGTCGGCGCCGAGCAGGAATACTTCCTGGTGGACCGGGAAAAATGGCTGCAGCGGAAGGACCTGATCTATTCCGGCAGAACTCTGTTTGGCGCGATGCCGCCCAAAGGGCAGGAGATGGACGATCATTATCTTGGATCGATCCGCTCCCGCATCTCCGCTTACATGAAAGAGGTCAACGAGGAATGCTGGAGACTGGGCGTTACGGCAAAGACGCAGCACAACGAGGCTGCTCCGGCCCAGCATGAGCTGGCGCCTATTTACGCGCCGGTGAATATCGCCGCAGACCATAACCAGCTGATGATGCGCATTCTGAAAAAAGTGGCGACGAGACACGGACTGAGGTGCCTGCTTCACGAGAAACCTTTTGCAGGCCTGAATGGTTCGGGCAAGCACAACAACTGGTCTCTGAATACCGATGACGGCATCAATCTGCTGGACCCGGGAAAGTCGCCCCACGACAACACGATGTTTCTGCTGGTGCTTACCTGTATTCTGAAGGCTGTGGACGTGCATGCAGATCTTCTGCGGGAATCTGCGGCGGATGTGGGAAACGACGAGAGACTCGGCGGAAACGAAGCGCCGCCGGCCGTGATCTCCGTGTTCCTGGGGGAACAGCTGGAGGATATTCTGGATCAGATGATCGAGAACGGTACGGCCACCCACAGCAAGTCCGGCTCCTATCTGGAAACCGGTGTCAGGACCCTCCCGGATTTCCGGAAGGACGCCAACGACAGAAACCGGACATCGCCCTTTGCTTTTACCGGAAATAAATTCGAGTTCCGTATGGTCGGCTCGAGAGATTCCATTTCAGGCTGCAACGTGGTCCTGAATACCATCGTGGCAGAAGCATTCCAGGAGGCCTGCGACGAGCTGGAAAAATCAGACAATGTCGAAGAAACGGCACTGGAACTGATCCGGAAATATGCTACCGAACATAAGCGGATCATATTCAGCGGCAACGGGTATTCGAAGGAATGGCAGGAGGAGGCCAGACGCAGGGGACTTCCGGATCTTCCCTCCATGGTAGACGCCATTCCGGCTCTGACAACGGAGAAATCAGTGAGACTTTTCGGCTCCTTCCACGTATTCAGCCGGAATGAGCTGGAATCCCGGGCAGAGATCAAATTCGAGCTCTATGCCAAGGCGAAGAACATCGAGGCCAGGACCATGATCGACATGGCCTCCAAACAGATCATTCCTGCCGTGATCCGTTATACGACGATCCTGGCGCAGTCCTACCACGAAGTGGATACGGTACCCGGCGCCGACGCCGGCGTTCAGAGAGAACTTCTTTCGCAGACGAGCGCGCTTCTTTCAGAGACCAGCACCGCACTGAAAAATCTGAAGGAGGCTGTCGAAAAGGCAGACCGCTTTCAGGATGCCGCAGAAAAGGCGGCCTTCTGCAGAAAAGAACTGGTGCCGCTGATGCGTGCACTGCGAAGTCCTGTCGACGAACTGGAGATGATCGTCGACAAAGAGCTGTGGCCGATCCCGTCGTACGGAGATCTGATCTTTGAGGTCTGAGGGAAGGAAGACGGAGCAAATCATTACTTTCCTGAAAATATATAACTTACCCCTTCCTTTTTTGTTCATTTTGTATTAAAATGCATATAAGCGATTGTAGAATTTAGTGTATCTGTCGTGAAGGAAAGGAACGAAAGTTATGATTTCTAATCAAGTGCTCAAAAATACACTGGAAGGTTTGAAAGAAATTTCGAGGATCGAGTTCTGCGTGATCGACACGGACGGCAAGGTTCTTGCTTCCACATTCCCGGAATTCACAGTCGAACCTCTGGATATTCAGGCTTTTGTAAATTCTGCAGCGGACAGTCAGATGATCAAGGGAATTCATTATTTCAAGGTCAACGATGACTATCAGCTTGAATATATCCTGGCAGTAAGCGGAGACGATGAAGACAGCTTCATGGTCGGAAAGCTCGCCGCCTTCCAGATCCAGAACCTGATCATCGCGTATAAAGAGCGTTTTGATAAGGACAGCTTTATAAAGAATCTGCTCCTTGACAATCTTCTTCTTGTCGATATCTATAACCGGGCGAAGAAGCTTCATATAGAAACCGACGTGAGGCGGGTCGTCATGATCCTGGAGCTCAGCCAGGAAAAGGATCACAATTCGGTAGAGAGCCTCAAAGCCATGTTCGGCGGAAAGAACAAGAATTTCATTACCGCCGTGGATGAAAAGAGCGTCATCATCGTCCGTGAGCTGGAGGACGGGGAGGAGTATGCCGAGATCGACAAGATCGGACATTCCATCATGGATTCTCTGGGCTTTTCCATCGAGGACGGAACGCACATGGCTTACGGCACCATCGTAAGCGAACTGAAGGAGGTCTCCCGTTCCTACAAGGAAGCGCGCATGGCGCTTGACGTCGGAAAGATCTTTTTTGGCGACCGTTCTGTTATCGCATACAGTTCGCTGGGCATCGGACGACTGATCTATCAGCTTCCGATTCCGCTCTGCAAAATGTTCATCAAAGAGATCTTCAACGGAAAGTCTCCCGACGACTTTGACGAAGAGACACTCACGACCATCGACAAGTTCTTTGAGAACAACCTGAACGTTTCCGAAACGTCCCGGCAGCTTTACATTCACAGAAATACGTTGGTATACCGTCTTGACAAGCTGCAGAAGAGTACGGGGCTCGACCTGCGCGTCTTTGAGGACGCGATCACGTTTAAGATCGCGCTGATGGTCGTCCGGTACATGAAATACATGGAAACACTGGAGTACTGATCTGATCTGAAAACAGGAATAGCAGAATCGCCGCCCGGAGGGCGGCGATTTTCTTTCTGGTGAGGGGTTGAATAATTGTCGATATATGTTACAATACTGTTGCATTAAAATTAAGAAGTGAGGGGAAACGATGATCGACCTTGAAGACGTAACAAAATCCTATGGTCCCGGCAAACCGGCGCTGAATCATGCGGACATTCATATAGACAAGGGTGAGTTTGTATTTATCGTGGGTACCAGTGGTTCGGGAAAATCGACACTGATCAAACTGCTGCTTAAGGAGCTTGACTCCACATCCGGAAGCATCATTGTCAGCGGCGAACGGCTGGAGGGCATGCGCCACAGCCGTGTGGCAAAGTACAGAAGAAAACTGGGCGTTGTATTCCAGGATTTCCGTCTGCTGAAAGACCGGAATGTATATGAAAACGTGGCCTTTGCCCAGCGCGTCGTGGGAAGACCCACACGAGTGATCCGCAAAAGGGTACCGG
>CAMNNM010000147.1 GCA_946545425.1 uncultured Blautia sp. | reverse complement strand
CATTCCCCCATAAGGCATCCCCCGGTGCTCCCGTTGAATATGCATCGGCCATGTGCTATATTATAATGTAAGGGTCAAAAGTGATGCCACGGATTGTTCCGCGCTTCGCGCTCCCACAATCCTGCCCTACATTCGCAATTCGCGGGGCCCCTGCCCCACTACTTGCTCATGTAGGGGCGGGTCATAAAGCCCTGATCCCACTTACAAGCAAGCTTGACGTGGGATAGGGCTTTTGACCCTGGCATCATATTATTATACATAAGAAATACTGCAGCATTGGAGAAACGTCGTACATACACTTTGGCCAGGCAAAGGTGAGAGAAATGCGCAGAATAGCAATCGTTGAAGACGACAGGAAGTTTGCGGAAAAGCTGATCGGGTATCTGGAAGAATACGGAAAGGAACACAACATCGTCTTTCAGGCCCGTTATTTTCAGGACGGCGAGGACATTGCCGAAAACTACCGTTCCGGGTTTGACCTGATCCTGATGGACATTCAGATGCGTTTTATGAGCGGGATGGAGGCAGCCAGAAAAATCCGGGAAACAGACACGGAGGTTCTGATCGTCTTCATAACCAATGAAGCACAGTTTGCCATAGAGGGATACTCCGTCAGGGCCTTTGATTATCTTCTGAAGCCTCTGCCATATTCCGTGTTTTCTGCGAAAATGGACCGGATCATGACACAGATGAAACAGACGACGGAGGATTATCTGCTGCTGCCGCTTTCAGACGGCGCGCAGAGAGTGGATATCCGGAGGATCCTGTATGTGGAGAGCCGGGGGCATACCATGGAGATCCATACAAAGGATGGAGTCGTCCGGACAAATCTGAAAATGAGCAGCCTGGAAGAGAAACTCGCCGAAAGAAATTTCTTCCGCTGTCACAAGGGATACCTTGTCAATCTGGAACAGGTGGAAAAACTGGAGGAATACGACTGCATCATCGGTACGGAAAGAATTCCTGTCAGCAGGCGCCGGAAAACAGAGCTTCTGGAAGCGCTTACGAGGGTCCTCTGATATGATAACCATAAAGGATATGTATGCCATCAGCGCGCCGGGATATTTCAGCGCCTTTTCCTACATGCTGTTCTCCGGCATGTATGTCTGGGTGAACCGCCGTAAATACAGTGTGCCCCGGACGATTCTGCTGCAGGTCCTTCTGACGGCGGCGGTCACCGGACTTTCTTATCTGGTGGAAACACCCGACAAACTGACATATGTGCCGCGCCTTCTTGCTTTCCTTGCGCTGCCTGTCTTATGCATGAAGCTCACCATGGAAGGCTCCTGGAAAAAGTGCCTGTACTTTATGGCATTCGCGTTTATTCAGGCAGAATTCACCACTGCCCTGGAGTGGCATATGTACTACTTCGGGGTGAACGTAAAAAAGGTGCCGGATATTCTGACGATCCGGATTCCTTTTTTTATCGGCGTCTATTCCCTGATCTATGCCGGTGCCCTGCTGAGCAACCGGGGCTTCCGGGAGTACAACCGCGAAATGGAGGTCCGGACTGCTGACGCTGTCCGGGTATGGATGCTTGCGGTGTTCATTTTTCTGGCGTCGAACATCAGCAACGTGTTTCAGGAGACCATTTTTTCATCCTCGGAACCGGGCGTCATATTTCAGATCCGGACGCTGATCGATTTCACCGGTGTATTTGCAATGCACATTCTGCATCTGGCGGCGAAGGAAGCCGACAGCCGCATGCGCGCCGAAAGAATGCAGCTGATGATGGACCAGATGTATGAAAACTATAAAATATCAAAGCAGTCCATCGCCATTGTTTCCGAAAAATATCACGATCTGAAGCATCAGATCCAGTGGCTGCGGGAAGGGCAGAATTCGGAAGAAGCAAATGCCGCGCTGGACCGCGTGGAGGACGAGATCCGGGATTTTGAAGCCCAGGCGAACACGGGAAACGAAATTCTGGATACGATCCTCATGTCTGCCAGACTGAATTCCCGAAATGACCAGGTGGTCATCACCTGCATTGCCGACGGAAGACTTCTGTCGGGTTTTGACAAGATGGATGTCTCGGCACTGTTCGGAAACCTGATGGACAACGCACTGGAGGCCGTAAAAGAGATCCCGGAACCGGAAAAACGTCTGATCAACCTGACCGTTGAAGAAAAGAAAGGCTTTCTGGTGATCGCCTGCGAGAACCGCTGCGAAGGCGAACGCATTATCCGGGAAGGAATTCCCGTCACATCCAAGCAGGATACCAATTATCACGGATTTGGCACACAGAGCATCCGCCGGATCGCCGAAAAATACGGAGGAACCGCAGTATTTTCCTCAAACGACGGATGGTTCCGAACCAAAATCGTGATCCCGAAATGAACAAAAAGGGTGATTACGCCCATGCGTCAGAGCGCGGACCATCCGTTACAGCGACCATTTGAGCAGAAAAACGACCGTATGGGAAGACGGCCGTTTTTTTGTTGCCTGTCTGCTATATTGGATTTCAGCATAGCCTTTTCAGCATCATGGAATTTAATGTGCTGGACAGGCACAGATTACATTGCGTATTCATGTTTCAGAACAGGAGGGCAAAATGGCTAAGGGAAGAGCATGGCGGGGTCTGGCCACGGCGATGGCATCCATAACCGCACTGTCTGCTGCGGCACAGGTGACCAGCAACAACTGGGCTCCCAAGATCAACAGCATGTTGAACACAAACAACTACATTACCTTGAAAACAGGCGATTCTCCCGCAAGCATGGGAGATCATTTCCGTTCGGAGTTTTCGTCTCTTGCCGAAATGCAGGAGGAGCAGAGAAGCTTAAGCGTCCAGATCGGATCCGAAGGAACCGTTCTGCTGAAAAACGAGAACGACGCGCTCCCGCTTGACAAGGGCAGCGAGAAAGTGACCCTCTGGGGACTTCACACCTATATGCCCATTCTTGGCGGTATGATGGGTTCCACTGCCATGGTCAACTTTGAAGTCGGCCAGCCGCAGTACGGGATCGTCCCGGCCATGCAGGAGAGCGGCTTTGACGTTAACCAGGAATTCATCGATCTGTATGCATCGGAAGTAATGGATCCCTACCGTATGCAGACGAGCTTCTTCGGCAATCCGGTTCCCGGACATGCCTTCGAGACGCTGTTCACCACGGCATGGGAAAACTTCAAAACCTATAATATAGGTGAGGCGCCGCTTTCCGCCTACACGGACGACGTGCTTTCCTCTGCCGACGACACGGTGGCGGTCGTTCTGATCTCCCGCGACAGCTCCGAGGCAGCCGACTACTACCCGACCATGACCAGTGCACTCGACAGCGATTCCTTTGAAAAGCCGCTGGCTCTTTCCCAGAATGAAAGAGACATGATCGAGGCAGCCAAGCAGCACAGCACAAAGGTCGTGGTGCTGATCAATTCCTCCAGCGCCATCGAGCTGGAAGAGTTCAAGAGCGACCCGGACATCGATGCCCTGCTCTGGACCGGCGATCCCGGCAACTACGGCTTCCTGGGTACTGCACAGGTTCTGGCCGGCGAAGTGAACCCGTCCGGAAAGCTGACCAATACCTATGCCGTCAACAGCACCGGCGCTCCGGGCATGGTCAACTACGGCGTCTATCTGTACGCGAAGAATTCCTCCAACGATTCCTCCATTTCCGAATTTGACTACGGCGATGCCTATCTTGTCGAATCCGAAGGAATCTACGAAGGCTACCGTTATTACGAGACCCGGTACGAGGATTCTGTTCTTGCACAGGGAAATGCAGACGCAGCGGAAGGCGCGGCAGACGGAAAAGCCTGGAAGTACGACAGCGAAGTGTCCTATCCCTTCGGATACGGCCTTTCCTACACCACCTTCGAGCAGAAGCTTGAAAACGTGGAAGTGGAGATCGGCGGACAGGGCACCGCAGAAGTCACCGTAAAGAACACCGGAAAGGTGGCAGGCAAGGACGTCGTGGAGCTGTATGTTCAGTCTCCCTATACCGAAGGCGGCCTTGAGAAACCCGCCCTTCAGCTGGTGACCTTTGCAAAGACAGAGACCATCGAGCCGGGCAGCTCCGAGACCGTGACGCTGACCTTTGATCCCAGAGACATGACCAGCTACGACGAGACCGCCGTCAAGGAAAACGGCACCGAAGGCGCCTGGGTCCTGGATGAGGGTGACTATTACTTCGCCATCGGCAACGGCGCACACAACGCCATCAACAACATCCTCGCCGCAAAGGGCGGAGACGAGAAGAAGCTTGTCAGCGTAAACGAAGACGAAAAGATCGACAAGGCCAACGCCGTCAAGTGGAGCCTTGACGAGAGAGATATCGAAACCTATTCCGAAAACGTCGAAAACGCCCTGCAGAACATGGATCTGAACAAGCTGATCCCGGGCTCTGTCGAATACTTCACCAGAGCCGACTGGACAAAGGGCTGGACGCCGGTCATGGACGTTACCCCCACGGACGACATGCGGATCGACCTTTCCAACAACCGCAACGAGCTGACCGAAAACGGCGACGGCGTGACCTGGGGCGCAGACAACGGACTTTCCATCATCGACTTCATGGAAACGGACGAGGAAGGCACCTACATCGGCGTCGTGGACCTTTCCGATCCGAAGTGGGACCAGCTGATCGAGCAGATCACACTGGACGAAGCCATCAACTATATCGAAAACGCCGGCAACGGTATGAGCCGTATTGCGTCCATCGGACTTCCGGCCAACGGAATCCAGGACGGACCGACCGGTTTTGCAAACGACCAGGTAGCAGCTTACTTCATCCGCTGGAACGAGAGCGAAAGCGGCGAAGCCACCTACACCAAGGAATCCGACGAAGGCGCTGCATGGACCATGAACGTCTTCCCGACCGAGCCGGTATGCGCATGCACCTTTAACGAAGCCCTCATCGAAAGAGAAGGCCAGATGTACGGCGAGGAGAGCCTCTGGAGCAACATTCCCGGCACTCTGGCACCCGGCGCAAACCTGCACAGAGTTCCCTACTGCGGACGTAACCACGAGTATTATTCCGAAGATCCGATGCTCACCAGCATCATGGTGACAGCATTCTGCCGCGGCGGAAGCGTAAAGGGTCTGATGACCGAGCCCAAGCACCTTGCCTTCAACCATCAGGAAGCCAACCGCTCCGGCGCATCCACCTTCATGACCGAGCAGGCCGCAAGAGAGAACGACCTGAGAGCGTTCCAGAATGCACTTTCGTCCAACTATGCGATGGGCGTCATGACTTCCTACAACCGTGTCGGCACCGTTTACTCCAGTGCACATTCCGGTCTGCTGGAACAGATCCTGCGCAACGAATGGGGATACGAAGGATGGGTCGTCACCGATATGGCTGCCGCACCTGACTATATGAACTGGCTCGACAGTGTCATGAACGGAACCGGCGGCATGCTGACCACCGAGAGCACCACGGCTTCCAGCAAGAAGGGATCCATGATCTCCAGACGTTCGGAGATCCAGAAGGATACCAACTTCCAGCAGCACATGCATGACGGACTGAAGCACTACATGTACAGCGCCGCCAGAAGCAATGCGCTGAACGGCATTACCACAGACACCGAGATCAAATACGTCAGGACCTGGTGGCAGAACCTGATCCTCGGCCTGAAGTACGGCTCCGGCGCTCTGACGATCGTATTCCTGGCCCTTTGGCTGCTGGCACAGAGAAAAAAAGGAGGTAAGGCCTGATGAAAAAGACAGCGGGAATGATCATGGCATGCATCGGGACGGTTCTGTCTCTGATCGCACTGTTCCTGTATTTAAAAGCATCCAATACAACGTCGACTGTCCGGTATCTGAACATCGCAGCCCTTTGCTGCGGAGCACTGTTCCTGGCACTTAGCGTTAAGTTCGGCAAAAAAACATGGCTCGGCTGGCTTGTAAGCGCGGCATCCGTTCTGATGATGGCCGCCTTCGGCTACAGCCTGGTGACGGAAGTAGAAGTGCTGGGATATCTGATTTCCGGCCTTCGCACCTGGAATGACGTGAAATTCTGGGCATTCTTCTCCGGCGCGGCAATCCTCAGCTGGCTGGTATTCATGATCGCCTCCTTCACAAGGCTTGGCGAGGATAAGGACTGATAATTGAAAGGATTCCGGGCGGGT
>CAMNNM010000146.1 GCA_946545425.1 uncultured Blautia sp. | reverse complement strand
CATTTCGGACATCAGACCAGAAGATGGAACCCCAAGATGGCTCCGTATATCTATACCGAGCGCAACGGCATCTATATCATCGACCTGCAGCAGTCAGTCGGTATGGTTCAGGATGCTTACAACGCCATCGCTGACATCGTGGCCAACGGCGGACACATTCTGTTTGTCGGAACCAAGAAGCAGGCGCAGGATGCCATCAAGGCCGAGGCAGAGCGCTGCGGCGAATTTTATGTAAACGAGAGATGGCTCGGCGGTATGATGACCAACTTCAAGACCATCCAGAGCCGTGTTGCAAGACTGAAACAGATCGAGCAGATGCAGGCTGACGGAACATTTGATGTTCTGCCCAAGAAGGAAGTCATCGAGCTGAAGAAGGAACTTGAAAAGCTTCAGAAGAACCTGAACGGAATCAAGGAAATGAAGAAGGTTCCGGATGCGATCTTTATTGTTGACCCGAAGAAGGAAAGAATCTGCGTACAGGAAGCTCATAAGCTCGGCGTTCCGCTGATCGGTATCTGCGATACCAACTGTGATCCGGAAGAACTGGACTATGTCATCCCGGGCAACGACGACGCGATCCGCGCTGTCAAGCTGATCGTTTCCAAGATGGCTGACGCCGTTATCGAAGCAAAGCAGGGACAGACCATGTCTGACGGCGAGATCGAGGCCGAGTCCGAAGAGTTCGCCGGCGAGACCGCAGCAGAGTGATCAGAAGAGTACGACAGGAGGAATAACTGATGGCAGCAATTACAGCAGCAATGGTCAAAGAGTTACGTGAAATCACCGGTTCCGGAATGATGGACTGCAAGAAAGCCCTGGCCGCGACCGACGGCGATTATGACAAGGCAATCGAGTGGCTTCGTGAAAAAGGTCTTGCGACTGCAGAGAAGAAGGCAAGCCGTGTTGCGGCTGAAGGCCTTTGCAGAACGCTTGTATCGGAAGACGGCAAAAAAGCTGTTGTCGTCGAAGTCAATTCCGAGACAGACTTCGTTGCCAAGAATGAGAAGTTCGTCAATTACGTGGAAGAGGTTGCAGCGCAGGCTCTTGATACCCAGGCGGCTGATATCGACGCTTTCCTTGCAGAGCCCTGGAAGGCCGATACTTCCAAGTCCGTAAAGGAAGCTCTTGCGGCACAGATCGCAGTGATCGGCGAAAACATGAACATCCGGAGATTCCAGCAGGTTTCCGAACCGAACGGCTTTATTACCTCTTATCTTCATATGGGCGGAAAGATCGGTGTCCTTGTTGACGTCGAGACCGATACCAGAAACGATGAAGTAGAAGAGATGGCAAAGAATGTCGCCATGCAGGTAGCAGCCATGAAGCCGCAGTATACCGACCGCAGCGAGATCAGCGCTGATTACATCGAGCATGAGAAGGAAATCCTTCTTGCCCAGATCAAGAACGATCCGAAGGAAAGCCAGAAGCCTGACAAGGTTATTCAGGGCATTATCATGGGACGTGTAAACAAGGAGCTGAAGGAAATCTGCCTTCTTGACCAGGTTTATGTCAAGGCTGAAGACGGAAAGCAGTCTGTCGGACAGTATGTGCAGGAAGTTGCCAAGAAGGTTGGCAGCAAAATTCAGGTCAAGGGATTTGTTCGTTTCCAGACCGGCGAAGGAATTGAAAAGAAGCAGGAGAACTTTGCTGACGAAGTCGCAAAGCAGATGGGAATGTAATCATTCTGTGTTACCAGGTAATAAGGGGGGCTGTGAACTTTTTCACAGCCCTTTTCTTTTTCAGGTGAGGGCATAAGAAATATTCGAAAGGTTTTGACATTTTCTCTGCATTTTCAATGAAGTCAATTGAATTATTCGAAAAAATTAGATATAATAAAAATGGAGTATAAGGTTAAAAAACGAAGGGATGAATGCGATGAGCCATGATAATGATTATTATTCCGGAAACGGGATGAAAAAGAAGATGAATCCGGCTCTTAAGGTTTTTCTTGTGCTGTTTCTTATCGCAGCTGCTGCAGTCGCAGCTGCGGGAGCATTTCTGGCTTCGGAAAACTTTCAGAAGGGCTTCCTGAGAAAAACAACTCTGAACGGGGTGGATGTTTCCCATAAGACGGTACAGGAGGCCGCCAGGCTGATCGAAGAACGGTTTGGATCCTGCAGGATCGTGCTGCGGGAAAGGGGACAGGAAGCCATTTCGGGAACGCTGCCGGATTTTGGTTATACGCTTGACCGGACCACACTGGAAAAAGAGCTTGAACGCTGCAGAAAGGAACAAAGGCAGGACATTACGACGCTGATCCGGAAATGTCTGTATGGAACAAGGCTTGTTTCGGATATGCCTGCAGTACGGGATGAGGAAGCATTTAACGCAAAGGTGTGCGCGGCATCGCTGCCGTCTCCGCGAGTCCCGAATGTCAACGCAGAACTTGTATATGATGAGAACGCACATCAGTATTCCATTAAGCCGGAAGTGCTCGGAAATGAATTTGTAGATTCGGATCTTCAGGAATATGTAAGAAAAGAGACCGAAGTTCTTTCTGCTTTCGGCAAGGAGGGGGAAGTGCTGACGCTGGATGTACCGGACAGTGTTTATATTCTGCCGGACGTGCGTACAGACGATCCCGGACTCGTGATGCAGAGGGACACATACAACCGCTATTGTGCCGCCAGTGTGACTTATCAGTTTGGAAGCGTGACGGAAACCCTGGACTGGAATACGGTCAGGGACTGGATCGTATTTGAAAACGGTCAGGGATATCTGGATGAGACAAGAGTACGGGACTATGTGACGGATCTGGCTGCCAGATACGACACCCAGTATATCGACCGGACATTCCATACGTCTGTCGGCACGGATATCGTGATTCCGGGCGGCAGAAACGAGTACGGCTATACGATCCGGCTGGATGACGAGACGGCGCAGCTTACGGCGGACCTGAACTCGAACACGGCCGTGGCCAGGGAGCCTCTCTATATCGAGACAAACAGCTACGGGAACCAGTACCATCTCCGCAGGGAAGGACGGGACGATCTGGCCGGCACCTATGTTGAGGTCAATATTTCCATGCAGCACGTGTGGTTTTACAAAAACGGACAGCTCATAACGGAAAGCGACTGTGTAACCGGATGTGTGGCAAACGGAACGGAAACGAACACAGGAGTTTACCCGCTGGCCTACAAGGAAAGCCCATCCGTGCTCACCGGAGGTAATGCGGAAGGCGGATATTCGACGCCCGTTACGTTCTGGATGCCTTTTACCGAAGGACAGGGACTGCACGATGCGACCTGGCGGGGATCCTTCGGCGGGAGTATTTATCAGTACAGCGGTTCCCACGGATGCGTGAATCTTCCCTACTGGGCTGCCGAAGCAATCTACGGGAATATTGAAACCGCAACGCCAATCATAATCTACAAGTGATCGGAGAGACCACAATGGCTCAGAATATCAGTTTTTATGTCCGTATGGCAGATACGGTGATGCGCTTCTGCGTCATGAATATAGAGACCCGTGCCTATATGCGGGAGTATATACTGAGGGAGGAGCATCCGGCGCATTGCTTTTGTGAGATCTCCATATCAGAACAGGATATCATAGACGAATGGGAATATATGCTTTCGCGGAAGGGGTATTCAAGGGAGTTTGTCAACCGGCTGCCGGAGTATTATTTTGAGATATTTGCATTGCACCGGAAGGCGGCACAGGCGCTTCTCGAACGCAACATACTGGTACTGCACAGTTCCTGTGTATCGCTGGACGGAAACGGATATCTGTTTGTTGCTCCAAGCGGAAAGGGAAAAAGCACCCATGCGAAGCTCTGGTGCAGATATTTCCGTGACAGGGCTTTTATTGTAAATGACGACAAGCCGTTTTTGTGCCTTACCGGGAACGGCGTTACTGCGTATGGTTCTCCCTGGGACGGAAAACATCATCAGAGCAGAAACACATCTGTTCCAGTGACTGCAGTGGGAATGATCGAGCCGGCAGCGGCCGATTTAACGGAACCGTTCCCGAAACCGGAGGCATTTGCGGTTCTGTTCCCGCAGACGCTGCACCCAAAGGATCCCGTAAAAATTGAGAAACTCAAAAAGCTGCTTTCGGACATGATTTCGCGGATGGAGTTTTACCGGGTCTGTGCGACCATGAATTCTGACGCACCGGAAGTATCTTTTCGGGGAATGAAAAGGAGTTGAGTGTCATACGATATCGTGAAAGACGTATCGATATGCTGTTTATCACTGTCGGCTGCTTTTTGATGGGGCTGGCAACAAATCTGTTTTATACACCCGTCGATGTCGTTCCCGGAGGATTTACAGGCCTGGCCATGATCATCCGGCGGCTGACGGCTCATGTAACACCCGGAGGGATTCCCATCTGGGCGTTGAATATCCTGCTGAACGTACCGCTGATCCTTTTTTCCATCCGTATCCGGGGATTCCGGTTTATAAAAAGGACGTTGATCGCAGCGCTTCTTCTGTCATTTTTCCTGTTTCTGATCCCGGAGTATCCTCTTGTGGGAGAGGACTGGTTTCTGATCGCCTGCATCGGGGGAGCTGATGGGAACGGGCATGGGCCTTGTTTTTCTTGGAAAGGCGACCACCGGAGGAACAGACACTCTTGCGGCGCTGATCCAGTATTTTCTTCCGCATCTGTCGGTGGCGAAGATTCTGCCCTATCTGGATGGAGCGATCATCTGTCTTTCGGCGTTCATTTTTGGCATCCGTATCACGCTGTATGCCATTATCACGGTCGTTATAAGCGGAAAAGTGGCGGATTCCATAACGGGCGGCGCCAAAAACGCGCATATGGCTTTTGTGATCTCGGATTCGTATCAGAAGATTGCCCAGACAATTTTTGACGAGATGGACCGGGGCGCAACGCTTTTGTCGGGAAAGGGAATGTATACCGGCAGCGAGAGGCCTGTTCTAATGTGTGCCGTGTCGAAAAAGGAAGCGGTGCTGTTAAAAGAAATCGTATATGAAATTGATCCTTCTGCATTTATGATTCTTGGTGAGGTGAATGAAGTTCGAGGTGAAGGCTTCCTCCAGTTCAGTAAAGATGAACTGTAATCCTTCAGAAAGTGTATGCAATGTCAGAGCATATTTCGATTAAAGTCATTCGCAGCAAAAGAAAAACCCTGGCTCTTCAGATAGACAGGAACGGAAACGTTCTGCTGCGGGCGCCATACCACGTCGGCCAGGAAGAAATTCGAAGATTCGTAACCGGAAAACGCAGCTGGATATTAAAGCACCTCAATGAACTGAAAAATAATGAGTCCGAAAATGAATCCGGAACAAGACTGACGGAGAGCGAGATCCGTCTTCTTATGGTGCGGGCAAAACGCGTCATACCGTTGAGGACTGCGCATTATGCTCCTCTTGTGGGGGTGACATACGGTAAGATCACAATACGCCGGCAAAGGTCCCGATGGGGAAGCTGTAGCTCGGGAGGCAATCTGAATTTTAACTGTCTGCTGATGCTTGCACCTGCAGATGTGCTGGATTATGTGGTGATCCATGAATTATGCCATCGCCTGTACATGGATCATTCACATGAATTCTGGGAAAACGTGCGCAGGGTCATGCCGGATTACCGGAAGAACGAGAAATGGCTCAAGGAACATGGAGGAGCTCTGATCAGGAGGATGACAGGCTGATGAAAAAGACAATCTTAAAACGGAAATGCCTGAGCGGAGTGCTTTGCGGCCTGCTTATTCTTTGTCTGCCGCTCATCACATCGGCAGAAGAAACGAGCGGCTCTGTGGTTGTGAGCGGGAAAGATGCATCGACTGCGCTGCCGGAGATCCCGTATAAGGATTATCCGCATTTTGACGGATCTCTGGCATGCGTTCCGCTGATCGAAAAGCTGGCGGTTAAGATCACCGGCTGTACTGAGGAGCAGGCGGAAGGGATTTTATATGATTTTTCAAACACGAATCCCTGTTATGAACATCTGGCGGCAGGAGAGCGGGATATTATTCTGGCGTACGAACCTTCCGGAGAAACTGTGGCGGATATTCCCGGCTTTGATGATCTTCAGATAAAACCCATCGGGAAGGATGCTCTTGTATTCATCGTGAACAGGGATAATCCGGTGGAAAGCCTGACGGCGGGCCCGCTTTACGATA
>CAMNNM010000145.1 GCA_946545425.1 uncultured Blautia sp. | reverse complement strand
GGACTGCGGAACGGACGGTCCCGGATAAGGGGATCTCCCGGCTGCAGAAGACCTGCGATACTGTAGATGCGGGTCAGCTCAAGCTGTTCTTCAAAGGACATTTCGGGCATAATGGTGGGAAGCCGTCTGGCCAGCATGGTCTTGCCGGAACCGGGCGGACCGGTCATCAAAAGATTATGGAAGCCGCTGACCGCAATCTCGGCTGCCCTGCGGCCGCTTTCCTGACCAAGAATCTCCGAAAAATCCACAGAGGAACTGCGCAGAACCGGTTTGGGGGGCACACCTTCTGCGGGTGGGCGGTACGCATCGGGGTCTGTGAGATAACAGACGGTTTCTCCGAGGTCTCTGACGCCGATCACCCGGATATCTTTGATCAGGGAGGCTTCCTCAAGGCACGAATATGGGATCACTACCATGCCGATGCCGGTTTCGCGGGCATGTATGATCCTGGGAAGTATTCCGTTGACAGAACGGACCTCGCCGTTCAGACTCAGCTCCCCCACAACCAGACAGTCATTCAGAATCTTCCGGTCCAGATAGCCGGCCGCGGCCATGACGGCAGCTGCGACCGGCAGATCGAATCCGGATCCCTGCTTTCGGATATCCGAAGGAGCCAGATTGACGGTAATCCGTTTTGGCGGAAGCTGGATCCCGTTGTTTTTCAGGGCAGTACGGACCCGGTCCTGAGCTTCTCTGACCTGACCCGAAGCATAGCCTACAATGTTGAAAACGGGAAGTCCATTGCTGATGTCCGCCTCTACCCGGATCGGAAGGACCTCCATACCATAAATCATGGATGTTGTTACATTGGCAAACAATTACACTCCTTTCCGCAAAGCATGACGGCTTCGCTTACGTGATGACATAAAATGACATAACAATACCGGACCGGAGTCTGTTTCAGGACGGTTTTATCGTTGGGAAATCGGGAAGGATCGTTCCCGGAAGAAGCGGGTAAAGGACCCGCAGAAGAAATAAAAAGACGGCTTAAATCGCCTGATAACATTATAGAACTTAAGAAGATGTTTGTAAACCCCGCAAAAGGCAGAGGTTTTGCTTGCAAGCCCCCGGATTTTGGTGTATAGTGGCTTTGTTTCATCTGCAACTTTTAAAACAGGGGTATAAAGAATGGCAAAGAATCTGGTGATCGTGGAGTCACCTGCGAAAGTAAAATCGATCAAAAAGTTTCTCGGCGCCAATTACGACGTCATGGCATCCAACGGCCATGTAAGGGATTTTCCGAAAAGTCAGTTCGGGATCGACGTCGAGAACGACTATGAACCGAAATATATTACGATCAGGGGCCGGGGAGAACTGCTTGCCGAACTGCGTAAGGCAGCAAAAAAAGCCGACAAGATCTACCTCGCGACCGACCCGGACCGGGAGGGAGAGGCCATTTCGTGGCATCTTTCCCAGACACTGAAAGAAAAACCGGAGAAAATGCGCCGCATCACCTTTAACGAAATTACCAAGGGTGCCGTGAAAGCGTCGCTCAAGCATGCGCGGGATATCGACATGAATCTGGTGGATGCACAGCAGACAAGGCGTATGCTGGACCGCATGGTGGGATACAGCATCAGTCCCCTGCTCTGGGTCAAGGTGAAAAGAGGACTGTCCGCAGGCCGTGTTCAGTCGGTGGCGCTGCGGCTGATCTGTGACAGAGAAGACGCGATCAACTCGTTTGTGCCCGAAGAATACTGGATCCTGGATGGCCAGTTCCTTGCGGAAGGAGAAAAAAAGCCGGTGACCGCACGGTTTTACGGGACACCGGAGAAGCTCACCATCAGGAGCAAAGAAGAGATGGATCGGCTTACTGCCGATGTCAGCCGGCAGGAGTTTTCGGTATCCGAGGTCAAAACGGGCGAACGGATCAAAAATCCCAGTCTTCCGTTTACCACCAGTACGCTTCAGCAGGAAGCCTCCAAGGTTCTTAATTTCTCAACCCAGAAAACCATGCGTATCGCGCAGCAGCTGTACGAGGGTATTGATATAAAGGGAAACGGAACCGTCGGTGTGATCACGTATCTGCGTACGGATTCCACCCGGGTGTCCGACGAGGCAGATGCTGCCGCCCGGGAGTATATTTCAAAAGCCTATGGGGAACAGTATGTTACCGAACGGGTGCAGAACGCGAAAAACGGACAGAAGATTCAGGATGCCCATGAAGCGATCCGTCCCACCGACATCACCATGACGCCGGTACGGCTGAAGGAATCCCTTACGCGTGATCAGTTCAGGCTTTATCAGCTGATCTGGAACCGCTTTACCGCAAGCCGTATGGCGCCTGCAAAATACGAGACTACCTCCGTGCGGATCACTGGCGGTGACTATGTATTTACCGTAGCTGCATCCAGGATCCTGTTTGACGGTTTTCAGTCGGTCTACATGGAAGAGGAAGAAAAAACAAAAGGAAATGTTCTTTCCAGAAAACTTGAAACCGGCATGAAAATGACACTTTCGGAGCTGCTTCCCGAACAGCATTTCACGCAGCCTCCCGCTCACTATACCGAAGCCTCTCTGGTAAAAGCCATGGAAGAGCAGGGAATCGGGCGGCCCAGTACCTATGCGCCTACGATCACGACGATCATGAATCGGCACTATGTCATCAAGGAACGGAAAAACCTTTACGTGACCGAGCTGGGAGACGTTGTAAACCGGATCATGATGAAGGAATTTCCGAGTATTGTCGACGTAAAGTTCACCGCCATGATGGAAGGACTTCTCGACTGTGTCGAAGCAGGAACGGTTCCCTGGAAGACTGTGGTAAGGAATTTTTATCCTGATCTGAAAAAGAGCGTGGATGCGGCCGAACAGGAACTCGAAAAGGTAGAGCTGAAGGAAGAAGAATCCGATGTGGTCTGTGAAAACTGCGGACGCAGGATGGTGATCAAGTATGGACCTCATGGAAAATTCCTCGCCTGTCCCGGATTTCCGGAATGCCGCAATACCAAGCCTTATTTCGAGAAGATCGGCGTTGCCTGTCCGAAATGCGGCGGCGATGTGGTGATCAAAAAAACCAAAAAGGGCCGCAGGTATTTTGGATGTTCCAACAATCCGGAATGCGATTTTATGTCCTGGCAGAAGCCGTCGGCAAAAAAATGTCCGGTCTGCGGCAGTTTTCTGGTACAGAAAGGTAATAAACTTGTCTGCAGCGAGGAGACATGCGGGTATAGAGAAACTATTTCCGACAACGAGAAAAAGTAGTCAGAAAACGAAAAAAACAACTTGTAATATTTAAAAATTTAGTGTATACTAAATGAATATAATATTAAGGATAATATACTACTCAGGAGAAACTTGTAAACACAGCGTACATCAGGAGAAAGGAGGAAGTGATGAGCGTACAACTGCTGGACAAAACGCGTAAGATCAATAAGCTTCTTCACAACAGCAGTTCCAGTAAAGTAGTATTCAATGATATCTGTCAGGTACTTGTGGAAACGCTTGATTCCAACATTCTTGTTCTTAGCAAGAAGGGAAAAATACTAGGGGTGGGGCTTTGCCCCGGCGTTGGCGAGATCAGCGAGCTGATCGACGACAAAGTAGGTGCACATATTGACGGACTTTTGAATGAACGTTTTCTGGGAGTGCTTTCCACGAAAGAAAACGTTGATCTGAGAACTCTTGGATTTGAACATGTTCCGGATGGGTGTCAGGGGATCATCAATCCCATAGACATAGCGGGAGAACGGCTTGGAACTGTATTTATGTATCGCATCGGCAGACCGTACTACATCGAGGACATCATAGTCAGCGAATATGGTACGACTGTTGTCGGACTTGAAATGATGCGTGCGGTCCATGAAGAAAATGCGGAGGAAGACCGCAAGCAGCAGGTCGTGAAGTCGGCCTTTAATACGCTTTCATTCTCAGAGCTGGAAGCAATCATTCATATCTTTGACGAGCTGGACGGCTCAGAGGGCATTCTGGTAGCCAGCAAGATCGCGGACCGCGTGGGAATCACCCGGTCGGTCATTGTCAACGCGCTTCGAAAATTCGAGAGCGCCGGGGTAATCGAGTCAAGATCATCCGGTATGAAAGGAACCTATATCAAGGTCCTCAATGACGTGATCTTTGATGAACTTGAAGAAATCAAGGCACAAAGAAGCAAGCAATGAGCCATAAAAGATATAAGAAGAGGATCTTTTACGGGACGCCCCGTAAAAGATCTTTTTTTGCGCGACACGAACTATTCAAAAACATGAGAAAACAAGAGATATAAAGAGAAAAATAGCGATAACAGAATAAATATAATGGTTTTATGACGATTGATGAGGTTGCATAAAAAGGGTGAATTTCATAATATATCAACAGTGATTAGCACTCGTATTAAATGAGTGCTAGCAAACACCATATCGAGTATGGTTTCATAAGGAGGATCTTATATTATGAAGTTGGTTCCATTAGGAGACAGAGTTGTATTAAAACAGCTTGAAGCAGAAGAGACTACAAAATCAGGTATCGTTCTTCCGGGTCAGGCAAAGGAAAAACCGCAGCAGGCCGAAGTAATCGCAGTTGGCCCCGGCGGAGTAGTCGATGGTAAAGAGATCAAGATGGAAGTCAAGACCGGCGACAAGGTTATCTATTCCAAATATGCAGGGACCGAAGTCAAGCTTGGCGAAGATGAATACATCATTGTAAAGCAGTCAGACATCCTGGCAGTCGTCGAGTAACAGCTGCCTGACGGATTATCAATATAGAAGATCAATGGAGGATTGAGAATATGGCAAAAGAAATCAAATACGGCGCAGAAGCCAGAGAAGCACTTCAGAGAGGTGTCGACGCATTGGCTGATACCGTCAGAGTAACCCTTGGACCGAAGGGAAGAAACGTAGTTCTGGACAAATCTTTCGGCGCTCCGCTGATCACCAACGACGGTGTTACCATCGCAAAAGAGATCGAGCTTCCGGACGGATTCGAAAATATGGGTGCACAGCTGATCAAGGAAGTTGCTTCCAAGACCAATGACGTAGCTGGTGACGGCACCACGACCGCAACGGTCCTGGCACAGGCCATGGTACAGGAAGGCCTCAGAAACCTTGCAGCAGGCGCAAACCCGATGATCCTTCGCAAGGGTATGAAGAAGGCTACCGACGTTGCCGTTGAGTCCATCAAGGGCATGAGCAAGAAGGTAAGCGGCAAGAAGCAGATTGCCAATGTCGCGGCAATCTCCGCAAGCGACGATCAGGTAGGCGAGCTGGTTGCAGACGCTATGGAAAAGGTCTCCAAGGACGGCGTTATCACCGTTGAGGAATCCAAGACCATGCACACCGAGCTTGACCTGGTAGAAGGTATGCAGTTCGATCGTGGTTATGTTTCCGCTTACATGGCAACCGATATGGAAAAGATGGAAGCAAACCTGGACGATCCGTACATCCTGATCACCGACAAGAAGATCAGCAACATTCAGGAGATCCTTCCGCTGCTCGAGCAGGTCGTACAGTCCGGCGCAAAGCTCCTCATCATCGCAGAAGACGTTGAGGGCGAAGCTCTTACCACTCTGATCGTCAACAAGCTGAGAGGAACCTTCCAGGTAGTTGCAGTCAAGGCTCCGGGCTATGGCGACAGAAGAAAAGAAATGCTCAAGGATATCGCTATCCTGACAGGCGGCCAGGTCATCTCTGAAGAACTCGGACTTGAACTGAAAGACGCCAAGATGGATCAGCTGGGCCGTGCAAAATCCGTCAAGGTCGGCAAAGAGAACACCGTTATCGTCGACGGACTTGGCGACAAGAAGGAAATCGCAGACCGTGTCGCTCAGATCAGAATGCAGATCGAAGAGACCAAGTCTGATTTCGACAGAGAAAAGCTTCAGGAAAGACTTGCCAAGCTGGCAGGCGGCGTAGCCGTTATCCGCGTTGGTGCAGCTACCGAGACCGAGATGAAGGAAGCCAAGCTTCGTATGGAAGACGCTCTTGCAGCTACCAAGGCAGCTGTTGAGGAAGGTGTCATCGCCGGCGGCGGTTCTGCATATATCCATGCAGCAAAAGATGTTGCCAAGCTTGCAGCCGAACTGGAAGGCGACGAGAAGACCGGTGCCTGCATCATCCTGAAGGCTCTTGAGTCTCCGCTGTATCACATCGCAGCCAATGCAGGCCTTGAAGGTGCTGTCATTGTCAGCAAGGT
>CAMNNM010000144.1 GCA_946545425.1 uncultured Blautia sp. | reverse complement strand
TCATGGTTTGTCTGATAAGATATATTTTGTATAATGAACGTCATCGAAAACAGCCGTTCATAGTACAGAAGAATGACTGTAAAGCCATATGTGTGATGCGGAAGGAGGAAGAGAGATGAAGATCAGAAAGGGAGCGGCGATCCTGCTGGCGTTTCTGATGCTGACCGGCATTCTGCCGGCGGCAGCTCCGGCGACGGTGAGAGCCGAACAAGACTGGGTGCCCACCGATACCTACTGTCCCAGCGACCGGGACAACTACCGGCACTATTTTCTGGACTGGGAGGTTTTCATGGACGCCACCTGCACCTGGGACGGCGACATGGTGCGCAGATGCTATTTCTGCGGATATGAACAGCACCAGAGGATTCCGGCGACAGGGCATGATTTCGGAAGCTGGACCACGGTCCTGAAGGCCGACTGTACGCATTCCGGACAGGAAGTCCGTACCTGCAATGAGTGCGGGGAGGAAGAGACCCGGGAGATCCCAGCAAAGGGACACACCTATGGCGCATGGGAGACCCTCGAGCTTCCTACCTGTACAAAGGAAGGCCGGAGAAGAAGAACGTGTACCGTCTGCGGCTATATTCAGATGGAAACGATCGCAAAGATTCCGCATGTGTTCGATACGGCCATCGTCGAGCTGGAGCCGACCTGCCAGATCGACGGGACCAGCCGGCGCACCTGTACGGTCTGCGGGTATGTGGAACGGCAGACAATCGCCCGGCTTCCGCATAACGTGGAAAACTGGAGCATTACGGTGCCTATGACGCCGTTCTCCTACGGCCGCAGGGAAGGTACCTGCTCCATGTGCGGACAGATACAGACCGAAGACCTGATCCCTCTTGGCATTCTGAGAAGAGGCGACAGGGGCGGGGCGGTCGAAAAGCTGCAGAACTCCCTGAACGCGGCAGGCTACAACTGCGGGACGGCTGACGGCGCCTTTGGCGGAAATACCGAAATGGCCGTATCGGCTTTCGAGAGCTTCCTTGGAGTTACTCAGGACGGCATCGCCTGGCCGGGAGTTCAGAATGCTCTTTACAATATGCCGGAAACGCCCGGCAGCAACGGAGCCATTGTTCTTTCGCTCCACCAGATTTCACCGGTGAAAGACGCCTATCCCGGCGGCGAGGAGCTGACCTTTGAACTGGTGTTCGCGAACTATACCGGTCATGTGATCAAAAACTGGGATGTGTTCGTATCCGAGAATGTGGAAGAGATGGGCGAGCCCTCCGGCTGGACTTCTCCGCAGAGCGAAAAAAATACGAACATTGCTCCCGGCGAGACCTTCACCACATTGTTCAAATACACGGTGACGGATCTGGACGTCGTTGCCGGCGGGGAAGCACTTCACTGGTATCTGGCCGGCGAACTGGATGACGGAACGCCTGCGTTTTCCAACACCTACGATCTTGGATTTTCGACTATGCAGGCTGCGCCCCAGGCACCGGATGCCGCAGCGGAAGAACCGGAGAATACAGAGAATACGGATACTGCGGAATCCCCCGGGACGCCGGGAGAAGCAGAACCTGCGGAAGGTTCACCTGAATCCGGCGGCATCGGCGGCGGAGGGGAATCTTCTCTGGCAGTTCATCTGGAATATCTGGGACCTGCGGTGGAAAGCTTTGGAAAAGGCGGCACTGTGGAAGTTCCGGCAGCGCTGGTCAACGATTCGGATGAGCCGAAGATACTTGCCAATCTCACATGCGACATGGAGGATGAAATCGTCTATGAATCCTGGATGGATCAGCCGCTGGAGCCGCATAAGACAAATAATTTTACCCTGAGACTGAAGGTGGATGACGCCGATCTCGACAATATGTTCCTGAAAGGACAGGTCGACGCGATCGTCCATGATCAGTATACCGGCGAATATGCAGGAGACCATCTGGACATCACGATCGCAAGAAAAATAAATGAATCCCCCGGTATTATCGTAATTCCCGAGGATACATCAGGCCTGAAGGCCAATCCGGGAGACGAGATTCCGGTGGAATGCACGGTCATCAACAACGGAAACTGTGACATGAAGCTCAAGTATCTTGAGGTCAGCGTGGCAGGTACGTCGGTAGATCCTACCGATAAGGACAATTACACCATTCCGGCCGAATACTTCGATCATTTTGCACAGGGAGACTCGTTCAAATTCACTTATAATATTGTGGTGCGGCAGGAAGACGTCGACAATAAAGTGGTCCACAGGAACTTCTGGCTGTACGCATCTGACAAGGAAACCGACACGAAGGGCTTCTATGCCTACCAGATCAAGATCGCAATGGAAGGAGGCGAAGAGCCGGCTCTTCCGGGCATGAGTCTGATCATGGTCGAAAACTCAGCGCCGGGAGAATTGTCTCTGCCGGGAGACAGCAGCGGATATCTGGGAACCGCAACGTATTATGGCATAATCGAAAATACAGGAAATGTTCCCATAGAGATCGACGAGCTGATGGTGTATATGTATCCCGATGACACGGTGCCGGTCACCAATCTGACGTTCAGTCCTGAACTCATTCTGATGCCGGAAGAAAGCGCAGGCTTCTATACGAAGCTTGACATGTACAGCAGCAACCTTGATCCGTCGAACCCCAACCAGGACATTGTCGCCACCTTCTACGCGACGGCCCTGGAGCCGGGAACCAAGACTCCGTACCCGGACTGCGAAGTGACCTGGTGGTTTGCATACAAGGTGAACGGGGAACCGGCCGGTCCGCCGGAACTGACGGTCAAGAAGGAAGTCATCAGCACTCCCAAGTATTATTCCGAAGGATATACCGAGGGCGAGTTCATCGATTACGCCATTACGGTCACCAATGAGAGCGGCCAGGACATCGGTGAAGTGATCGTCTACGATCCGCTGAAGGGCAGCAATGAAGACATGGTGGTGGACATGATCGTTCCGCTCAAGGCATCCTCGTCCGAGACCGTGTATTTCAGCCACGAGGTGACCGCCGAAGACGTGGATATTGTCGGCTATGTGGAAAATACCGCCTCCATTGAATGGATGTGGGGCAACGAGAAATACGAAGCCGAATCCAATACCGTCATCGTTCCGACTTACAGGCCGCCGGTCAAGATCGAAGAGCCGGAGCCCACACCGGAACCGACGCCCGAACCGCAGCCTGCGGCGGATTACTGCAAATGGATCCTGACAGGACTTGGCGAAGGCCAGAAACAGCTTCATGTGGAAATCTGTGCGGAGCACAAGGCTCTGCAGGATCAGTCGAAGGCACTGGTACAGTCCGCAAAGACTCCGGAAGAGCTGACACAGGCCATGGGGCAGCTGTCTGCACTCTGGACGGACGCCGTAAACGCGGAATATGACGAACTGATCGCAAGGTCGAAAGCGGAGGACCTCCCCGTCATCGTGAACGAAAAGGCCATGTTCTACGCACACCTGGCAGAGTACAAGGAACTTCTCAGGAAACAGGATCCCGGGGATCCTTACACGGCTGAATACAGAATCGCGGAACTTCTGATGAAGAAGTGCACAGAAATGTGCTATGAGCTGCATACCGCTCCGGAATCCCGTCTGGACAGCCGGATCACCGGCAGCTACAGCCGGCTTCCGGATCTTGAAACGCTTCCGGAAACCTGCCAGAGGGCAGAAGCCGAGGACGAAACAGGACTTCTTATTCAGGAAACGCTCAGCGAAGAATACAAGGATGTCGAGGATGTGATCGTCATGCTGACGGACAAGGCTGAAGACGCAGCCGAGCTTACCGAGGCATGGCATCAGGCACAGTGGCTCTGGCAGATGGAGCTGACGACCCTTCAGAGCGTACTGCAGGATCCGGCGGACGAAGAAGCCGCAAAACTATATGAGGCCGAGAACGAATCCTTTGAAAAGTGGTACGGGGCCCGGACGGAACTGCTCGATCTTCTGTATCCGGAACGCTCCGATATCACGTCGGAAGTTCTGGCGGAAACGCTGCGCAGCAGAATCATTGATCTTACAGCAAATTAATCAGCTGCTTCCGGACGGCGAACGCCGGACCTGAACGGAAAGGGGTGTGAGACAGTTTATGAAGCCATTGTTTATGATATTGCCTCTTCTGCTGTTGTCAGCCAACAGAAATTACGTATACACGGGCCCCGTGACGGAAATTCCGGAACCCGAAGCCATAGTGACGGAGGCGCCGGAGCCCGAGGCACAGCCGGTCGAAGCGGCGCCGGAGCCGGCATCAGAGCCGGCCGTGCCGTCATCCAATGCATTCGGGACTTCAGAAGAAGATCCTACGCTTCTCATCGTCTACTCGGGAGAGGGCGGTGATCTGGCAGTTCCGGAAGGAATCTGCTGCATCGATGAAGAAAGCATCACCGATGCTCCGGAGATGACCTCCATACAGCTTCCGGAAACACTTCAGTCCATCCGGGACGAGAACTTTTACAACTGCCCGATGCTGACTGAGATCACGATCCCTGCCGGGGTGGTCTTCATCGGAGCGGATTCCTTTGCATCGCTTCCTGCGCTTAAGACAGTGGCGTTTGAAGGTCCGGCACCGATCATTCACAGAGGATGCTTCCGGGATCTTGCACCGGACTGTGTGTTCAAGGTTCCCGAGGATCAGCTGGAAGCATACAAGGCTGTGCTGCCGGAGGGAGCGTCCATCGAGAGCAGCGGGGCATCTGCCATTCAGTTCGAGATCCCTGTCTCGGAAGATGACTACATATTTGATCCTGACACCGGAACGATTCAGGAATACCGTGGAAATGATTATGTCGTTAAGGTTCCGGAAAGCATTCAGGGTGTGCCGGTAAAAAGTCTTGGAACCTATGCCTTCAGCGACAAGGAAAGACTGACAAAAGTCATTCTTCCGGAAGGTCTTGAGACCATCGGCGACAGCTGCTTCCGTTATGACGATTATCTGATCTGGGTGGACTGCCCGGACAGCGTGACGGGCATCGGTACGGCTGCATTCTCGTATGCCTATGGCGGCGAAACCTTTGACTGGCCTGCCGGCCTTGTGACTCTGGGCGACGAGGCATTTTACTGCTCAGGTCTGCGCGGTACCATCGATCTTCCGGATACGCTTGAGACCATCGGTGCCGAGTGCTTCACCAATACCCGCGCCGACAGGCTTGTGATTCCGGAGAAGCTGGTCTCCATCGGAACGGAAGCATTTGACAGCGGCTGGCTGACAGCCCTGACGGCAAAAGGAACCCAGAGCGTTGAGATCGGCGAAAATGCTTTCGCCGGCTGCAGCATCAAAAAGATCGAAGTGCCGGTATCTGCCGGACAGGATACTCTGGATTTCTGGAAAGGACAGTTCGCGGATGCGGAAGTGACTGCTTCTTTTGAACCCGAGCCGGAACCTACACCGGTACCTACAGCAACGCCGACGCCTGAGCCTACGCCGGAACCTACTGAGGCGCCCGAGCCCACGGCGACACCGGAGCCTGAACCTACTGAGGCGCCCGAGCCGACAGAGACGCCTGCGCCGGAACCGACCGAGGCACCTGCACCGGAGCCTACAGAGGTACCGGAGCCCATGGATCCTACTCCAGTTGCCGGCATGCGGTATGTATGTGACGGAGCGAAGGTAGGAACAGTTGAGGTAAATCCTGCTGATCTCGGAGGAGAGTATTCCGTTATATTTGGTGATGACGGGAAAGCCGATGTGACAATTGCAGGAGTGAAGCTTCCGGGTCTTGCATGGAACGTGGATGTAGACCGGATATTGATCGATTACTTTGGCAGAGAGCCGCTCAGCCTGATCCCGGATGAGACAGGGTATAACCTGTATTATACGGATACAATGATCGTGCATTTGAAAGCGGAATGATCAGAAATCATCAAAACACCCCATGGAGTGCGGTTGCATTCCATGGGGTGTGTTTGTGCCGTCAAAAGAAATTTTTTCAAAAATGTCTCGGTTTTTTACTATATTTTTGTGGATTATGATATAATAAAAAAGACTGGAAGCAATTCGGCACTGACATTTTAATGAAAGGAGATTTTAAAATGGGTCTGTTTGATGGAATCAAGGAAAAAGCACAGGAAATACTGGACAAAACCGATATCGATGAGAAGATCATTGAAAAAGCCGGAGAACTGAAAGACAAGGCAAAGGATCTTCTGGATAAGACCGACCTTGACGAAAAGATCGCAGAAAAGGCCGGAGAACTGAAAGACAAAGTGTCTGGAATGCTTGGAAAAGCCGAAGAGGAAG
>CAMNNM010000143.1 GCA_946545425.1 uncultured Blautia sp. | reverse complement strand
CATTGATGTCTCCCTTGTTGCAGAGTTCTCATAGATTGAAAATCAATCCGTTTCGTTTCCGCCCCCGGTATATCGTTGACCGATCTGCTTGTTTACACCGCTACCGGAATATTCTTGATCTGCGGCCAGACCTGATAATCTTCCACGATCAGGTCGTCGGTCGTGAAGGAATAAAAATCATGTACCTCCGGGTTCAGGCGAACCTTTGGCGCCGGATATGGCTTTCTTGAAATCAGCTCTTCGATCAGCGGGATGTGCCTGTCATAGATGTGGCAATCTGCGATCACATGAAGCAGTTCTCCTGCCTCCATATCGCATACCTGGGCAATCATCATCAGAAGGATCGCGTACTGGCAGACATTCCAGTTGTTGGCCGTGAGCACGTCCTGGGATCTCTGGTTCAGGACGGCATTCAACACCAGTTTTTCCTTGTCCGGTTCTTTTGTGACATTAAAAGTCATGGAATAGGCGCAGGGATACAGATTCATCTCATGAAGATCCTGGTGCACATAAAGATTGGTCATGATCCTTCTGCTGTAGGGATTGTTTTTCAGATCGAAAAGCACCCGGTCCACCTGGTCCATCTCCCCTTCGCGGTATTTATGCTTCACCTGCATCTGGTAACCGTAGGCTTTTCCTATGGAACCGTTCTCGTCGGCCCAGCTGTCCCAGATATGGCTGTTTAAGTCATGTACGTTATTGGACTTTTTCTGCCAGATCCACAGAATCTCGTCCATGGCGCTTTTCAGGGCTGTCCTTCTGAGGGTAAGCGCGGGAAACTCTTCCCTTAGGTCATACCGGTTAACGACACCGAAGCGTTTGATGGTATAGGCCGGCGTTCCGTCCTCCCATACAGGGCGGACCTTTTCACCTTCCGTACTGGTCCCGTTGTCAATGATGTCTCTGCACATGCTGATAAATATCTCATCGGCCCTGCTCATTCGCGGTTTCTCCTTTACTTTTCGATTTCCTGGTGTTATAGTAACTCCCATGAAAGTATTGATTCAACTACTCAAACCTTTGTCTTTTGTACCTGCGATCGCCATGATGGCGGCAATCTACCTCTTTTCCGCCCAGAGCGGAGAAAATTCCGGGGCTCTCAGTTACCGCGTCAGTTACGAGATCGTAGAGGCAAAAGACCGCATTCTGAATACACAGAAAAGCGAAGACCAGCTTGCTGCCGAAGCCCACGCCATCCATTACTATGTGAGGAAGGGCGCACATATGACCGAATATTTTCTTCTGGCCCTTTGTGTATCATTTCCGCTCTATGTTTACGGCGTACGTGGTATCTGGCTTCTTTTGCTTGCAGGTATCATATGTGTCGGATTTGCCGGACTGGACGAATACCATCAGTCCTTTGTGGCAAACCGCGGTCCCTCCGTCAAGGACGTGGGGATCGACAGCATCGGCGTACTGGCCGGAATCCTGCTGGTGCAGGCCTTCTGCTGGTCAGCCATGCATCCTCCCGGAAAAAGGCGCCGCCGTTAAGGCCCGTCTGATTAAGATGCGCGGACAGGAAAGAACAGCTTCTCCTGCCCGCGCATTCGTTTATTCTTCTTCGGAACCGGAATCGTCTCCCAGATTCTTTACCAGTCTTGCCCTTTCCGAGATGGACATGCTTCTCCGGCTGCGGATTCCGTCCTGTCCTTCGTCCTCATTCTCCCGGACTTCTTCCGTCAGGTCAGAGCCTTCCGGATCTCCGGAACTATCCGGATTCTCTGCATTATCCGTATTTTCCGCATTATCCGGACTTACGGAAGCTTCCGGCAGTTCCTCAGCGCTGTCTTCCCGTCTTTCTTCCTCTTCTTCCTGCTTTTTAAGTACAGACAGAGAACGCAGTGCCATGACGATCATGACCACCGCTGCCACGATAAATCCCCCGCCGAAAACGGCGGTAACAGTTGAAGCGCCCTCGCTTCCCGTCAGCTTTCCCTGAATCAGGGTATATCCTGTATAGATCAGATAAGCGCCGGCGATCAGAAAGAGGATGCAGCTTCGCTTCGGAAGAACTGTTCCTTTCTTTTCCTCCGGATTCTTTTTTTCTTCCATATCCGGCATACCTCTTAAAGTCTTCCGTAAATCTGTGCAAGGGCACGCATTCTGCCCAGAGTCTCCTCTGTCAGCTCGCCCTTCATCATACGCCATTTCCAGTTATTGCCGAAGGTTGACGGAGCGTTCATTCTCGCTTCGTTTCCGCGGCAGAGATAATCCTGAACAGGAATGATGGCAAGGTCGGCAACGCTCGCAATGGCAGCGCGGATCAGAGACCAGACGCATTCCTCCATGCTCTTCCCCTTGCTGTCGGTATAGGCCATGACAAATTTTCTGTCGTAATCGGAAAGATTCTGAAGCCAGCCCAGGGTAGTCTCGTTATCGTGAGTACCGGTATAGACCACACTGTTCTTGTCATATTTATGAGGCAGATAGATACTGTTCCAGCTGGCGTCGAAGGCAAACTGGAGAACCTTCATTCCGGGGAAGCCGGTATCCTTCACAAGCTTCAGTACCGAGTCGGTAAGATAACCCAGATCCTCCGCAATAACCTCAAAGTCTTCAATATTTTCTTTCAGGACCTGGAACAGCTCAAGGCCCGGCCCCTTTTCCCATCTTCCATGCTCGGCCGTGGTGCTTCCATAAGGAATCGCATAATACTCGTCAAAGCCTCTGAAATGGTCGATGCGTACTACATCGTAAAGCTCCTTGCAATGACGCATCCGGCGGATCCACCACTGATAACCTGTTTCTTTATGATAATCCCAGCGGTAAACCGGATTTCCCCAAAGCTGTCCGGTGGCGGAAAACGCATCGGGCGGACATCCTGCCACGGCTGTCGGCATCCTGTTCTCGTCAAACTGAAACAGCTCCGGACTTGCCCAGGTATCTGCACTGTCGAGAGCCAGATAGATCGGAACGTCGCCGATGATCTTTATTCCACAGTTGTTGGCATAGGTCTTCAGCCAGCACCACTGTTTCGAGAACCAGTACTGCTGGAAATAATAGAAACGGATTTCCTCATCCAGTCTCTGACGAACTTCCTCGAGCGCCTGGCTCTCACGGTTTCTGAGTTCCTTCGGCCAGTCTGTCCAGCAGATACCTCCCTGGTCATTTTTTATGGCCATGAAAAGACTGTAATCTTCGAGCCATTCCTTGTTGGCTTCCAGGAAATTTACGTATTCGGGATCCTGCTCTCCATGAAATCTTGAGAACGCAAGTCTCAGGATTCTGAAACGGGACTGATAGATCTTTTCATAGTCTACGTAGCTTTCCGATCCGCCCCAGTCACAGTTATGGCATTCCCATTCCGCAAGGAGACCTTCCCGGATAAAGACTTCAAAGTCGATAAAGTAAGGGTTTCCTGCAAATGTAGAGAAGGACTGATAGGGTGAATCTCCGAATCCCGTGGGGCCCAGGGGCAGAATCTGCCAGTATTTCTGGCCTCCCCTTACAAGCTGGTCCACAAATGCATAGGCTTCCTTCGAAAAACAGCCGATTCCGTAGTTTGACGGAATGCTGGAAATCGGAAGAAGCACACCACTGGCTCTTTCCATGACGTCGTGCCTCCATTATCTTTCTTTTGTTTTTGACCTGATAAAACGAAGAATGTCCCGGTATACCCGTTCCTTTTCACGTTCGTTCAGAATCTCATGCCGCATGTCTTTATATATTTTGCCTCTCACGTCGCGGTATCCGATGTATCTCAGACTCTTAACGATCTGTGAGAACAGCCGCATGTTTCCCATGCAGGGGTCCTCCGCCCCGCTGATCACCAGGATCGGCAGGTCCGGGTTCGTACAGCTCCAGGCTCTCTCGTCGTAAGCCCGGCTCATCAGCTGGAAAAGGGTCAGAAATGCGTCGTCCGTAAAAATGAACCCGCAGTATTCCGACTCATCATAGGCGCGGACCACTTCGGGATCTGAGCTGATCCAGGCGCTCGTACTTCCTTCGCCGATGAATTTTCTGGAATATCCGCCCAGCGCGACACCGGCAAGAAGCGTGCTCTTATGTCTGCTGCCCCGGAGTCTGCCTTCCAGCTTTGCCAGTGCTTTTCCGACGGCTGCCCCTCCCGCGTTCGGCGCAGGCGTTCCGCTGGTGATCAGTATGTCAAAGGACTGATCGTGCATGGCCGCGTACGCCCGTACGGCCAGAGACCCCATGCTGTGGCCGAAAAGCACGAATGGAAGATCCTGCCCGAATTCCTGATGCGCGTACTTGTTGACTGTCAGAATATCCTGAAGGAGTCCGTCGGCTCCTGCGCCGTACATATATCCGAGATCGTCTTTGGTACGTACGCTCTGACCATGACCTCTGTGGTCGTGGATAATTGCCGCATAACCGTTGCCGGCCAGAAATTCCATAAAGGGCAGATATCTTTCCTTGTATTCACACATCCCGTGTACCAGCTGAACGATTCCCAGCGTGACCGTATCCGGTACAACGCACAGGACCGAGAGCTGAAGCCCGTCCACTTCTGAAATAACAAAATCTGTGATAGTCCTGCTCATTCTTCCTCCTCTGAAGGATTCAGCGTCAGTGTGTCGCTTACCAGATCGTCACCGTCGATCTGGATCATCACAGTCGACAGATCGGACAGACTGAAGATCTGACACACCGAAATGGTTTCTCCTTCTTCTGCCTGGGCATAGAAGCTGTCAATGTCGTTTCTGTTTTCCGCCGGGATCGCAGCCGGGCATTTTTTGCCATGCTGGAACACAAGTATGCTCACGTCCCTGAGCGGGCTCGACGGAAATTCCGAATGATTGGTGTACTCATAAAACAGCTTAAGACACGGATTTCCGGCAAAGTCCTCTCCGATCTCGTGTCCGGTATGACGGATCGTATAGTTTTCCGTCGTGATCTCAAATCCTGCCGGTTCCACGGCTTCATCCCCGGCCGCCGCCTGTGAATCCGGATCGATTCCGGCCACCGCGGCGCGTATCTCGTTTTCAATACCGGATGAATTTCCTGCAAGCACCCGTACGGTCTCAGAATCAAGGCTTATGATCTTCCATTCTCCGTTTTCCAGGATCATGGGATACATGATCTCCACTTCGGAAAACACAGTATCGTTTTCCTCTGCCTTTTCGGTCAGCATGCGCAGGAGCGTCTCCTGCACCTCCTCGCTTTCCGTATCCGGTACGGCCGGTCCCCCTTTTTTCGTTTCCGCTGCAGCCGTCTCTTCGTTCTCTTCATCCGGCGCAGACGTATCCGCATTGTCGAGCGTCGCGTCGACCATACGGGAAAGGAATTCGCTGACCGTCTGTTTGTAGACCTGAGATGCATCGACATAGGTGATATGCGCCGTAACCTGCGCCGTCCCGTCCTGATGATGGATCCTTACTCTTACAATATCATAGGTAAGCTGTTCGCTCATCTCCCGGAAAAAGCCGTCATACGTCTCGTCCATAAGGTCCGTTCCGTCCAGAGCCGAAACGTCTCCGCTCTTCAGACAGGACTGCATGCCTTCGAAATCCAGCTCCCTGGCATAGTCAAGAAACTGTTCCACCCTCTCGGCAGGCTTGTTTCTGTCCTTGACGAACAGCGATACGGCCACTGCTGCTGCCGCGATCAGTGCCAGGAGAACGGCAATGAAAATCAGGACCCGTCTGGAAGGGGGCTTTATCTCTTTTTCCTCAGGATCTTTTGGACCATCCGGCGAATCAGGACCATCCTTGGGGCCTTCCGGATTGTCTCCGCTGCCTTCCCCGGCGGGTGCATCGTTGTCCGGAGCGTTCCCGCCGTCATCCTGCGCATCCCGGGGATTTCCGTCGTTTTCCGCCGGGCTTATGCCGTCGTCCTGCGGGCTTTCACCGTCGCCAGGCGTCTTTTCCACGCCATCCGTATTGTTTTCGGAAATTTCCTCCCTGTCCGTCGTCCCATTCTGCGTATTGGTATCTTCAAGGAATCCGGACAACGGTTTCTCTTCATATGGCTCCACGGTCACATCTGAAACGGCCGGCAGGTTTTCGTTGCCTGTTCCATCCATATTCATTTCGTCCAGAGTATTCTCGTCCATATCTTTCCTCTTTTCAAAACCAAAAGCGTTTATGCGCTCTTTTCAGTATACCAGAAGTAACAGGATAAGGCAATTCCACATGCGGAGGGAAAAGAAAAAACTCCGGATCTCTCCGGAGTTTCTGTGAGAGCGATAGACGGGGCTCGAACCCGCGGTCTCGACCTTGGCAAGGTCGCGCGTT
>CAMNNM010000142.1 GCA_946545425.1 uncultured Blautia sp. | reverse complement strand
ATTCGCGCAAATTTGGGGTTGAAAACCATACATATAATATTTGATATCTTGATTTCTTAGATGTTCAAGCTCCTGAAATCCCCAAAAGCGGGCAGTCTGCTCAGCCCCATCCTCACTCATTCGCCTTCAGACTTGCCACCATGTCGATCTTTTTCAGCTGCCTCGAAAGGATGGCGCTGGTGAAGAGCATGATCACGATGGTGCCGAAAACAGCCAGAAGGTAAGCCGAAGGGTCAATAACCGCAAAAAAGTCGTAGTTGTCGCCGATGGCGTACTTGAAGAATATGTCCGTCATGGCGAAGCCGGCAGGAAGACCCAGAAGGGTACCAATGACAGTGATCCAGAAGTTCTGCTCGATATAGATCGCGGAAAGCTTCCTGAAGCGGAATCCAAGTACCTTGAGAGTGGCAAACTGGTACATCTTTTCGCTGAGCGACAGGATGCCCATGTTGTAGATGATGATAAAGCCGAGGAGGGCGGCGACGGCGATGAACAGAAGGATCATGGAACTGATCATGTTCAGCATGCTGTTCATCTGTTCCTGCAGCGAAGCGTTGGAGACGATGGCAGAGACGCCGCCTGTGTCCGCATCAGTCAGAGAAGAAAGGTCTTCGTCCGTATAAAGCGTATCGGGAGCATAGCTTCTTCCAAGTCCTTCAAAGGCTGCCCGGGTCATGCAAAACTGCTGGCTCTGCGGATCCCTGCAGACGGAAACGACAGGAGTCTCGTACCATTCGTCTTCGCTGAGGACATGCCAGCGGACTGTGTCGCCAAGCTTAAATCCGGACATTTTGGATAGCTTTTCCGTAATGTACAGAGCTCCGGCATCCGAAACATTGCCGTCCGTGCTTCCGGGAATTCCTTCGTTGATGTCATAGGTGGTCCGGTCATGAGCGGAGACACGCAGATGTCCGTCGGAATCATTGACCGTGAGAACGGAGGTGACTGTTTTTCCGGACGAATCGATGTACTCGATGGCTGCGGTCTGGGAGGTGCCGGGACCGTAGCTGTCCATTAGTCCGTTGAGCGTATTCTCCGAAATTCCATTCGACAGGGTCATCTTGTATTCGAAATTCTGAATATGATCAAATTCCCACGAAAGATAATGCTGCAGGGAATCCTGCATGCCGAAGGCCAGAACGATCAGCATGGTGCTGCCCATGATGCCGACGATGGCCATGATGCAGCGGGGCTTGCTTCTTGCCATGTCCCGGAGATTCCATTTGGTGGAGAAGGGAAGACGGGACAGAGGTCCATCGGATCTTCTGCCGGATCCGGCCTTTACCTTTACGGTGGGAACCTCAAGCCGGAGCGTCTGTGCCGCAGATTCCTTCAGGATCTTTCTGCAGGAAAGATACGTCACCACGGTGATCGCCAGGACGATGGCAGCCGCAAGAATATAGTTTTTGGGCCGGATCACCAGGCGGGCGCCGGGAAGATCGAACATCGAAAGCTCCATGTTCAGGAAAGGCTTTCCGAGAAGCACACCCATGGCGGTGCCGGCTGCAGCGGCCAGGAGGGTGACGAAGAATCCGTAGGATACATAGTGCAGGTTGATCGCGCGGTTGCGGAAGCCGAGGGCCTTGAGCGTGCCGATCTGGACACGCTGCTTTTTGACGAAGCGGTTCATGGTGGTGATGACGGAGAGAGCGGCAATGAAAACGAACAGGGAAGAGAACAGGCCGGAATAGGTATCGCCCTCTTCGGATTCGGATTTCAGCGTCATGCAGGAACCCCAGACATCACGCCCGGTGACGGCGGAAACGCCCTTCACCTCGTACAGCGCTGTTTTGATTTCGTCAAGTTTTTTATCCCAGGGATCTTTTTCGCTCTGTGAGGCATAGGCACTTGGCGCGTCTCCTTCCACGTCCACGATGACCTGCGGATAGAAATAAGAAGGCGAGAATTCAAAATCCGGATTGACCAGCTGAATCAGGTTCGTCACGGCTGCAGCCGAGGAAGCCTGCGCTTCCAGAATCTCCTTCGGAAACTGCTTCATGGAAAGAAGCACCCAGCCGAAATCCTCCGGATTCTGAAAGATGACGGAATCATCGGAGACCGTATACAGATGATCCGGAAGAGAGATCACGCCGAGAATCTCCTTTTCCAGGGAATAGGTTTCATAATGCAGCGTGACGGTATCTCCGGGGTGAAGGTCCCGGGCGTGGGCAAAATTGTAATTGATCCAGAGCCCGTCCGCGTCCGGGTCATATTCTGCGCCTTCCCGCAGAGTAATGCGGGAAATGTTCTTTTCTGTAAGATCCGCATCGAGGAAGGTGACCTCCATCGGAACCGTGACGGTCCCGCCGTCTGCCGTGATATCTCCGGTTGCGGGAAGGGTAAGCATCCGTTCGGCGCCGGCTATCCCCGGAATTTCCTTGATGGCCTGAAGGTCTTCATCGGTAAAGTTTTCTCCGTAGACCCAGAGGTCCTGAAGATTTCCCTCCTGGTAGATACGGTCTCCCGTGACCTTCATGCCGTCCGAATAGGAATTGACGCCGGTATAGGCGAAGCAGGCCAGAAAGACCATGGCAAAGATGGTGAAAAACTGGGCAAGATTTGCTTTGATATCCCGAAATGTCTTTTTACGGAGCATGTCAGATTCCTCCCTTTACCACTGGACTTCGTCGATGTCCATGGGATGGTCATTGGAAGTGACGCTTTTGATGGTGCCGTTTTTGACCCGGATCACCACGTCGGCGATATCCGCGATGAGGGAATTGTGGGTCACGATAATGACCGTGCCGTTTCCGCGTTCGGCGGAGCACTGCTTGCGCAGGATCTTAAGGATCATGACGCCGGTCTGCGAATCCAGGGCGCCTGTGGGCTCGTCGCAGAGAAGCAGGGCCGGGTTTTTGGCGATGGCCCGGGCTATGGAAACACGCTGCTGCTCGCCGCCGGAAAGCTGGTTCGGGAATTTGTTCTTATGTTCGGAGAGTCCTACGTCTGACAGAGCTTCTTCGGAATTCCGGGGATTTTTGACGATCTCACGGATCAGGTCGACGTTCTCCTTTACGGTGAGAGAGGGAAGGATGTTGTAGAACTGGAAGATAAAGCCGACGCTTCTGGCGCGGAAATCACTGAGCTGGTTTTCGTTGTAGGTCGTGATGTTTTCCCCGTTTACGATGACTTCGCCGGAGGACGGCACGTCCATTCCGCCGATCAGGTTCAGAAGGGTCGACTTGCCCGCACCGGAGGGTCCGAGGATGACGACGAATTTTCCTTCTTCGATTTCAAGATTTACGTTGTCCAGTGCTTTGAATTCCTTCTCGCCTGTCTTGTAGATTTTCGAAACATTTTTCAGAACAACTTTACTGGCCATAGTGTCTCCTTTATATGATCTTAAAGTAGATGGAACGGCAGAAATGCCCGCTCCTGCTGACATTAGATATAACTAACTCCACCTGATTATAGCATAGCGGTGCAAAAATAAAATAGACGCAACTAACAATTCTTTGCGTAAAATGTTTCGGGATTCTGACGGAAATTGCGAAAATCTGGAATCTGAACTTTCGTAAAAAGGGGATTGACAAGAATAGAAGACTAGTGTACTATGCACATAGAACACTAGTAGAGAGGAGTGATCGTTTGGAGTTTGAAACCAACAAACCGATCTACTTGCAGGTCATCGAGGATATCAAAAGAAGGATGGTCGCAGGGGAGCTTCCTCCCGGGGAAAAGCTTCCTTCCGTAAGGGATCTGGCGGTTGCCTACACGATTAACCCCAACACGGCCAGCCGGGTCTACCGCGAGATGGAGCAGATGTCTCTCTGCTTTACCCGCAGAGGACTGGGAACCTTTATCACCGAAGACCCGGCGGTCTACGAGCAGATCCGCAGCGGGATGGCAAAAGAATGTCTCGCCAATTTTGTAACCGGTATGAAACATCTGGGATACCACGACAAACAGGCCATGATCGAACAGCTTCTGGCCTTTCAGGAGAATTAAAAAGCAGGAGGATATGAAAATGCTTGAATCAACACATGTGACAAAACGTTATGGCGGAAAGGCGGCAGACGACGATCTGACCTTTACCATCAAGCCGGGACATATTTACGGACTTCTGGGTCCCAACGGAAGCGGAAAGTCCACCTGGATGAAGATCGCTTCGGGGCTTATTGTTCCCGATCAGGGCCAGATCACCCTGGACGGCGTCAAGGTGGGAAAGCAGACCAAGGCCCATACCGTATATATGGCGACGGAGGATTTTTTCTATCCTTATATGAAGATCCGCGACGTAGAGCGGTATTACCGCGACTTTTTCAGTGACTTCGATACGGAAAAGTTCCGGACACTGCTCGCCGAGCTGAACTTTGACGAAAAAATGAAGGTCACGTCCCTTTCCTCGGGCATGATGGCCAAGCTGAAGATCGCGGTGACCATGTCCCGCAGGGCCAGGGTCTATCTGCTGGACGAGCCCTTTAACGGCATCGACCTTCTGGCCAGGGACGCGGTGGTCAAGACCATTATCGAGAGCCTGACGGACGACTGTGCGGTGATCATATCGAGCCACCTGATCGAGGAGCTGGAAAAGATCGTGGACACCTGCATCTTCTTAAAGGACGGAAGGCTGATCCTGAGCGGCGAGATCGAGGAGATCCGTCAGAGCCAGGGCTGTTCCCTGATCGAACTGTACAAGAAACTTTACGCATAAGGAAAGAGAGGCAGATATTATGTTGACTATCATGAAATACGAGACGATCCGTCAGAGACTTTCAAAATTCATCATGCTGGGACTTCTGGCAGTGCTGGAAGTGGTCTTTCTGATCGGTCTGTACGGACAACTGGATAAACCCATGGGATACGCTATCGTCGGACTCACATTCCTGGCAATCTTCAGCTTTATGTACGTGTCGGTGGAGTCCATCCTCAATTATAACCAGGATCTGAGCAAAAAAAGCGGATATATGCTTTTCATGACGCCTCACAGTGTTTACGAGATCCTCGGCGCCAAGATCATCCACAATATCCTTACCATTATTCTTACGGCGCTTGTATTCGGGCTTGTGGCGTTTCTGGATATCATGCTGATCCTTCTCAAATATGACAGCATTCAGTATTTCCTGGACCAGATCCAGCAGATCCTGAATGAATTTGCCGATCTGAACATCAGCACGGCCTCCATTGTTTCGACGGTCGTTCTTATGGTGATCCTGTGGATCAGCACCGTGGCAATCGCGTTTCTGGCGATCACGCTGACCTATACCTTCCTTCATGCCGTTCCGGCAAAGGGACTGATCAGCTTCGGTATTTTCCTTGCACTGAACTTTGCCTATTCCTGGGTAAGCAACCATCTGCTGGATGCTCTTCCGAATGCCTATATGCCAAGGACACTCGGGGCCGCGGCCCTGACAGCGGTCGTCGCTGCCCTGTGCCTGTGGCTGGACGGCTGGATGCTGACACGGAAGCTGGCGCTGTAACACCGAAAAGAGCATACACACCGGAGTGGTGCTCCGGACTTATATCAAAAAGCAATATTTGAGCAAAAGACAGTCAACATCCTTGTGGAATGTTGGCTGTCTTTATGTTAGGATATAATGCAGATGTAATGATCCGGGCCGGAAGGATGCAAATACCGGGTCATTGCAAAAAGGATCCCGTTCTGACAGGATCAAAAGAGGAGGAACGCATATGGCGCTGATACATATCGTGGAGGGCTTTCACCCTCTGAACAATGCAAAGCTGCTGGACACAGCGGAAAAGCTGGATCCCATTCTGCACCACACCATCGTGGAGCCGGTGGGCGGTTTTCAGCTGAAGGACCGCTACAGCTCCCAGGCGGAAGAGGTGGAGCTTCACAAGGTCCATCACCTGGCCATGGGAAAGGGCGAGAATCTGTGCCTTGATTTCGGCGACCATCAGGTAGGGTATCTGACACTGGAGCTGACCTACTCCGGCAGTCATCCGGATGCGCCCGCATATCTGAAGCTGAAGTTTGCCGAGACCATGAAGGAGCTGTGGGAGAATTCCGAGGATTATGACGGATGGATCTCCAAGAGCTGGATCCAGGAGGAATATATCCATGTGGACGTTCTGCCGGCCAGGGTCGAGATTCCCCGCCGTCATGCGTTCCGTTATCTGAAGATCACCACCATGGACACCTCGGTGAAATATAAGCTCATCGTACGTCATGCGGAATGCAGGACCGAGACCTCGGCGGATTATAGAAAGGTGACACCGCTGGAAACTTCGGATCCGCTTCTGCAGCGTATGGACAAGGTGAGCCTCAGGACACTTGCCAACTGTATGCAGGACGTATTCGAGGAC
>CAMNNM010000141.1 GCA_946545425.1 uncultured Blautia sp. | reverse complement strand
GTATAGATTGACAAAACATGCATACGGGGAAAAGTTGCTTGACTAAGCGAAGAAAATCCCAGATATGTTATGTACAATGTTAGGGCAGATTACCGGGAAAGTCAAGAAATAATTCTCAGTACAATCATCGGCAGTTTCGTACCGGGTGGATATGAGATAAGGTTTATGGTAAGATAGAAATGACAAAAGTTCTTTTGTGAAAGGAGTCGTATATGAACGAGAAAATGAAACTTTGCATGGAGCAGGAAAATAGATTCCAGTTTTGCAGTTTTTCACAAAATGACGCCAAGGATCTGGGAGACATGTTATATCAGACAAGTCTGTCTCATTCCGGTCCGGTTGCGATAGAGATTACGCTAAATCATCTCGTAATATATCGATTCTTTCCGGATGGAACGAACCGTAATAATGAACTTTGGTTAAGAGCTAAAGCAAATACTGTCGAGATGCTCGGCATCAGTTCATTTCATTTTGCAGGACAGCTGGAAGACTCTGGAGAAACCCAGGAAGAAAAAAGAATGCCGCGGGATACTTATGCTGCTTGTGGAGGAGGATTCCCAATAAGGCTGAAAGAGGGTGCTGTTATAGGCAGTATTTGTGTTTCCGGGTTACCTGACTGGGAAGATCATCAGGTGATTATAGAAACCCTGGAAGCTTATTTTAAAAAGAAGGGCTGGGTCTGAAACAAAAATATCCTGAGAAAAGCCGTCTGATATATCACCTCGATGCAGTCAGACTTATTATCGCTGCATGCCGCGGCCACTATAACGATAAGCGAACGCTCTCCACATCTGGCAGGAAGTGGAGAGCGTTCTTGTTTGAAAAGCAGTGAAGTTATGCCGCCTGGCTTTCTGCTGAACCGTTGTTTGTGTCATCAGCCACAATTGTTGCTCCGGGGATTTCGGCTGACTAAGCACTTCTCTTCATACGTCATCCATCCATCAAGTCCGGCCGGCCTTAACGGCCTCCGCCGAAGCGCGCTTTGATTGACATCCAAGATACCTTTCAGTAAAATTGAAGACAGATATTATATAAATGTCTTTCCCCTCACGGAGGTATCCGCCATGAAGCATTATGTCGGCATCGATCTCGGTACCACCAACAGCGCCATCTGCGTCTACGACGGTACCGAAACAAAAATATACAAAAGTCCCGAACAGACCGACGTGACTCCCTCGGCCATCTATGTGGACAAGAGAGGCCACCGTTTTTACGGAAGCAAAGCCCTTTCTCTGGCGGCAGGGAATCAGGATAATTCCGCCACCCTGTTCAAGCGGTACATGGGAACGAACAAGGTTTTCCGGCTCGGCAGTGAAAGCGAAGGCGAAGGGCAGTCCCCGGTGGAATGCAGCGCCGAGCTTCTGCGGTATCTGTACAGCTACCTTCCCGAAGAGATCCGGGAGGATCCCGAAACCGTGACCGTCATCACGGTACCTGCTGCCTTCAATCAGATGAAAAAGGACGCGACGCTGGAGGCGGCGCATCTTGCCGGCATCGGAGAGGCTGCGCTCATTCAGGAGCCAGTGGCCGCGGTCATGAGCATTCTGAAAAAAGACCGGGCAGAAAAAAGATTTCTTGTTTACGATCTGGGAGGCGGCACCTTTGATATTTCCGTCGCCGAATACAAGGGCGGACAGGTAAGCCTGCTGGCTCAGGGCGGACGGGAAATGTGCGGCGGAAGAGACTGGGATCTGTGGATCTACGAAAACAAGATCCGCCCCTGGCTTATGGCACATTTCGAGCTTTCCGACGATTTCGATCAGGAAAAAACATACGAAGGCTTCCGGAGAAAAGCCATTCTTGCCGCCGAGCAGGCAAAAAAAGAGCTTTCCATGTCCGAGAGCGCCTTTATTCAGATGGATGAAGACGAATGCGGCTGCACAGACCTGCAGGGCAGCGAACTGTATCTGGATGTCCTCCTGGACCGTAAAGATCTGTCGGACCTTGTCTCAGAGACTGCAGAAATCACAAGCACCGTCACGAAAGGCGTCATGGAGCAGGCCGGCGTCCAGGCTGCAGATATCTCTCAGATCATCTTTACCGGCGGGCCCACCATGTACCGGCCTCTGAGAGACCTGGTCTGCGAAAAACTGCAGATCCCGTCCGGCACCGAGATCAATCCCATGACGGCAGTCGCCGAAGGCGCGGCGATCTACGCCGAATCCATCGACTGGGACAACGTTCTTCATAAACGGAAATCCTCCTATCAGAAGCAGAATCTTTCGGATGCGGTGCGTCTGCATTACGAATCCAGGACCGCCGGCGAAGAAGGGCAGATCGCATTTCTGTCCGGCAATCAGAACGAATACACCGCCCGGGTCTGGTCCGTTCCGGACGCTTCCGCTTTCTCCAAAACCGTAACCTTCCGCGGAAACACCGTGATCCGGGTCCCGTTGGGCGAACCTGGCGCATACCGCTTCGGCATTGCCGTCAGCGATACATCGGGATCTGCCATTTCACTTGCACAGGATACCGTCACCATCACAAGAACCCTGGCCTCCGTGCAGTCGATCCCGGCTTCTCATTCCATTGCCCTGAAGGCGCTGGACAAGGCCTCCGGAAACCCGGTTCCGGTCTACCTGATCCGTCAGAACGATCCGCTTCCCTTCGAGGGAGAGATCGTCATCCTTGCCGGTCAGAGACTTCTTTCCGGCAGTGACGAGGCACTTGTCTTTACCCTCTGGGAGGGCGAGATCGAGGATCCCATCGAAGACAACCTTTATATCGGCACCTGCCGGATTCCCGGAACCGCCATTCCTTCCGGCATTGTTTCTACGGGAGACGAGATCCGCTGCCATTACTCGGTCAACGAGTCGGGAAATCTTCATCTGGGCGTAGAAATTCCGTCGGTGAGTCTGAAAACCGAAAAAGAAAACTTCTACAGCAGAAGCGAAGGCCAGACCGACGTTCTGGACACCGTCTCTCTTTTGAAGGAAGCCAATACCCTGCTTCAGCGAAGCGGTGAATTTTCCGAGACCTTCACCGACATCGGACTGTACCGCCTCAGAAAGACCCTGCTTAACATCCGCAGGACCGCGCAGAAGAGCGAAGATCCCGAACAGATCCAGGCGGCTTACAACGATCTTCAGGAGGTCAAAAGAGAAATGGCCCGGATCCGCAAACGCCATCTGCGGGACGTCCGCCGGCTGGATCTTGAAAAGGCCTGCCTGAGCTTCCGGTCCTGGGAAGAGAGGGCGACGGTCGCCGAAAAAGCGAGGTTCAAAACACTGAAGGAGACAGCCGAGCTGACCATCTCCGAAAATTCCCCGGATTTCGAAACCATAATCTCCGAGATCCACAGTCTTACCAGCAATGTCATGTGGCGGTCCGATCTGCTCGTGGAACAGATCTTTTACAGCCAGATCGCGAGGCCTTCTGACTTCAGCGATCCGAAGCGTTTCGAAAGCCTTAAGGCAAAAGGACTGTCCGATATCAAAAAAGGCAGCTTCCAGGATCTTCGTATCGTCGTAAACGAGCTGTTCCGGCTTGAGAAATCAAGCGGCTCACGTTCTGCAAGAACCGACGCGGAAAAGATGCTTGAAGAAGTAAACGTGATCAAACGGTAAACATATCCGTTTCGACCTGAACAGACACGGAATAAAAATCGTTACCGATAAGGAACTCTGCCATGTACGACTGGAAAAAGCCCCTTTATCAAAGCGCCTGCATGGCGCAGGAAAGCATGGATCTTTCCTCCTTTGAACGGATCGCGGAATATTTCCGTCTGCTGGGAGACTATGAAGACTCCCGGCAGCGCAATAAGGATTGTCTGAATTTCCCTTCGGCGTATTTTGATACCCTGTTGAAACAGGTCCGTTCTGCCCGGAGCACGGCGGAACTGGACAAAGCTGCCAAAGAGCTGGATCGTATCCGGAGGATCGTCGGACACGAGGCGTTCCTTCAAAGTCCATGGAAAGAGCAGAACGAAAAATTCCAGTCCCTGTTTTCCAGACGGGAATGGATCGTTTTCTGTTTCGAACATCCAAAGGCCGTGACGATCACCGGATGGTTCGCTTTTATACTGATCGTATGTTCCTTCGTCCGCATTCACGACACAGTGCAGCCCCGCATGCTTGCTTCCCGCGCATCCAGGGCATACGAAAACGGAGATTATCAGGAGGCAGTTTCTCTCTACGAAGAATCTGCAAAAGCACAGACCGATTTCTATAAAAAGGGCGATTATAAGGAAGAGCTGAATGAAGCGCGGATCCGTGCCGGCACACAGGCAATGGATACGGGCGATTTTAAAACAGCTCTGAATTATTTCAAAGATGCAGAAGAGGAGTCTCTCATCCAGAAAGCAAGCCTTGCATTTGCCCGTGATCTGATAAAAAAAGAAGAATACGCATCTGCTGCCTCGCATCTTGAATCGGCCGGCAGCAGCGAGGAAGCCGAAAATACCCGGCTAAGTCTGGTTTCAATGCTTACGGATAAGGCGGAATATTCCCTTGCGATACAGGTGGTCCGGCAGCTTAAGGACCAGGAGGCCGCAGACAGCCGTCTGAAAGAGCTTTATCAGAAACGGGCGGATCATCTGATCCAGGCAGCCCAAAACCTCGAAGAGCCGGATCCCGAAGCAGTCCGTTCTCTGGGTATCCAGATCGACGACGTGGACAGTCTGCTTCGTTTCACCCGTGCAGCAGTAGAAAACGGATATAATCCCTACGAGATCTTTTCCGGCGGTGTTCCCGTCCAGGATCTTGTAGTCGACGCAGATTTTTCCGCCGCATCTCCGGATGCACAGCCCGACCTTTCCAGGGTTCTCGCCGCGTACCAGATCAGAATGCCCGAGAATATATATCCGGGAGACCTGCTTTCCAGTGTTTATTCTCTTAAGGAAAAAAACGGCGAGGCTTCCGAAACGGAAAAAACGCTGCTGTTTCCTGCCATATCCTATTCCATCGACAGCCGTTTCCGGGCACAGTCGCTTTCGGAATGTACGGCCATATTGCTGCTCCGGTCCTATTATCAGCCCTCCGGAAAAGTAAAAGGCACCATGAAAAGCGGCAATTTCGCGGTAAACAGTGGTTCAGACATTGTCGCCGATTACGTCACCCTGGAACGGCATGACGAGATTTACCTGTGCAGCAGAACCGATCCCGCCTGCCTTTGTCTGATCGATCAGAAAATCAGTCAGGCTCAGGCCCTTCTTGATTCGCAGAAATCAGACGGGACGACGCCCGTCTATCAATACTCGTCCGGAGACATTCTGAAGAATGCCGACCCGCTCATAGGGCAGCCCGACGGAGCCTGGATCACCTCGGTACTGGATAAGGCGATCGATCAGATCAACGGAAGGGAGGAGTGACTATGGAAGCAATGCCTTTCCGCGATAATCCTTTTTTCATCCTGCATGCTTCTTTGGAGGACTCCCATGCCGTACTGCAGGAAAAGGCCGCTCAGGCCATCCTGCTGGAGGATTCCGAAAACGCCGAAAAAGCGCTCTCTGATCTTCTGCACCCGCAGAAACGCCTGGAGGCCGAACTGGGCTGGTTTCCCGAAACGTCTCCGGACGAGATCGAAAAGATTCTTTCCTGTACGCAGACAGGCGGTGTTCTGCCGGATTTTCATACGGATTCGTGCATTGCGCTTCTGAACGCCTGCCGGTGCATTCTGCGCTGCTGGCCAGGCAGATTTTCGGAAGGCATGACCGGTATCGGATTATGCCTGACCGGCGCCTTGTCGCAGATTTCCACAGAACAGGTGATGGAAGAGCTGAACCGGGCCAGAAGAATAAGCGGCTTCCCCGAGGTCAAAAATCCGGAGCTGATCGATGACTATCTTCTGAAGCAGCGGGATGATATCCTGGGCGGATTTCTCGCTCTCATGCAGAAGGCAGAAAAAAAAGAGGCGGCAAAAGCGGCCTCTTCCCTGGCTGACGCATACTGCAGTGCAGAGCAGCCCTATGCCAGAAATTTATTTATTCAGAAAATCGTCGACGCCCATATGCTGACCGTGGCCGACCGGGAAAAAGAACTGCTGCAGAAGCTCCCGGACGAAGCAGAAAGAGATTACGACGTACTCATTCTCATTTATGATCTAAAGGAATGGGACAGCCTGTCCGCCCCCCGCCGGAAGATCTGCAGGGCCCGCGGCCTTAAGGACACAACCTCCCAAAAACTGCTCTCAGCCCTGGTCCCTTATCTCAACAAGAAGCTGAAAAAGGATCTTCCTTCCGCGGCGCGTCTTCTGAAGACGATCCTGGAGGTATTCCGGGATCTGCCGGATGATGACCTCGACCAGTTTAAAAAGACCTATAACAGACTGAAACGGCTGAATCTTCCGGAATAAAGAAAAAAGCACCCCGTACCTCTTTTCAGGAGGTTTCGGGGTGCTGTTGTATCT
>CAMNNM010000140.1 GCA_946545425.1 uncultured Blautia sp. | reverse complement strand
TCCCACCCTTCCCAATTCCCTCAAAAGGATGTATAATACCCTATAAACCATTCAAAGGAGTTTATATCATGTATCAGATAGATTTCAGCAGTCCTGTATCCATTCACTTTATCGGCATCGGCGGCATCAGTATGAGCGGCCTGGCCGAGATCCTTCTGGGAGAAGGCTTTACGGTCACCGGATCCGATTCCAAGGAAAGCCCTCTGACGGATGCGCTTGAAAAAAAGGGCATCAAAGTCTTTTACGGGCAGCGCGCCTCCAATATTCTTCCGGATACCAAAGTGGTAGTCTACACGGCTGCGATCCATCCGGACAATCCGGAATACAAGCAGGCCGTTTCCATGGGCGTGCCCATGCTGACAAGGGCCGAACTGCTGGGGCAGATCATGGAGAATTACAATTCCTCCATCGCAGTGGCCGGCACCCACGGAAAGACCACCACGACTTCCATGATCAGCCATATCATGATGGATGCGGATCTTGATCCCACCATCACGGTCGGCGGCATCCTGCCCTCCATTCACGGAAACATCCGTGTAGGCGGTTCCGAGATCTTCGTCGCGGAAGCCTGCGAATATACCAACAGCTTTCTGAACTTTTACCCGAAGATCGGCATCATCCTGAACATGGATGCAGATCATCTGGACTTTTTCAAGGATATCGACGACATCCGCTGTTCCTTCCATAAGTTCGCGCAGAACATCAAAAAGGACGGCACTCTGATCATCAACGCCGACACGCCGGAATACAAAAAAGCCGCCGAAGGTCTCGAATGCAGCGTTGTCACCTATTCGCTCGAAGGCAATGCCGACTATACTGCAAAGGATATTACCTGGGACAAATACGGGCATCCTTCCTTTACCGCCTGTTATCAGGGCCGGAAGATCGGAAGCTTCTATCTGAAGGTGCCGGGGATCCACAATGTATCCAACGCTCTGGCCGCCATTGCTGCAGCCCGCGCGCTGAACGTCCCGGTCGAAACGATCGTCAAAGGCCTCGGAAGCTTTTCGGGAACAGACCGCCGCTTCCAGTACAAGGGCGAAACAAACGGCGTGACCGTCATCGACGACTACGCTCATCATCCGACAGAGATCGCTGCAACGCTTTCTGCTGCGGTGAACTATCCCCATAAGACTCTGTGGTGCGTGTTCCAGCCCCACACCTATACCCGGACCAAGGCGCTCCTGCCCGAGTTCGCCGAGGCACTTACCCGGGCGGACCACGTGGTTCTGGCAGACATCTATGCGGCCCGTGAGCAGAACACCATCGGCATCTCCTCGGAAGATCTGCAGAAAAAAATCGCCGAGCTGGGAACTCCCTGCGAGTATTACCCGACCTTCGACGAGATCGAAAACTATCTCCTCAGTCATCTGGCGCCCGGCGACCTTCTGATCACCATGGGGGCAGGCGACGTTGTCATGATCGGCGAACACCTTCTGGGACAGTAAACTTCAGAGTCCTCTTCTCTCTGAAGCTCCCGGGCGCTTTGCCGCAGCACTTCAGATAAAGAGCGAGGGCATACAAATGATTAAAATCGCAAAACAGCTGGAAGAGCAGGCCACCCTGCTCTCCAATACTTTTATAGACGACTATATGCCGCAGGCAAACGGAGAATTTGTAAAGATCTATATCTTTCTTCTCAGGGCTCTGTCCGGCGTGCAAAGCGGGATATCCATGGAAGAACTGGCCGACCGCCTTCAATGCACCGAGAAAGACATTCTCCGGGCGCTTCGCTACTGGCAGAAGGAAGGGCTTGTGACCATCACCATGGGTCCCGGCAAGGTACTCGAATCCATCACGCTTCTGGAGCTTCCGAAAAAAGCTTCCGTAATACCGGAAGAAGAACCGGAGATGACAGGCCCGCGTTCCGCCCCGGTCCCCGGGAAGAAATCCGGTGTCGCCTCTTCAGACGCTGCCGGCTTTTCCTCACCGGATGCCGTCAAGGACGCGCAGAATTCCGAAGAACTGCGGCAGCTTCTGTTCGCCGCCGAACATCTGCTCGGCAAACCCATGACCCCGTCCGAGGTTCAGAAGATCCTGTATTTTCATGATACTCTCGCCATGTCGCCGGATCTTATTGAATTCCTCGTGGAGTACTGCGTCAGCAAAAATCACAAAAGCCTGCGCTACATGGAAAAGGTGGCGCTGTCCTGGAATGAGGCCGGCATCACTACGGTGGCTATGGCAAGAGAACAGTCTTCCGCTTTCAAAAGCGAATACTTTTCGGTGCTCCGCTTTCTTGGCATCACCGGCCGCAGCCCGGTGAAGGACGAGACCGCATACATCGACAGATGGCTGGATCAGTACGGCTTCGACCTGGAGCTGATCCGCGAGGCCTGCAGCAGGACGATCCTGAAAACGGGACAGCCAAGCTTTCAGTATACCGACAGGATCCTGACCGACTGGCATGCGCAGAATGTTCATACCCTCGGCGACATTCAGAACGCCGACGAGACCTTCCGAAGCACAAAGAAAGAGACTGCCCCTCCAAAGAAGCAGCCCTCTGCCTCTTCCCGCAACCGGTTCAACAATTTTCATCAGCGCCAGTATGATTTTCAGGAATACGAAAAACGCCTTCTGAGCGGACAGACAGTCCAGGGAGAAAACGGTGACACTTAAGAACACGCAATACGAAACCATCATGAGAGAATACAGCCGAAGGCAGAGCGAAAACCGGCGTGTCCTCGACGACCGCAGGGACGAAGTCTTTGAACGTTTTCCCAGGATCCGGCAGATTCAGGAAGAGATTGCCCGCTCCGGCGCCGATGCTGTTCGCGCAGCACTTTCTGCAAGCACCTTTGCCGCCTCCGGCGCTGCGGCCGGTTTTCACGGCTCAGCCGGGGAGCCGGATCTTAAAAGCCGGATCAAAGCTCTCGAGACAGAGCAGCAGGCTATCCTTGTTAAAAACGGCTATCCTGCCGATTATCTGAAGCTTCCTCATACCTGTCCACTGTGCGGCGACACCGGATATGTGGACGGCAGAAAATGCACCTGCTTCAAAAAAGCGGAAATGGATCTCTTCTATTCCCAGCCTTCGCTGAAAAATATTTTGCAATTCGAAAACTTTGACCACTTTTCTTTTGACTGGTATTCTGATAGAATAAAAAACGAAGCTACCGGCCTGACTGCTAAGGAGACCGCCCGCGCCGCATATGACACCGCAAAACGTTTTGTCAGGGATTTCGACAAGAAAGACGACAATCTTTTCATTTACGGAGACACGGGCGTAGGCAAGACATTTCTCTCCCACTGCATCGCCCACGATCTTCTGGCTTCTTCTCATTCTGTTTTCTATTTTACCGCATACGATTTTTTCAGGCTCCTGGCGGACCGCACCTTCAGTCAGCCGGGCAGCACGGATACCGGAAATGAAGACCTGCTGGAATGCGACCTTCTGATCCTGGACGATCTGGGAACTGAAGTCACGAACAGCTTCGTTTCTTCACAGCTCTTTCTGGTCCTGAACGAGCGTCTTCTTTCCCGGCGGTCGACCATCATCTCCACCAATCTTCCGCTGCAGGATTTTTCGGACACCTATTCCGAGAGGACCATGTCCAGGATTGCCAGTTCCTACACCATGCTGAAACTGACAGGTCAGGATATCCGTATTCAGAAAAAACTTTCAGGAGGCACAGCGAATGTACGCAAATTTTGAATTTGACACGCTGCCGACAGGCCGGCTCGGGCTTATCGCTCTGGAAGGAGCGTCAGGCCTCGGAAAAAAGGTGGACGACTGGCTCGTCCAGTGGCGCAAAGAACGCGATTTTTCCAGAATGTACGGCCACGCCTACGAGGGCTACAGCCGCGATACCTTCCAGATCAAGTGCCAGGCTCCCCGTTTCGGGTCGGGTGAAGGCAAGGGACAGATCGACGGCTCCATCCGCGGAGACGATCTTTATATCCTCGTTGACGTCTGCAATTACAGTCTTACCTACCAGCTTGGCAAAAACAGAAACATCATGTCCCCCGACGATCATTTTCAGGATCTGAAGCGTATCATCGCCGCAGTCGGCGGCAAGGCCAGACGCGTGAACGTTATCATGCCCTACCTGTACGAGAGCCGCATCATCATCCGTGACGTCCGGGAATCCCTCGACTGTGCCACCGCTCTTCACGAGCTGATCAACATGGGTGTCGAAAACATCATCACCTTCGACGCTCACGATTCCCGCATACAGAACGCAACGCCGCTCAGCGGCTTCGAAACCATTCAGCCCTCCTATCAGCTGATCAAGGCTCTTCTGAACAATGTGGCGGGCCTGTCCATTCACAAGGACCATTTCATGGTGGTCAGCCCGGATGAGGGCAGCATGGACCGCGCCATCTATCTTGCCAACGTTCTTGGCGTAGGCATGGGCATGTTCTACAAGCGCCTCGACTACACCCGCAAGTTAAAAGGCGGGCGCCATCCGGTGGCTGCCTATGAATTCCTTGGTCCCGATCTGAAGCAGAAGGATATCCTGGTCGTGGACGACATGATCTCCTCCGGCGACACCATGATCGAGGTTGCCACCCACTTAAAAGAGCGGGGTGCCGGAAGGATTTTCTTAAGTTCCACCTTCGGCCACTTTACGGACGGTCTCGAGAAGTTTGACAAAGCCTTCGAAATGGGCCTGTTCGAAAAGGTCTTTACCACCAACCTGATCTATCAGCGCCCCGAGCTTCTGGAAAAGCCCTGGTACATCAGCGTGGATCTCAGCAAATATATCGCCTTGATCATCGATACTCTGAACCATGACCTCTCGGTGAGCCATCTGCTGAACCCGGTGGAGAAGATCAAGAATAAAGTACGGAAATACATGGAGAGCGATGCAGCTTCCTCTGTGAATGCATAATTAAGATGAGGCTGCCGCACTAAGTGCTTAGTGCGGCAGTCTTTTACATTCGTTGAAATCCGGCCACTGGGCCGGATTTTCTTTAATCATATAGTGCATATGCATCATCGTATTGACATATGCACTGTTTCTGGTATAATTTTCGGTGTAAATGTCTCTCTGTTTCTGCAAGGAGGTTTCCCGTGAATAAAAAACGTCATTTCTGGCTCCCCGCTCTTTCGTTGTCCCTTCTTCTGACCGCCGCACCCGCAGCGGCTGCCGATGACCAGATTTATTTCCTTCCGGAAAAAGACGGTGTGATCCAGCCCTTTGTCGGCGACTGCATGCCGTATTACGAAGACGGCGTCTACTATATTTATTATCTGAAGGAGGGCGGCGATTCCTATCGTCATTCGATCTATCTGACCACCACAACCGATTTTCTCACCTATACCGAATACGACGATCCAATCCTGGTGTCGGAGGATGGTCCTGCGCAGGACGAATGGATCGGCACCGGCTCCGTTGTTAAGGTGGATGATACCTACTACCTTTTCTACACCGGCCACACTGATTCTGACGCGTTTGAGTACGGCGAGACCATCATGCTCGCCAAAGGAACCGACCTCTATTCGTTCGAAAAGGTTTCCGGCTGGGAAATCACCCCGGACGACTCGCTGAATCAGAAGCGCGATTTCCGTGATCCCCAAGGGTATTTTGACGAAGAAACCGGCTGTTTCCATTTTACCGTCACGGCCTCACAGGACGGCGTCGCAAGGATTCTGAAATATACCGTCAGCAAGGATCTTTCCGAGATCACCTACGACGGTATCATTTTTACGGATCCCATCGGCAAGGTCTACAATCTGGAATGCAGCGATACCTTCCGGATCGGCGATACCTGGTATCTGACCTATTCCGCTCAGGACGACGTTCTGTGGTATGCATCCTCCACAGATCCTTACGGCCCTTACTCAGAGCCGTGCCCGCTTGACGGTCCGCTTTTCTACGCCGCCAAACATGTGGAAGACGGAACAAACGCCTATATGGCCGGCTGGGCAAGACGTTCCGGCTCCGAACGTGACACCCGCAAGGTAAATGAATGGGCCGGGAATCTGGTTGTACAGCAGATTTCCCAGCTTCCGGACGGCAGTCTTGTACTGAAGCCTGTCGATGCGATCGAGAATCTGTATCAGGAAGCTGCTCCCATCATACCAGAGGATACCTCTCTTGATCTTTCCTCCGATGGAGAAATTGTTTTCAGTGAGCTTTGTACGACTCCTGCCGAATTCCGGCTTACCGGCGATTTCTGCTTCGAGGAAGACGGATGCTTTGGACTTGCCTTTGATTTCAAGGATGGCCCCGAGGACTACAAAATGATCACTGTCAATCCGCAGGATCAGAAGCTTGCTCTTCAGTTCCGCGGCGGCTCCGTGACCCCCGCAGCCGAAGACATCTCGCTTGTTCCCGGCACGCCCTACAGCTTCACCTACATTCAGGAGGATTCCGTCGGCGTGTTCTATGTTGAGGATACTGCAGCCTTTACTGTCAG
>CAMNNM010000139.1 GCA_946545425.1 uncultured Blautia sp. | reverse complement strand
TTGTGATGAGCATGGCGGCCATCATTTTCGGATAATCCGAGCTGAACTGTCCGACCGTAATGGGGTCAGACCCCATTACGGTCTTTTTACGGGATTGTTACAGCATTGCGTCGATGCGTGCGCGTTCTTCTGCGGTCAGCGGATGGAAGGGCCTGCGGCAGGCGCCGGCGTCAATCCCGCGTTTCTGCAGGATATATTTGACCGCGCTGAAAATGCCGACCCGGCACATTTCTTCCACATATTTATTCAGCTGGCGCTGATATGTGAGGGCTTCCTCCATCTTTCCGTTTTTAAAGCATTCCCGGATCTTGAGAAAAAGCGGAGCAAATACATTTACAGTCGTTCCGATGGTAGCCTCGGCGCCCATGGAAAGCGACGCCAGAAACTGCTCGTCAAAACCGTTGAACAGAATAAGATCCGGATATGCGGTCTTCATGCGTTCGAGAGAATACAGATTGTTGGATGTATGCTTGACGCCGATCACATTGTCATTGGCCAGAAGGCGGCCGGCGTTGTCTTTGTTGAATTCGACGCCGGTAAACTGGGGAATATTATAGACGATGACACCGATATCCGGTACGGCGCGGATCACATCTTCATAATAGGCGATGATCTCGTCCATGCTGAATTTGTAATAGTAGGGCGGGATCATGGAGATGGCGTCGGCACCGGCATCGGAAGCGTGACGCGCCAGATTCTTTACATCCTCTGTGCGGACCGTTCCCACGTGGGCGATGACGGGAACACGCCCGTCGACGGCCTTCAGGATCACTTCGAGGGCCTTCTTTCTTTCATCCAGACTCATCAGAAGGGCCTCTCCGGAGGAACCCATGCAATAAAAGCCTTCCACGCCGATGCCAAGCTGATACTCGATCAGGGAAGGAAGAAGACCATAGTCGATGGATTCGTCCGGTTTCATAGGAAGTTCGAGCGCCGAGAAAATACGTTTCAGCCTGTCCTGGTTTTTGTTATCCATTTTCAAAATCCTTTCTTTTCGTAATCCGAATGTTCCATAAAAAGAACGCAGCAGTCCTGCGGTGCAAATCCGCCGCAGGTTCTGCCGCGCTGTGTTTAAGTATGATATTTGCTGGTTTCCAGGTCCTTTGCGACCTTTTTCATGTGCTGCCGCATCTTTTTTTCGCCCATCAGGGCGTCGCCGGATTCGAAAGCCCGGATGATGGCGGCGTGAGCGGGAATAAAGTTGTCGACGTTGTTTTTGATCTTGAACGTGTTCTGGCGGAACTGGGCCAGATGTGTATTGATCATGCTGTTGATCTCCAGCATCAGAGTATTGCCGGCGATGAGAAAAATACTCCGGTGGAATTCCTCGTCCAGTTTTGCCAGATCGGCGGAATTCCGCTGTGCTGCCGCTTTTTCGGAGGCGGCCAGATTTTTTTTCAGCAGGACCAGCTGATCGGGGGTGCATTTCTCGATAGCCATTTTTGTGGCCAGCGGCTCCAGAGCAGAGCGGACCACGATCAGATCCTGCAGCGCGACTTCGTTGCTTACAAAGTAATCGGTAAGGGGATCTTTCTGAACGGGGGTCTTGCTTTGGATAAATGTGCCAAGGCCGGGCCTGATCACAAGGTATCCCTGGGAAACCAGAACCTTTACCGCTTCGCGCACGGTGCCCCTGCCAATGCCGAGATCGGTACAAAGCTTTCGCTCCGTCGGAAAACGGTCACCCACCTGGACGGCATCATCTTTAAGATATTTCTGAAGATGTTCGATTGTCAGTTGTGTAGTGGATTTTTTCTGTATCGCCGCCATGGAAACACCCGCTTTAAAATGATTTTGTAATTGTGCGGCACCCTGAAGCCCGGGGTGCTGAATTATATTATAAATCATTGTAACCCTGCGGCCATGTAAAGTCAATATAGTGAAAAATGATAATTCATTAAAAATATAAACAAAAGAAGAGTGCATAATGCACAATTAGTACTCGATAAAACCCGGAACATGAAAGACCAATCGTGAATTTGCCACAAAATTATCTGGCAAATATAAGGCATAACACACAATTGACACCAGAATCGAATCATGGTATATTGCAGATAAGACGTGCGGACGTCATACCACGTGACGGCCATCTGTCTTGAAAGGAAATCATTTTATCATGTAAAGGAGAAAAAGCCGTGAAAGACGAATTGTTTGATGTATCTGACAAGATATGCATCGTAACGGGCGGTCTTGGACAGATCGGAAAAAATCTGGCACGTGGTTTATTTGAAAGAGACGCTAAGGTGGCAGTTTTCTCGGCGCATCCGTCCGAAGAGCGGGTGGAGAGCATCTTCCCGGCAGCCGAATACGACCGCGAAAGACTGAAGGTGTATCAGGTCGACATCAACAACAAGGCCAGCATCGAGGCAGCTCTTGACGAGGTGCAGAACATCTGGGGAACGCCCGACGTTCTGGTAAACTGTGCCGGCATCGATACCCAGCCCAGCGCGCCGCCGGAAGTATCGGGACCCTTCGAGAAATTCCCCGAGGAAGTCTTCCGTGAGGTCGTGGATGTAAACCTGGTAGGAACCTTCCTTATGACGCAGGCTGTGGGCGCCAGAATGGTCGCCGCAAAGAAAGAGGGTTCCATCATCAATATCGGCTCCATTTACGGAATGCTTTCCCCGATCCAGGATATTTACGCATATAAAGAAGAGCGGACAGGTATCCCGTTCATCAAACCCGTGGCATACTCCGCGGCCAAGTCGGGCGTTTATAACCTGACCAGATACTGCGCCACCTACTGGGGCAAAAAAGGCATACGCGTCAATACCCTGACGCCGGCCGGCGTGTGGAGAGACACCCAGGACGAGACCTTTATCAAGAATTTTACCGCAAGAATGCCCATGGGCCGTATGTCCCGCGAGGACGAATACAACGGAGCGGTGATCTTCCTGGCGTCCAAGGCTTCTTCCTTTATGACGGGAGCGAACCTTGTGATCGACGGCGGATGGACCGCATGGTAAGGAGGAGACAGGAAAATGAAAAACCCGATCTACGAAAATCATCTGAAAGAAATCATGAAAGAAAGGCCGGTTTTCGGCGTGACGATCTATTCCGGCTGCCCGCAGTTTATTGAAATGCTGGGGTACGCAGGCTTTGATTTCGCGTTCATCGATGCGGAGCATTGCCCGTGGGAGACCACAGGCCTTCGGGAAGCCATCCTGGCAGCCCGTACGGTTGGCGTAAGCCCCCTGGTCCGGGTGACAAAACCGGATATGATCGAGCTTCGCAAGGCCCTTGAAATGGGCGCCGAGGGTGTCATCATTCCCCATGTGCGCACGATCGAAGAAATGGAGATCTGCGTGAAGGGATCCAAATTCCCGCCGCTTGGCCGCCGCGGCTACGACATCAACGTACGTGCAGCCCAGTACGGCTTCGACCTGGACGGCGTGGAATTTTACGAAGAGGCCAACCGTTCCGAGCTGGTGATCCCCATGGCGGAGGATTTCGAATTTTCCGATCAGCTGGACGAGATGCTTGCGGTTCCCGGAATTGATGCCATCAACTTTGGTCCGGCCGACTACTCCATGTCGCTGAACTGCCGTGACAACAAGTCTGGCGGAAATTCTTTCTATGATCTGAACGACAGCCCGGCGGACATCGCCATGAAGGATATCATCGCGAAGGCCCGCCCGAAGGGAATCGGCGTCATGGCTCCGGCGGTTCCGCCTACCTACGAGAACGCAAAGAAGCTGATCGACAAGGGCGTGAACATGGTCATCATGGGCAATGATTTCGGCAACTACGGTTCGGCTCTTCGTACCATCCGGGACGAGACGCTTGCAAAATTCAGGTAAATGACAGATTTGGTCCCGGACTGTGCGCCGGCACGGCCGGCATCCTCCCCGGAACGAATTCTGTTGTTTATATAAAAAGCACTTTAAAAAATCCGTGAGGAATGAAAGGAGAATCCAAATGAAGAAGAGAGGTCTGGCTATTATTCTCGGAACCATGCTGGCAATGACGGGATGCGTCGCAGTTCATGCTGATGAGAACGTCACCATCAAGCTGGGAATCACCCACAGCAATCCTGACCGCGAACAGGACGACGAAGTCATGTATGCGGAAACCTTCAAGGAGTACTGTGAAGCAAACAGTGACACCATCAAAGTGGAAGTATATCAGGGCAGCGCTCTCGGAAATCAGGCGGATACCGTCGGTGCCGTTGCAGCCGGAACTGTAGAGATGACCGTTCAGAATTCTTCTCAGCTGAACAGCTATGACATCAACACCATGATCCTGGGCATGCCGGGACTGTTCTCCAGCATCGAAGAGACCAATGCCGTCTGCGACAGCGACTGGGCGAAGGAACTCTTCGAAAAGAGTAAAGAGATCACAGGCATCAAGGTCCTCGGAAATTCCTGCACCGGTATGAGAAGCTTTACCTGCAAGGGCCATGAGATCAAATCCGTGGAAGACGCGGCCGGACTTACCTTCCGTGTTCCGGAAAGCGCCATCTATATCGAGATCGTAAAGGCCATCGGCGCAAACCCGGTTCCCATGGCTTCTTCCGACATGTACGTTGCCATGCAGAACGGCGTTGTCGACGGACAGGAAAACCCCATCCAGAACGTCGTCATCGACAAGACCTATGAGGTTCAGGACTGGTACGTGCTGGACAACCATACACCGACCGTCATGAGCTACATGATCAACAACAAGTTCTATGAGAGCCTTTCCGACGAGCAGAAGGCCGTCATCGATGCTGCAAATGCGGAAGCCATGACAAAGTGCCGCGAAGTCACCAACAAACTGGAAGCAAGCGGAATTGCAACGCTCGAAGAAAACGGCATGACCGTTTACACCCCGACCGAAGAAGAGCTTCAGGGCTGGCATGACGCATACGGCCCGGTCTGCGAGGAGTACATGAGAGATCAGGTCGGCGACGAGCTGGTAGACCAGCTGCTCGAAGTTCTTGCCGGAATCCGCGGATGATTCTGAAGCTTTGAAGACTATATGTGAATGATATCTGAAACCGGATCGGATAGGGGAATATTCCCCTATCCGATTTACGAACAGCTGACAACATCGGAGATGACCGGTCATGGCCGGCCTCGCCGGAGCTGACTGGGAGTATGTTATGAAAACACTGTATCGTGGAATGAACAAGATCTCCGATATCATCTGCTGGATCCTGAGTGTTCTGATCGTGGCTATCGTCGTACTGAACGCCGGGTCTGTCTTTCTGCAGGTGATCAACCGTTATATCATCGTGAAGGTGTCAAAATTCTCTTTCCCGGGAACCGACGAGATATCCCGCTATTCCATGATCTGGCTCTGTTATGTGGCCCTGCCGATCGTATACCGGGAAGGTGCCATGGCACAGCTGGACCTGATTTTTGAGCGTATTGGCAAGAACGGGAAAATGGCGCTGTATATACTGACCCGGATCCTGTGCATCATATTCATTGTGATCGCGGTATATTATGGATTTTTTGTGGTAAAGACCCGTATGGTCTACAAAACACCCATTATGAGAATTCCGGGACCCTGGCTGTATTCGGCTCCCATTTTCGGCTGCGTGCTGACCTGCTATGAGATCGTGACGGAAATGGTCGGTGTCTTTGCGGGCGAGCTGGAGCCCTTTTACGGCGGCAGAAGGCGTCTGTTTCACGGCAGAACGGGAGGTGACGAGTCATGATGATGGTATTTATCCTGGTGATCTTTCTTGTGATCATGCTCATGGGTACACCCGTCGGCTTTGCCATGGGATCTCTGACGAACATCTCCTTTATGATCCTGGGCGGCGATCAGTCCATGATCTCCCAGAAGCTGTTCGGCGGCATCGATTCGTACACCTATGTGTGCATCCTGCTTTTCATTCTGGCGACCGACCTGATGTCGGAGGGCGGCATTACCAGTGCCATCCTGAATTTCTGTGAAAAGATCGTCGGACATATCAAGGGCGGTCTGGCACACGTCAATATTCTGGCCAGCATGTTGTTCGCCGGCCTTTCGGGTTCCGCCATCGCCGACGCGTCCAGCCTTGGACCGCTCGAGATCCAGATGATGACGGAGGCCGGATATGAAAGAGATTTTTCCGCTGCCGTTACGGCGGCCAGCGCCATCATAGGACCCATCATTCCGCCTTCCAATATCATGATCATTTTCGCCGGAGCCATCGGCACGGTTTCCGTCGGCAAGATGTTCCTGGCGGGAGCAATTCCGGGTGTTATTCTTGGAATTACTTATATGATCCTGTGTTATTTCATGGCGGTCAAGTATCAGATGCCGTGCCGCGATAAGCGTTCAAGCCTGAAGGAAGTGCTCGGCGCGCTGAAAAGCACGCTTCCGGCGCTGCTTCTTCCGGTCATTATCATGGGATCCATCATTTCCGGTATCTGCACGGCGACTGAGTCCAGCTCACTGGCAGTGGTCTACGCGAT
>CAMNNM010000138.1 GCA_946545425.1 uncultured Blautia sp. | reverse complement strand
TTTTTGCTGATCAGGTTCTGTTCGCGGACCTGAATGCCTCTGCTGCCTGCTTTGGCACTGGCTGCGCTGTAGATCTGGGCATAAAGCTGATTCTTTTCCAGTTCTCTTTCCCTGTTCGAAAGAATCAGAATGCTTTCCGTCGAGTCGTCGACCAGCTGTGCGACCTGCGATCCGTAGGCCTGCCCCATCTGGTAATCGTTGACGCCCACATAGGACTGTCTGGCGCTCCTGTTTGGATCATTCAGGATCGTCACCACGGGGATGCCCTTCGCGGCCGCCTCGTCGATCTTGTCAGCCAGGCCCTCCTCTCCGTTATATTCAAGAATGATCCCGTCCGATCTGGAAGCAATGCACATGTCTACATAATCATTTTTGTCATATTCCCTGTTCCAGTCGGCCTTTCGAAAAGAAAGAAGCGCATCGTTCTCAGCGGCTTCCTCCTTTGCCCTTTCATAGACATCGTCCCACAATGCCGAATTGCTGTTTCCCACGATCATTTCATAATGCCGGCTGTATTCGCGGTTCAGCTCATTGATCTCTTCCTGCGTTTCTCCGAGAGCGGTTCCGTAATAGTAAAAAACCAGCGCCAGAAATGCGCCGAATATTACGACGGAAACTGCCATCAGTACAGCCTCGGCGGGCAATGGTCGTTTTTTTGACATGCCGCGTGCCTCCTTTTACGCTTCCTGTATTGGAAACTTCTCAAATATGTGATAAAATACTCGTGTATCTGAATGTCTTCAGACATCCGGATGAAAGATCTGCATCTGTGCAGTATAAAAAAGGGGGAAAGAGTATAATGGAAAAATTCTTCAAACTGAAAAATCACGGTACGGACGTGCGGACCGAGATTCTCGCAGGCCTTACCACCTTTATGACCATGGCCTATATTCTGGCCGTAAACCCGGGCATTCTGGCCGCCTCGGGCATGGACAGCGGAGCCGTATTTACGGCGACCGCCCTCGCCTCCGCCATCGCCTGCGTGCTGATGGGCGTCATTGCCAACCTGCCCTTCGCCCTGTCCGCCGGCATGGGACTGAACGCGTATTTCTCGTACACCGTGGTTCTGGGCATGGGCTACAGCTGGCAGCTGGCACTTACGGCCGTCTTTGTGGAGGGCATCATTTTCATCATTCTGTCGCTCACCAACGTCCGGGAGGCGATCTTTAACGCCATTCCCACGACACTGAAAATAGGCGTATCCGTAGGTATCGGCCTGTTCATCTGCTTCATCGGACTCCAGAACGCCCACATCGCAGTGGACAGCGCCACATTGGTATCCATGTATTCCTTCAGCGACGCCATCAAAAACGGCACGTTCAACACGGAGGGCGTCACCGTCCTGCTGGCTCTGATCGGTCTTCTGATCACGGCCTTCCTGGTGATCCGCAAGGTAAAAGGCAATCTGCTGATCGGCATCGTCGTGACCTGGCTTCTCGGAATTCTCTGCCAGCTTACCGGTCTGTACGTTCCGGATGCCGAAGCAGGCTTCTACAGCCTGATCCCGTCCGGTGTCGTCTCGGCTCCGGCTTCCCTGGCACCCACGCTTTTCAAGCTGGACTTTAAGGGAATCCTTTCCGTAAACTTCCTTGTCGTCATGTTCGCGTTCCTGTTCGTCGATCTGTTCGATACTCTGGGAACCCTGATCGGATGTGCCTCCAGAGCCAACATGCTGGATAAGGACGGAAAGCTTCCGGGAATCCGTGGAGCACTCCTTGCCGACTCGGTCGGTACCGTGTGCGGAGCATGCCTGGGCACCTCCACCGTTACCACTTTCGTCGAATCCTCTTCCGGAATCGCCGAAGGCGGCCGTACCGGACTTACCGCTATCACGACCGGCGTTCTGTTCCTTCTGTCCCTGTTCTTCTCGCCGATCTTCCTGGCGATCCCGTCGTTTGCGACTGCTCCGGCACTGATCGTTGTCGGCTTCCTGATGATGCAGCAGGTGACAAAGCTCAACTGGAATGATGCTCTGGAAGCGATTCCTGCCTTTATCGCCATCATGGCCATGCCTTTCCTGTATTCCATTTCGGAAGGCATCTCCTTCGGAATCATTTCTTACGTGGTTCTGAATCTGTGCGCAGGAAAGGGCAAAAAGATCTCTCCGCTCATGTATGTGCTTGCAGTAATCTTCATTCTGAAATACATACTGCTGTGATCCTCTGCTGCCGTGTCACTCTGAGAGCAGTATAGCATGAACTGATTGATTATTCCATACAGAAAGGGCTGTGAAATAATCCTGCGGGATACCGTCCGGATTATTTCACAGCCTCTTTTTGTCCGCTTATTTTTCTGTTCAGATCTTCAGATCCCATTTTCTGACTATAGTTTATTGGGGAATCCTGATTGCATCGGGATGAAAACTGCGCTATGATTGTCTCAGCCGCAGCACAGGGCCTGCCGGCAGACAAAACAGGTTTTCTTGAAAGGATCCGATGTTATGAGAATATGGCTGACAAGACACGGACAGACGCGTCTTAACAAAGAAAGACTGATGCAGGGGCGTACCGACGAGCCGTTAAACGAGACCGGCATCCGGCAGGCCGAGGCCATGCGTGAGCTGATCCTGAAAGAAGAACCTTCTCTTACCTTCGACGCCGTTTATGCAAGTCCTCTGAACCGGGCGGTCACAACAGCATCTATTATAGGCGGCGTATCTCCGGAATCTGTCATCCGGGATGCGCGTATTATCGAAACGGATTTCGGACGGTACGAACTGAAAAAGTATTACCTTCTCGGTCCGGCCATGTCGCTGTACTGGGCGCTGCCGGAGGTGTTCCCGGCGCCTTCCTCCGTCGAATCCATTGCATCCATGACAGAAAGAAGCCGGGCTTTTTTGCAGGAACTGGAACAGAAGACAGGCTGCCGGAATATTCTGGCAGCCTGTCATGGCGGAATTCTGCGGGCGCTCTCCGGTTATATGGAGGACCGTCCAAACGGGATCAAATGGAGGCCGAAGCCCCATAACTGCGAGGTCCGGGTTTACGAGACGGAAAACGGCGTTCATCGTCTGGTGAAAGACATTCTGCTGCCCTGACCGGGATTTCCTTTCCTGCCTACACAGGTTTCCCTGTCAGAACCAGAATGCTTCTTTCCCTGACCTGTATGGAATCATACAAATCAATCCGGATTCCGTCATCCGGCAGGCAGATGCCCTGCTCTGTGTCGAAGGCGATGTGCCAGGCCATCCCCGCGGGTATTACGGGAAGGCAGAAGGTGTGTGCTTCCCAGTGCGCATTGACCATGATGTAAATAAAGGTGTCTTCCAAGGTTCCGTACTTGCCGCGGTCTTCGGCGTACAGATATGCAAAAGTCAATGTGGGAGCCCGGTCGTCCAGCTCCCATGGACGCAGCCCGTGAAACGAAAGCTCGGGATAACCCGTTCCATTGTGGCTGAAGTTAAAGTCTTTTCCTCTCAGGACCGGATGTGCCTTTCGAAATGCGACCAGACCTTTCACAAACGTGAACAGGTCTTTTTCTTTTTCAAGCCCGGACCAGTCAAGATAGGAGATCTCATTATCCTGGCAGTAGGCATTGTTGTTGCCATACTGCGTGTTGGCGAATTCGTCTCCCGAAAGAAGCATGGGCACTCCCCGGCTGGTCAGCAGGATCGTCAGCATGTTTTTCATCTGCCGGCGTCTCAGCGCATTCACACCGGGATCCTCTGTCATGCCTTCAACCCCGCAGTTCCAGCTGTCGTTCTGATCAGCGCCGTCGTGGTTGTCTTCTCCGTTTGCCTCATTATGCTTTCCATTATAGGAAACCAGGTCATACAGAGTAAAACCGTCATGGCAGGTAACAAAGTTAACCGACGCTTCGGCGCCTCTTCCCGCGTACATGTCGTCCGAACCGCTGATCCTGCGGTACAGCTCCGGCGCCCACTCCGCCCCGCCTTTGATAAACCGGCGCAGGCAGTCTCTGTATTTTCCGTTCCATTCGGCCCAACGGTTCCAGGAAGGAAAATTCCCAACCTGATAAAGCCCTGCCGCATCCCAGGCTTCCGCGATCAGCACGCTCCGTCCAAGGACGGCGTCATGGGCGATCTGATCCAGAAGGGGCGGATCGATAAGAGGTACGCCGTTTCTGTCTCTCGAGAGGATCGAGGCCAGATCAAAACGGAAACCGTCCACATGATACGCCGCCACCCAGTACCGCAGACAGTCGAGTACAAAAGAACGTACCACCGGGTTATTGCAGTTCATGGTGTTTCCGCAGCCGCTGAAGTTATAATAAAAGCCCTCCGGCGTCAGAAGGTAATAGGTCCGGTTGTCGATACCCCGGAAGGAAATATACGGACCTTTTTCGTTTCCCTCCGCCGTGTGATTGAAAACCACGTCCAGGATCACTTCGATCCCGTTTCTGTGCAGCTGCCGGATCAGGTTTTTCAGCTCGTCCGCTTCCATTCCGAAGGCGGCAGACGCCGCATACCCCGCTTTGGGTGCGAAAAAGCCTACCGTTGAATATCCCCAGTAGTTCAGAAGCCTTCTGCCATCGATGATCCTCTCATTTTCCGTCTCATCGAAGGCAAAGACAGGCATCAGTTCTATGCAGTTGACTCCCAGCTCCCTGAGATAGGGGATCTTCTCGATGATTCCCGCAAAGGTGCCTTTATATTTCACGCCGCTGGATGGATGTCTTGTAAAAGACCGGACGTGCATCTCATAGATTACAAGGTCCTTCTGTGGGATTTCCAGAGGCTTGTCTCCGTCCCAGTCATAGTCTTCAAGGATAAACTGTCCTCTGTGTACAAAGGACTGCCCTGAATCCCTTCTGCTTCCCCAGACGGTTCTTCCGGAAACAGATTTTGCGTAGGGGTCCAGCAGGACCTTGCTCTTGTCAAACCACAGGCCTTTTTCCGGGGCAAACTCCCCGTCAAAACGATACCCGTATTCCGTAGTTTCGATGTCAATCCCAAAAACCATCATGGTATATACATCGCCGATCCTGAACTCGTCCGGAAAGGGGATCTCCACAAAGGGCTCCTCATTCCCGTGATGATACAGAACCAGTGTACAGCTTTTTGCCTCTTTGGAAAAAACGCTGAAATTGACCCCGCCGTCTGTTACCGTCGCACCAAAAGGAAACACTCTGCCCACTCTGTATTTGAGACCATTGATCTCGTTGGTTGGAAACGTATCGATCAGCCGCACCTTCTGCCTCCTTTCTGAACTGTCACTTCAGTATAACACATCCGCGTCTGTTTTCCCACTTTTTCGTGTTAAATACCGTTTCGCGCAAATATTTCATAACGGTTCAGATTTTGGCGATTGAACTCCCTGCCGGTTTGCGGTATCATCAGATCAGAAAACCCATGTCCGCTAAAATGGAGGTCAGACATATTATGAATTTTACCAGACTCGGACAATATCTTGATACTTTGAAGAACGTCCATATTCCTGCCTGTGATATAGCGGTTTATAAAGATCACGAACCGATCTACCGGCATATGGCCGGATACCGGGACCGTGAACAGACTTTGCCATTGCAGGGCGACGAAACCTACTGCCTTTATTCTGCGACCAAAGTGGTCACCACCTGTGCCGTCATGCAGCTGGTCGGGCAGGAAAAGCTTCATCTGGATGATCCGGTCAGCTGGTACCTTCCCGCATTTTCCAGTCTGAAAGTAAAAAAAGGAGACGCCGTCGTCCCCGCAGAACGGGTTATGACGATCCGTCACCTTTTAAGCATGCAGAGCGGCCTGGATTATGAGACAGATACGCCGGAGATCAGAAAAGTCATGTCCGATACGGATAAACATGCCACGACCCGGCAGATCGTGGACAGTCTCCCCCAGAGGCCTCTGTGCTTTGAACCCGGAACCGATTTTCTTTACAGCATGAGTCACGATGTACTGGGTGCCCTGATCGAAGTCGTTTCAGGACAGAGCTTTTCAGAATATCTGAAGGATCATATCTTCACGCCCCTCGGCATGACGACCATAGGCTTCAGCCTGAAAGAAGCGGACCAGAAACGTCTTTGTGCCCAGTATGTATTTAACGAAGAAACCGGAGGGATCGATGATCTCCCCGATCATGTCACCACTTATCGCATCAGCGACCGGTATGAAAGCGGCGGAGCCGGACTGATGAGCAATGTACAGGATTATATTACCTTTGCCGACGCTCTTGCCTGCGGCGGCAGGGCTCCGGACGGAACACAGATCCTCTCAGAAGAAACGATGCAGCTCTGGAGAGCCAATCAGCTTGGTCCGAAGGCACGCCGTTCCTTTGACGAATGGCAGCGCCTGGGCTATTCCTACGGTCTCGGCGTCCGTACCCGCGTGGACCTGACCAAAGGAGGCCCCGGCACCATCGGAGAGTTCGGCTGGGACGGCGCCGCCGGCGCTTTCGCCCTCATCGATCCCTACCGCCATGTCAGCGCATTCTTCGCCATGCACGTAAAGAGCTACGGCTATGTTTACGA
>CAMNNM010000137.1 GCA_946545425.1 uncultured Blautia sp. | reverse complement strand
CCGAATTCTTCTGCAAGGGCCCGGAACTGTTTCATGGAGCCCATGATGGTTTCGTAAGAGACGCAGTAGGCAAGTCTTACGTATCCCGGGCATGCAAAGGAGCTTCCGGGGACCATCAGGATATTATATTTCTTACCGGCCTCACAGAAGGCTTTCTCGTCGTCGACCGGAGATTTCAGGAACAGATAGAAGGCTCCCTGGGGCTTCACGCAGGTAAAGCCCAGCTCCGTAAGTCCATTGTACAGAGCCTGTCTGTTTCTGTCATAAGCCGCCACATCCGTTTTGGCGTCGACACATTCACCAATGACCTTCTGCATCAGAGACGGTGCATTGACGGATCCGTTGATCCGGTTGCAGATCGTCGCCGCCTGGATCAGCTCGGCAGAGCCTTCGGCCTCGTCAGGGATCACCACATATCCGATACGCTCTCCGGGAAGGGAGAGAGATTTGCTGTAGGAATAGCCGACGATGGTGTTCGCATAGTACTTTGTAAGATACGGCACTTCCGCTCCGTCATAGGCCAGCTCACGGTAGGGTTCATCCGAGATCAGATAGATCACGGAGCCGAATTCCTTCTGCTTTTCCTCAAGGATCGCCGCCAGCTTTTTGATGGTCTCTTCGGAATAGATGACGCCTGTCGGGTTGTGCGGCGTATTGACGATGACAGCCCTGGTCTTTGCCGTGATCTTTTCCGCAAACTCGGCGAGATTCGGCTGGAACACAGGCGGGTCCGGAGATACCACCACCAGCTCTGCATCATAATTTCTTACATAGGAACCATATTCCAGGAAATACGGTGCAAAGGTGATGACCTCTTCTCCCGGATTCAGGATGGCCTTCAGTATGATGTTCAGGCCGGAAGCCGCTCCTACGGTCATGATCAGGTTCTTCGCCTCGAATGCCGTTCCGAACCTTCTGTTCAGAGAATCCGCGATCTTTGCGCGCACATCCTCAAAACCCGCGTTGCTCATATATCCATGAAGAACCACCGGATTCTCTTCTGTAACAAGGCGGATGATGGCCTCCTTCACACATTCCGGAGCCGGAACGCTGGGGTTCCCGAGGCTGAAGTCGAAGACGTTCTCCGGTCCGTACTTTGCGCGGAGACGGTTTCCTTCCTCGAACATCATGCGGATCGCGGAATTATTTTTCAATAACGGTTTCATTTTTTCTGATACCATTTGGCTGCCCCTTTCCTGCAGAACCGGAGATTCTTTATCTTCCGGAAACTGCTTCCATGCCTGCGCGAAGCGCCTTCTTGTTCAGTTCCACAAATTTCGGCTTGACATTGGCCTCCAGGATCGCATCCCAGTTGATCTTCTCAAGACCCATAAGGTGGATGATCGTTCCCAGAAGCACCATGTTCGCGGCTTTCTCGTTGCCCAAAGTGCCGGCTGTCTTCGTAGCGTCCACGACGATGGCGTCCACATGCTTTCTCAGCTCTTCCACAATATTGTCCGGATAGGTCTCGTCCCCGATAATGACGGACATGGAAGGGATCTCCACGTTGTTCACCACCAGCATGCCGTCCTTTTTCAGATAGTCAAGAGACCGCAGGGCTTCCATTTTTTCAAAAGAAACGATGATATCGGCACTTCCCTTTTCGATCACGGGGGACATGACCTTTTCCCCGTACCGCACCTGGGACGAAACGGAGCCGCCCCTCTGGGACATGCCGTGAATCTCGCTCATCTTCACATCATAGCCGGCTTCCATAAGACCGGTCGTCAGGATCTTGCTGGCGAGGATCGTACCCTGACCGCCTACACCTACAAGCAATATACTCTTTGTCATGGCTTAATCCTCCTTTCTGATGGCCTTCTTCGGGCATACCTGAGCACAGACGTCACAGCCTACGCACTGAGCGGGATTGATGGACGCCTTCTTTGTTTCCGCGTTGAAATAAAGAGCGGGGCATCCGGTTCCAAGGCATCTCTTGCAGCCGATGCACAGATCCGCATCGATGGTATCGCGGGTCACGAACAGGCTGTCGAATTCTTCCTTGTCCTGCCGTGAGAATTTCTTCAGAGCGCAGGGCCATCTGGTGATAATGACGGAGGGCTCGTCAAGGGCCAGTGCCTTGTCAAGCGCGTCGTCCACCTCGTCCAGATGATTCGGGTTGATGACAAAGACGTGACGGATGCCGACGGCTTTCACCAGACCTTCGATGCTGATCGCTGTGGTATCCTCTCCCTTTGCCGTATATCCGGTACCCGGATTGTCCTGATGTCCTGTCATGCCGGTGATCCGGTTGTCCAGGATAATGTTGACCGTATTGCTCTTATTGTAAACTGTGTTGATCAGTGAATTGATACCGGTATGGAAGAAGGTGGAATCGCCGATCACGGTGACAACTCTTCTGTTCACACCTTCCTGGGTGAAGGCCTTCTGGGCTCCGTGGCCAAGGCTGATGGACGCGCCCATGCATACAGTGGAATCCATGGCGTTATAGGGCTTTCCTGCAGCCAGGGTATAGCAGCCGATATCGCCGCTGATCATGATGTCCTTGCGTTTTCCCAGTCTGTAAAACAGTCCTCTGTGGGGACATCCCGCGCAGAACGTCGGGGCTCTGCCGGTCAGAAGAGAGCTGTCAAATTCGATCAGCTCTGCCTTTTCCCCTGTGACACACTCCCTGATCACGTCAGGCGTCAGCTCGCCGTCCAGCGGGAACAGATCCTTGCCGATACAGCTGCATCCCTGCTGCCGCACGAATTCTTCGATGTAGGGATCGTTCTCCTCCAGCACATACACCTTGTCCACCTTCTGGCAGAACTCTTTGATCATTTTTGCAGGAAGCGGATTGGTAAAGCCCAGTTTCAGATAGGAGGCCTTTTCTCCGAAAACCTCTTTTGCATAATAATAGCAGACACCGGAAGCAATGACGCCTACAGAGAGGTCTCCCATCTCAACACGGTTAAAGGGAGTCGTCTCGCTGTATTCTGCCAGCGTTTCCATCCGCCGGATCACTTTCTTTTTCAGATTTCTGGAGATTGCGGGAAGGCAGACATACTTGCCCGGATTCTTCGTCCACTCCTTTGCAGCGATCTCCTGACGGTCATTCAGCTCAACGATCGTCTTGGAATGGCAGACACGGGTGGTCAGACGGATCATGAAGGGCGTGTCAAACTTCTCGCCCAGCTCATACGCCGCTTTCACCATGTCGATGCACTCCTGGCTGTCTGACGGCTCCAGCATCGCGATCTTGGCGGCCTTCGCGTAATTCCTGTTATCCTGTTCATTCTGGGAAGAGAACATTCCCGGCTCGTCTGCCGTTACGATCACGTTTCCCCCGTTTACGCCCATGTAGGACCATGTGAACATCGGATCTGCCGCTACGTTCATGCCGACATGCTTCATGGAGACCATGCTGCGAAGCCCCGCAACCGAAGCTCCGATAGCCGATTCCATGGCGACCTTTTCATTGGGCGCCCACTCGGCGTAGATTTCCTTGTAGGTTGAAAGATTCTCGAGGATCTCCGTGCTGGGAGTTCCCGGATAGGCTGATGCATAGGAGACTCCTGCCTCATATGCTCCTCTTGCGATGGCTTCATCGCCTGTCATCAGTTTTTTCATCTCTGCAGCTCCATTTCCTGGCGGCAGCCGCTGCGTATTTCCTTAATAATCCGTTTCCGGCCGCCGGCATATTTAAAAAAGATACTTCTTGTTCTCTTCAAGATCAATGTTGGAGGCGTCCAGCCATCCCGGTTCCAGAAGGCGTACCTCTTCCACTTCGGAAGCGTCCTCTTCTACCGCGGACAGGGCAAGGATCATGGTGTCATATCCGATCTGCCAGGCGTCCTGAGAGACACATCCGTATTCGATTCCCTTGCGGATCGCTTCCTGCTGTGCTTTCGTTCCGTCCACGCCCACCATGACGGGGGAATTTTCTCCCTTTTCTATGGACAGATACAGATCTGCCTCCTCGGCTCTGGTGCAGAATACACCGGCAAGATCAGGATGTGCGGCAAGAAGTTCTGCTGCCGCTGCCCGGATATCTTCAACCTGGTCTTCATAGATGATTTCTGCCACCTGTACTCCGGGATAATCCTTCAGCTTTTCGTTGAAGCCCTTCACCCGGTCTTCCGTGGTCGAGGTCCTTTCCTGGCCGGCTATAATCGCCACTTTACCGCTTCCCTGTATTGCTTCGCACAGTTTTTCCGCGCCTATCCGGCCGATATTCAGATTGTCTGAAGCACGATATCCGGCTGTCAGTTCCATATAATCGGAGGACGCGTCAAAGATCACGACAGGAATACCGTTCTCCTTTGCCGCCTCCAGCTGGGCAAGGCACGAAGATCTGTCCCCGATACTCATGCACAGAACATCCGGATTTTCAGAGATCACGGCGTCCAGCGTATTGATCTGGGTCTCGATATCCAGCTCGTCCTTCGGCCCTTCCACCGTAATGCTGATCTTGTCTCCTCCCGAGTATCCCAGCGCCGTATTCACATCAGAAACAGCCTGTTCCATCCCTTTTGTGACAAGACTGATGAACTCGCCCTTCACACATTTGCTGACAACTGCAACCTTAATGCCCGGACTCACCTGAATGTCGGGAATGGCGGATTCTTTTTCCTGCTCCTGTGCTTCCGCAGCGTTTTCCACCGTGGTTTCATTTTGTGTTTTCCCTGCCTCTGTTGCGTTGACTGCGTCTTTCTGCGCAATGATCAGAACTGTGCTTCCCAGGGTGACTGCGGCTGCCGCACTGATCCCTGCTATCACTGACTTCTTCACTCCTGCTGCACCTCCGATGCCTGCTTTTCCATTCATTCGTAAACCGTGGACTGCGTTTCCGCATTCCCGTCTCTATTATAGAAGATCCGGTACCAGCTTCCTGACGGCTTTACCTCAAATGTTTTTTCGATTCCGTCTTCCGGATGCCGGAATGTCAGCCGGAATGCACAAAGTGCTATTCCCTTTTCATCCGCTCCTCCGCCGTATGCTGTGCCGTATTTCCTGTCTCCCAGGACCGGCATCCCTGCGTGGGAGAGCTGTACCCGGATCTGATGATGTCTTCCTGTATGCAGCTGAATTTTCAGCAGACTTGCCTCGCCCGCCTGTTCCAGCAATGTGTAAGTAAGAACCGCCTCTTTGGCTCCGGCAGTTCCCTTTTTGACGACCGCAGAACGGTTGGTCCTTCCGTCCTTCAAAAGATAGTCTCTCAGCTCACCGGTTTCCGTCCCGGGGCATCCCGTAACAGCTGCCAGATATTCCTTTCGCATCTGTCCTTTCTGAATCTGAGAAGAAAGAACAGCGGCGGCTTTGCGGTCTTTTCCAAAAACTACGATTCCCTCTACCGGAAGATCCAGCCTGTGCACGACTCCCACATAGGGTTCCCTGCTGCCACGCAGGGCAAACTCGTTCCGGACCATGCTCTCCAGATCCATTACCCGGCTTCTTTTGTCCTGTACCGGAATTCCCGCCTTTTTATGAAGCACAAGAATACTGCTGTCCTCGTACAGGATCATCTGTTTCAGATCAGGTTCCATACCTGTCCCTCATAGATATTGAACAGATGTTCATTTTGTCTGCATTATAGTATAAATATAGTTTAGCCGATTATCTGAATTATAATAGCATTGCCGATTTAAACGGTCAAGCTGTTCTTTTCAGACACAACAAATGACGGTCATCATTCCGAACTCACTTTCTGAAATGATGACCGTCTTAGTCTTCTTCTTTATTCAATTTTATAAAAGTACCTCGTAATTTCTGATAATATTTAGTTGTACTCTATTCAATTTTATTTTTGTTTTTCTTTATATGGATTTCCTGCTCGCAGCATCTTTATTCTGCTTAGAAGTTTATAGCTTTTGGATCATGCTTCACGTCTCATGACCCTGTGTGAAGACTATGCAGGCTTCTTTCTTTCCATTCTACGGGTAATCTCGAAAATTATATTTTTAAAGATCTTGCTGAATCTTAATCCGGAAGGCTTCGCGCCTTACTCTGTAAGATTTCTGGAAAGTCCCCGCTTCTCTTCTGTTGAATATGTAGATATTCACTGATGCAAAGTTTTGACCCTTGTTCCATGCTATCCGTAAGGATCTCAGAATATCTTCCCGATTATTTAACCGGTGGTTATACTCTTCAGGAAAAAGTTTCTTTACACGATTTCCTGAACCTTTGTACCAGGTTTGTGACATCTGTTCAATATGAAAAACCGCTGCTATCTACCTAAGATCCGTTTGTTCCGGTCCTTTTATTCTGTTAAGCCGGAACCCTTATTTTATCATCTCAATGGATCAGGTCTTCTTGCAGGAAACGCGGTTCCTGTCACTTCATATTGAGGGGATTCAGATCTGTCTTCAATGGAATCACCCTGCCTTTCTTTTCAAATCTTTGAGGATTTGTTTGCTCTGTTCTTTTGATGGTCTTATGTTATCACAGGTAAACTGTTTTGTCAACACATTTTTGCAAAATCTTTCAAATTATTTTCA
>CAMNNM010000136.1 GCA_946545425.1 uncultured Blautia sp. | reverse complement strand
CACCAAGGCCGACCAGCACACCAAGACCGATCCGTATGCCGGATCCCGTATCGACAGAAGCTTTCCTGATAGAGGGGAGCAAGTTCAACCGAGAGATCAGAAAGCTGACCGGCTCAGAAAATGTGACGTTTGATGCAGTGATCGAAGCGATCGTATTTTCAGACGAACCTGCTCCGGCTGGCAGTGAGACGGTTACCATTTCGGAAAAGGATGCTTCTGATTATTCTGTTACGGCATGGTTTGACCATTCGACAGGATCTGTATATATCAGCACGGAGGCCGATAAAGTATACTGGCACAGGGACTCCAGCAGCATGTTTAAAAATATGCTGGCGTTGAAGCAGATAGATCTTCAGAAGGCAAACACATCCCGGGTTACCAATATGGCCATGCTGTTTGATGCCTGTGAAAGCCTTGAGGAACTGGATCTAAGCACTTTTGATACTTCGTCTGTAGCGAATATGAATGATATGTTCCGGTTTTGCGAAGGCTTGAAGAAACTGGATCTGAGCGGATTTGATACATCTTCTGTCACAAGTATGATGGGTATGTTCGAACATTGCGCTTCGCTACAGGAAATAAACTTGAGCGGATTTGATACATCGTCTGTTGTCAATATGTCATATATGTTTTCATCCTGCAGATCACTGACAGAATTGGATCTGAGCAGCTTCGATACATCGGCGGTAAATAATATGAGCGGGATGTTTGATGGAGATTCCAGTCTGCAAAGGCTTGATATCAGCGGATTTACGACTACCGATGCGACAAATCTGAACTTTCTGTTCCAGGACTGTGACAGCCTGACAGAGGCGAAGACGGACGATATGGCGATCAGGAAAAAACATGCTTTCCGCAAGATGAGATGACGACGCAGAAGGTTCGCTGTGTGGAGTGGAGACGTCCCTCAGGAAAAGAAGAGGCAGCAAAGTAGAAAAATGACTTTGCTGCCGTGATTTCTTGCTGAATATAAATGGATTAATCCCAATTGATATCGTTATGGGATATGGTTTGACCATTAACGTACTCTATCAGAGCTTCTTTACTTGCCATAAGATCTTCTTTAGTTGCTACGTCATCTGTTTCAGCAGGGACAAAATGCTTCACCACTTCGAGCAGCGTTGGAAGATCTACATCAGGAACAAGATTTACCAGTTCAACAATCTGCGCTTTAACGCTCATTTCAAAGACCTCCTTTATAAACATCACCACGTGGTCCGATTTTTATAATCAGGACAGTAGATTTATCTGGATATGTAAAAATGATTCGTAGAGTACCTGTTCTCAATCGGAATAGTGAGGAGCTGCCCTGAAGTGGTTTTATATCGCCATTCGGGATTTTCTCTATTGCGGCTTTAATCCGTTGTTTTGATTTTCGGTCCAGTGATTCAATCACTTTTACAGCAGTCCTGGAATATTCTATTTTGAAAATGGAGTTTTCCATGATACACCTCTTTTAGTTTATCATATAGCAAAATTGGTGACAAGCAACGCAATACGGTACAATAAAACAAAAAGGTGGTGAAATCAACATTATGATCTCACCACCTTTTCGGTGTTTCATCTTCAGATAGATTTTTCTGCGATATGAATCCTGTGGTTATTTTACCGATACTCTGCCGGCAAGGACATTCTGGTAATCTTCATAGTTTTTCTCAAGAAGCGCCGGAGTATCCAGTTCGTAAGGACATTTCTTTGAGCACTGATAGCAGTGCAGGCATTTCTCGATTTTCTTCATCTCGTTCTGCCAATATTCGGTGAGCCAGTCATCCGACGGCGCACGGCGGAGCATCAGGGACATGCGGGCGCACTGGTTGATGGTGATGCCGGCAGGACATGGCAGGCAGTAACCGCAGCCGCGGCAGAAGCTGCCGGCCAGCTCTTTCTGTTCCGCTTCGATGAAGGTCCTGATCTCATCAGTCATGACGGGCGGGTTTTCCATATAGGAAAGCCATTCTTCCAGCTCGGTTTCCTTCTGAATTCCCCAGATGGGCATGACATTGTCAAACTGAAGCATGTAGGCCATGGCCGCCCGGGAATTGTTGATGAGTCCGCCGGCCAGACCCTTCATGGCAATGAAGCCGATATTGTTCTTTTTGCAGAGCTCCACAAGGTGGAGTTCTTTTTCGGAAGCAAGATAGGAGAACGGAAACTGTATGGTCTCGTAAAGGCCGCTTTCGGCGGCTTCCAGTGCGACCTGAATCTTATGCGCTGTGAGGGCTATGTGGCGGATCCTGCCTTCTTCTTTGGCTTTCAGCATTTCTTCGTACATGCCGGTGCCGTCGCCGGGGCGGTAGCACTGATTCGCCATGTGGAACTGATAGACATCGATATAATCGGTCTTCAGGTTCTTAAGAGAAGTTTCGAGCTGCTCCCGGAATTCTTCCGGTGTTTTGGCAGCTGTTTTGGTCGCGATGTAAATGCTCTCTCTGGGACATGCATTTTTGTAATCATCGCTCATAAAAGCATTGCCCAGCTTTTCTTCACTGTCGGAATAGGCCCGGGCTGTGTCAAAGTAGCGCATGCCGCCCTCGTAGGCGCGGCGGAGAATACGAACGGCGGTTTCCATGTCACAGCGCTGAACAGGAAGTGCACCAAAACCATTTTGCGGCGCGGTAATACCGGTGGAACCGAGAGTAATTACAGGGATCATTCTATAATCCTTTCTTAAATGCAGCAAGGCGTTCGGCCCAGGCGGGAGCGGCACCCGTGGAACCATGACCCGAACTCCCTGAAACTAATTTATATCAAAATTACCGCTCCTCGCGGAAATACGACAGTCCCAGGCTGGCCGGCGGCTGGTTCTCGCGCTTCTTGCGAAGACTGATGAGGATCAGCACCAGAATGGTGACCAGATACGGAAGCATCTTGTAAATTTCCTTGATGGCCATATCGGTGCCGGTGGGAATGTACAGGTAAAGAATGTACAGACCGCCGAACAGGATGGAAGCCAGGATACCCACGTTGGGACGCCAGATGGTGAAGATGACCAGGGCGATGGCAAGCCAGCCGCGGTCGCCGAACGCGTCGTTGGACCAGACGCCGGAGGCGTAGTCCATGATGTAGTAGAGACCGCCGAGACCGGCGATCATGGAACCGATGCAGGTGGCGAAGTATTTGTAACGCGCCACATTGATGCCGGCCGCGTCAGCGGTGGCCGGATTCTCGCCGACAGCCCTCAGATGAAGACCGATGCGGGTGCGTTTCAGCACGTGAGCCGAAACAAGGGCGATCACGATGGCCAGGTAGGCCAGAAAACCGTAGGAGAACAGAAGCTTGCCGACCACGCCGGTGCTGCCTGCAAAGGGAAGCTTCATGCGGAAGCATTTGCTGGTGGCCGACAGGGCGATGGAAGGAACGGAGCTTCCCGTCAGCTTGATGAGGGAGCCGCCGAAGAAATTACCAAAGCCGACGCCGAAGGTAGTCAGGGCAAGACCGGTCACGTTCTGGTTGGCCCGCAGGGTGACCGTCAGGAAGCAGTACAGAAGTCCCATCAGGAAAGAACCCAGAAGAGAGCAGCAAAGAGGGATCAGAATGCCGAGGACCGGATTTATGCTGTCCGGGGACGGCAGGGACTGTTCGTAGAAGAACGCTCCGATGACGCCGGAGATGGCTCCGACATACATGATGCCCGGAATACCCAGGTTCAGGTTGCCGGATTTTTCGGTGAGGGTCTCGCCGGTGCTTCCAAGAAGAAGCGGAATGCTCTGCCCGACTGCGCGGGGAATGAATGAAACAAAATCAAACATCGCTTATTTCTCCTCCTTCCTGAAAACAATTTTATACTGGATAAAGAATTCACATCCGATCAGGAAGAAAATGATGATGCTGCTCAGGATGTCGGAGAAGGACTGGTTGAGTCCGAAGTTCGTGGCGATCTCGCCGGCGCCCTTCTGCAGGAAGACCAGCAGGAAGCTGGTAAAGATCATGCCGATGGGGTTGAACTTTGCCATCCAGGCAACCATGACGGCGGTAAAGCCGCGGCCGCCCGAAAGGGTGGTGGTGATGGTGTGGTCGGTGCCGGCCACCATCAGAAGACCGCAAAGACCGCAGACTGCGCCGCTGAGCATCATGGTCCGTAAAATGACACGGCTGACTTTGATGCCGACGTACCGTGCGGTGCGCTCGCTTTCACCGACTACGGTCAGTTCGTAGCCGTGTTTTGTGTAGCGCATGTAGATGTACATAATAACGGTCAGTACAGCCACGACCAGGACGGACAGAAGATATTTCTGGGATCCAACCTGGGGAAGCCAGCCGGCCTGAGATTTCTGATTGATGATGCCGACTTTACCGGAGCCCTTGGGAGATTCCCAGATGATGATGAAGTAGGCGACCAGCTGGGTGGCGACGTAATTCATCATCAGGGTGAACAGTGTTTCGTTGGTATCCCACTTTGCCTTGAAGAAAGCCGGGATGGCACCCCATACGGCACCGGCGAGGATCGCGGAGACGATCTCGATGACGATCAGCAGGGCGTTGGGAATCTTTCCGCTGAGGGTGATCATGCAGGCGGCTGTCGCCAGGACGCCGATCATGATCTGGCCTTCGCCTCCGATGTTCCAGAAGCGCATGCGGAAGGCAGGCGCCATGGCAAGAGCCACGCAGAGCAGCATGGCCAGGTTCTGCATCATGACCCAGAACCGGCGCTGGGAGCCGAAGCTTCCTTCGAAGATGGTCTTAAAGATGGCCAGAGGATTCTGGGAAGTCAGGACCACAGTGATGACGGCACAGACGAGGGCGGCCAGAAGAATGGCCGCGGCCCGGATTGCCATGGCCTGATACCAGGACATGGCGGGACGCTTTACAATATGGGCGAGAGGCCCGTGTTTTGTTTTATTCATACGGCCTTTCCTCCTCCCAGAGATGTCATCATGAGACCGACATCGTTTTTCGTGGTGGTGCGTCCGTCGACAATTCCACTGACCTTGCCGCCGCAGAGTACCAGAATACGGTCAGCAAGCTCCAGAAGCACGTCCAGATCCTCGCCGACATAGATGACGGCGACGCCCCGTTCCTTCTGCTGATTGATCAGATCATAAATGGTATAGGAGGAATTGATGTCCAGACCGCGAACGGCGTACGCCGTTAAAAGGACCGTAGGTGCGGACGCGATCTCGCGGCCCACCAGTACCTTCTGAACATTTCCGCCCGAAAGGCGGCGTACCGGCGTACCTATGCCGGGGGTGTTCACCGAAAGTTCATCCACGACCCGGACGGCAAGATTCCGGGGAGACTTGCGGTCTGCAAACGCGGAGCGTCCGCTCCGGAAGGAGCGCAGCATCATGTTGTCGGTCAGGTTCATGTTTGCCACAAGGCCCATGCCAAGACGGTCCTCGGGAACAAAAGAAAGAGAAACGCCGAGCTTCTGAATTTCCAGCGGGTTTTTGCCGATCAGGCCGGTGCGGGACTGATCATCATCTATATAGGAAATCTCACCCGCTTCAACTGGCTGAAGACCGGCGATGGCTTCCAGAAGCTCCTTCTGGCCGCTGCCGGAAATACCGGCTATGCCGAGAATCTCTCCGGAGCGGGCCGTAAAGGAAACGTGGTCCAGCTTTAAAATGCCGTCTTCGCTGCGGACGGTCAGATCCTTCACCTCGATACGGGGTTTGGGATCCTTGGGCTCGGGGCGTGCAATATTCAGCTTTACGGAGTGGCCGACCATCATGTCGGTCATTTCCTGGGTGTTGGTTTTGGACGTTTCGAGGCTTCCGATAAACTCGCCGTGCCGCAGGATATCCACCTGATCGGATATCTCGAGCACCTCGTTCAGCTTGTGGGTGATAATGATGATGGCCTTGTCGTCCTTTTTCATGTTGCGCAGGACATTGAACAGTTTTTCGGTCTCCTGGGGGGTAAGGACGGCGGTGGGCTCGTCCAAAATCAGGATGTCGGCCTTGCGGTAAAGTACCTTGACGATCTCGACGGTCTGCTTCTGGGAGACAGACATGTCATAGACCTTCTGGTCCGGATTCAGATCGAAGCCGTAGCGGGTGCAGATCTCGCGGATGCGGGCCGCGGCGGCCTTCAAATCCAGACGGCCCTCGTCCTTCAGGCCCAGTACGATGTTTTCGGTGGCCGTCATGACGTCGACCAGCTTGAAATGCTGATGGATCATACCGATGCCAAGGTCCAGCGCATCTTTTGGCGACAGGATCTGGACCTCCTGTCCGTTGATGAAAATATGGCCCTTGTCCGGAAAATAGATTCCCGAAAGCATGTTCATCAGGGTCGTTTTGCCGCTTCCGTTTTCTCCTAAAAGAGAAAGAATCTGGCCTTTATAGATGTCGATATCCACATCCTTGTTGGCTACGACCTTTCCGAAGGTTTTTGTTATGCCGCGCATGGACACGGCAGGTTCCCGGTTCTTCAATATATCCCTCCCTTTGTGAAAAAAGGAGCAGCGCAGGGGAGAAATGTCCGATGCGCTGCCACATTA
>CAMNNM010000135.1 GCA_946545425.1 uncultured Blautia sp. | reverse complement strand
CCGGAAGTACCGGTGATATCCTCTCCGTTCAGAAGAACCTGCCCTTCCTGCGGCGTCAGAAGTCCTGCTATGACATTAAACAGCGTAGTCTTTCCACCGCCGCTCTCCCCAAGAAGGCTGACCAGCTCGTGGTCTCCCAGATGGACATTGATATTTTCCAGAATATGGGCATCCTCATACGAAAAGGAGACGTTTCTGATCTCAAGTTCTGCCATACCCGTAGTTACTCCGGAAGATATTCATTGGTAAAGCCGGTATTATCTTCGATCTGCATATCTGTAAGCCCGTTGTCGCTGAGCCATCTGTAGAAGGCGTTCCATCTTTCCGGATCGATATAGCCCCATTTCGGAGCATCCGCAATGTACTGCTCAGCCATGTATTCCTGACTGGCTGCGGCCAGTTCGGAGTCGAGCTCCGGTGCGGCATTCAGAAGGATTTCGGCAGCCTCGGTCGGATTTTCAACCGCATACTCATATCCTTTCGATGCAGCGGCAAGGAAAGCCTTTGCGGCATCCGGATTCTCTTCCATCCAGTCTGTGTTTCCGATGATAACAGGAGTATAGTAGTCGAATACCGGATTGATATCCGCAAACGCAAAATAATCCGTCTCAAGGCCTGCCAGCTCACATGCAATGCCCGCCCATCCGTAGAAAATCCAGATGGCGTCGACCGAATTGCTCTCCAGTGCGGAAACTTCGTCGGTTACGGTGCTGGGAATCAGTTCCACATTGTCAAAATTGCCGCCGTCGTCCTCGACCACCTGCTTCAGAGTGGCCTTTTCAATGGGAAGATCCCATGTGGCATACTTTTTGCCTTCCATTCCCGCCGGATGGTCCATGCCTTCGCCCTTGCGGGAGATAATGCCGGACGTATTGTGCTGAAGAACAGCAGCTACGGCAGTAATGGGAAGTGCATCCTCGCCCACCACGGCTGGCATCATGGAATCCTGGAAGGAAACGCCGAACTGGGCTTTTCCCGAACCGACCAGAAGCTCCGCGCCGTCATCCGGCGGCTGTACCACGGTCACATTGAGGCCGGCTTCTTCAAAATATCCTTTGTCCAAGGCCACATAAATTCCGGTATGGTTGGTGTTCGGCGTCCAGTCCAAAACGAAGGTGATATCTGTCACTGCATCATCTGCATGAACACTGAATGCCGGCATCACCGATGACACAAGGAGCGCTGCTGCCGCAGCTGCGGCAATAAATCTTCTTTTCATATTTCATATACCCTTTCTTATTTCAAATCATCCTGTTTCCACGGCATGACCTTCTTCTGCAGCAGGTCGACTCCTCTCATCAGCAGAAGGCTTAAAGCCGAGATAAGAAAAATTACCGCGAACATCTTGTCGAAGGAGAAGGATTTCTTGACCCGCGTCATGTAGACGCCCAGTCCGTTGAAGCCGCCCAGCCATTCCGAAATTACCGCTCCGACTATGGCATAGGAAACCGAAATCCTCAGACTTGCAAAAAACTGGGAAAGAGCTCCCGGAAACTTCACGTACCGGAAGATCTGAAGCTCTCCCGCTCCCATGGATCTCAGCAGATTCACGGTATCCTTGTCGGCCGAACGGAAACCGTCCAGAAGACTCACGGCTATGGGAAAGAACGTTGTCACCACGATCAGAACGATCTTCGGTGTCATCTCATATCCGAACCAGAGTACCAGCAGCGGCGCGATGGCCACGGCCGGCACGGTCTGCGTCAGCACGATCAGCGGATAAAGGATCTGATACACCACATCAAAACGATCCATAAGAAGAGCCGTGACAAACCCTACCGCAATGCCGCAGGCAAGGCCCGCTCCCGCTTCCACCAGCGTAACTCTGGCATGCAGCATAAGCAGCGGAAAATCCGTGATAAACGCACGGATCACATCGACCGGCGACGGCAGCATGAACTTCGAGATCAGCCCCGCGCTGCAGCACGCCTGCCAGACCGCAAGCAGCACCAGAATGGCAAGAGCCGGAAGCAGTATCCCGGATCTGTCCTTCTTACTGCTGGTGGTGCTTGGATACTTTCTTTTCAATGCTCAGGACCTCTCCTTCCGGCCTCCAGGTAACCTTGATGTACGCACATACGGAAGGCGCGCCGGCCCGGATTGCGATATGCTGGCATTCCTTTACGATGTCCATCAGCTGGTCATAGTCGTCACCCTCGATCGCCGTCTCGAAGGGACCGACGTAATAGCTGAGTCCGGTGCTCTTGATATAGTCGATGACCTCGTCCACGATACGGATCAGCTCTTCATCGTCTTTTGCTTCGGGTAATGTCTGAATTGCTACGCTTGCCTGCATTTTGTAACACTCCTTTTTTGTTTTTATTTCCTGTTTGTCATGCTGCTCACGACCCGGACCGGGCCGCTTTATAAATTTAAAAAAATGCCCCGCAGGATACCTGCGGGGCACAAAGTGATCTCTCATTTCGCTAATCCTACGCTGGCATTATCCAGATCAGGTTGCGGGTCAAAGGAGCATCCGTCCTTACTCTCAGCCAGCCTCATGCGCCAGCCCCCCGTTTGAAATTATTCAGTTATTCTGACCGTATTTGTTTTGACATCAGACGCGGGACAGATATTCGCCTGTTCTGGTGTCGATTTTCAGCTTGTCGCCGATGTTGACAAACAGCGGAACCATAACCTGTGCGCCGGTTTCAACAATTGCCGGTTTGTTGGTATTCTGTGCCGTATTGCCTGCAAGGCCCGGCTCGGTCTCGGTAACCTCGAGTTCTACAAAGAGAGGCGGCTCGATGGCAAATACGTTTCCGTTGTAGGAGCAGATCTTGACGATCTCGTTTTCCTTGACGAATTTCATGGCATCTCCGACCTGCTCGCTGGTCAGGGCGATCTGCTCATATGTCTCGGAATTCATGAAGTTGTAGAAATCTCCGTCGTTGTAAAGATATTCCATATCGATCCGGTCGATTCTTGCGGTCGGGAATTTTTCTGTGGGACGGAATGATCTTTCAACTACAGAACCGGTGATGATGTTTTTGTATTTGGTTCTTACGAATGCAGCGCCTTTTCCGGGTTTTACGTGCTGGAATTCGACGATCTGGCAGACGTTTCCGTCAATCTCGAGTGTGATACCATTCCTGAAATCACCTGCTGAAATCATAAAGTGCTCCTCCTTAATCCATTCGATGTGCTATTGTGATAATTTTATAATACGTCATTGTTTTTTTCAACTGTTTTTTCTGAAAGCTTCTGTTCGATCTCCGCGATCAGATCGTCAAACGGTTTCTCTCCTGTCACAACCGTAATGTCCGCAAAGCCAGCGTAGATCGGGTCCCGCTGTTTAAGAAGCTTCTGCATTTTTTCAGACCACTCCACCGGATCCTTCGCAAGGCTTTCGTTTCCCTCCAGCCTTTTGCGGATCGTGGCAAAAGAAGCCTTCAGGTATACTACCGTCCCCATTTTCGGAATGAACTCCGCATTCTGCTTCTGGGCAGGCAGTGCCGAGCTGACCGAGATGACCTTTTTTTCTTTGTCCTGCGCAAGTTCCTTGATCAGAACTGTCTCGAGCGCCCGGTAATAGGGATCGCCAAACTTGTCAAGCAGCTCCGCGATCGACATGTTCATTTTTTTTACGATAGCTTTGTCAAGATCGATAAACGGCAGGTCAAGATCCTGCGCAAGCCGTTTTCCGACCCGTGTTTTTCCCGAACCCATAAACCCGATCACTACGATATGGTTCACGAATTTTCCTCCTCATGTCTCTGATTGTTTTATGTTTCTGAAAGCATTTTACAACTGATGATAGGTGGCGAGGAAATCCTTCAGGTTGCCGATTGCTTTGCCGAGTATACGTGTATTCGGCAGATATACGACACGGAAATGATCCGGTCTGTCCCAGTTGAAGCCCTTGCCGGGCACGATCAGCACCTGCTTTGAATGCAGGAAGTCGAGTGCGAACTTCTCATCGTCATGGATATTAAATTTCTCCACGTCGATCTTTGGGAAGATATAAAATGCCGCCTTCGGTTTTACCACCGTGATTCCCGGAATATCGGAAAGAAGCTGGTAGACCAGTTCTCTCTGCTCGTAGATTCTGCCGCCCGGACGGATATATTCGTTGACGCTCTGATATCCGCCAAGTGCTGTCTGAACGATGGACTGTGCCGGTACATTGGAACACAGACGCATGGATGACAGCATGTTCAGGCCTTCGATATAACCCTTTGCTCTCTCCTTCGGTCCGCTCAGTACCATCCACCCGATACGGAAGCCCGCAATCATATGCGACTTGCTGAGTCCTGAGAAGGTTACGCAGAACCGGTCCGGCGCCAGGGACGCGATGGAAATGTGCTGATAGTTATCCATCACCAGCCTGTCGTAGATTTCGTCGGAGAAGATGATCAGATCGTGTTCTCTTGCGATCTTTATGATCTCTTCGAGAATATCCTTTGAATATACTGCGCCTGTGGGATTGTTCGGGTTGATGATGACGATGGCTTTTGTCCTGTCTGTCACCTTGCTTTTAATATCCTCGATATCGGGGAACCAGTCGGCCTGCTCGTCGCAGCGGTAATGAACCACGTTGCCGCCGGCCAGTGTGGCCGTAGCGGTCCACAGCGGATAATCCGGCATCGGGATCAGAATCTCGTCGCCGTCGTTTAAAAGCGCGGACATGCTGAGATTGATCAGCTCGCTGGCACCGTTTCCGGTATAGATATCACTCATGGAAACATTGGGGATATTGCGCAGCTGGCAATACTGCATGATGGCCTTACGGGCAGAAAAGATTCCTTTGGAATCAGAATATCCCTGGGAGGACCGGATATTGCTGAGCATATCCAGAATGACCTCCTGCGGCGCCGAAAAACCGAAGGGAGCGGGATTTCCGATATTCAGCTTCAGGATCTCCTTTCCCTCGTCCTCCATACGGTTGGCTTCGTCCAGTACCGGTCCTCTTACGTCATACAGTACATTGTCCAGTTTCGTAGACTTTTCAAACGTTCTCATATTATTCTTCGATTGCCTCCTGCAACCCATCTGGAATGGTTCTTACATTTTATTATATCATCTCACATTTAACGATTTTTCGCAAGTGCAACCGTCAAAACCGGGCCGGGACGCAAAAAAGATAAAAATAGTACTTTTCAATTCCACATTCGTATTGTATAATAGCACAGTACAAAAGTTTAGTACTTTATCTTGCTAAATTATCAAGGAGGAAACCATATGTCATATACTGAGGAAGTTTATCAGCGCGTCGTTGAACAGAATCCGAATGAGCCCGAGTTTCATCAGGCGGTAAAGGAAGTACTTGAATCTTTAAAGCCGATCGTTGACGCCAACGAAGAAAGATACAGAGCTCTTTCCATTCTGGAAAGAATCGTAGAGCCCGAAAGGATCATCTCCTTCCGTGTTCCGTGGGTCGATGACGCCGGCAAGGTTCAGGTAAACAAAGGATATCGTATCCAGTTCAACAGTGCGATCGGACCCTACAAGGGCGGCCTTCGTTTCCATCCTTCCGTAAACCAGGGTATTCTGAAATTCCTTGGTTTCGAGCAGATTTTCAAAAACTCTCTGACAGGTCTTCCCATCGGCGGCGGCAAGGGCGGCTCGAACTTTGATCCCAAGGGCAAATCCGACCGCGAAGTCATGGCCTTCTGCCAGAGCTTCATGACCGAGCTTTTCCGCCATATCGGACCGGACGCCGACGTTCCCGCCGGTGATATCGGTGTAGGCGGCCGTGAGATCGGCTATCTTTTCGGACAGTACAAGAGACTGACCAAGGAGTATTCCGGCGTTCTTACCGGCAAGGGACTTACCTACGGCGGTTCTCTGGTCCGTACCCAGGCTACCGGATACGGCCTTGTATATATGCTCAATGAGATCGTCAAGGCACACGGTGATTCCATCGAAGGAAAGACCGCAGTCGTGACCGGTTCCGGAAACGTCGCCATCTATGCAGTCGAAAAGATCACCCAGCTTGGCGCAAAGGTCGTCGCCATGTGCGATTCCAACGGATATATCTACGATCCGGAAGGCATCAAACTCGACGTCATCAAAGATATCAAGGAAGTCCGCCGTGCAAGGATCAAAGAGTATGCTGACCTTGTCCCGGGTTCTGTCTATACCGAAGGAAAAGGCATCTGGACCATCAAATGCGACATCTTCCTTCCCTGCGCTACCCAGAACGAGCTTGATCTGGACGGTGCAAAGACCCTTATCGCCAACGGCTGCAAGTACGTCGCAGAGGGCGCGAACATGCCCACCACTCTTGAGGCAACGAAGTATCTTCAGGAGAACGGCGTTCCGTTCATGCCCGGCAAGGCTGCCAATGCAGGCGGCGTAGCTGTTTCCGCTCTTGAAATGAGCCAGAACAGCCAGAGACTTTCCTGGACTTCCGAGGAAGTCGATCAGAGACTGCAGCGCATCATGCAGGATATCTTTGCAAAGGTGCAGAGCGCGGCAGAGCGTTACGGCGCGGAGGACGACTATGTAACAGGCGCCAACATCGC
>CAMNNM010000134.1 GCA_946545425.1 uncultured Blautia sp. | reverse complement strand
AGATGTCGTTTACGATTCCATGGCTGCCGTTCACGTTTACGCCGGCTGCAAGATGAATTTATGTGATAAAGTGCACGTAAGGATCAGCACAGCTGTCTGCACACCGGGACAGCTGCCGGATCACGGTACGGAAACTGAAAATGCAGATTTGGGAGGAAGATGATGAACAGAAGAATGGCAGTTGGTATGGTTATGGCATTGGTTCTGGGAGCGCAGGCGCTTCCTGTTGCAGCGGAAGACCTGGCAGGCGGTTATGAGGATGTTCAGTACGACGTTCCCTTTGTCGACGACGGGCAGGATTATCATACTTTGGATTTGTTCGGATGCCAGACGGCCGAAGAGGCCAGGCCGGTTGTGATCGAGGTCCATGGCGGCGGCTTTATCGGCGGAAACAAGGATTCCAACGTCATGCACTGTGTGGGATATGCGGAAAACGGGTTTGTCGTGGCTTCCATCGATTACTGCACCGTGCCGAAGGAAGGAACCTTTAAGGACGCGGTACAGGATCTGTTCGCGGCCTACAACTGGGTCGCCGAGACGGCGGAAGAAAATCATTTTGATCTGAACAACGTATTTCTGAGCGGCGACAGCGCCGGCGGCTATTATGTGCTTCTGAGCGACGCCATCTGGCACTCCGAAGAGCTGCAGAAGTATTTTGAGGTAACCCTTCCGGCCTATACTCCGTCGGGCTATGCGCTGACGGCACCGGAAACCGACATCGCCGGAAAGAAAGAAGACCTTGGCAAAGGCGGCGTGGCCGGCCATGTAGCGGACGTTCTCGGCGAAGACATTCTGACGGACGAGGATCTGATGTCCCATATGGATCTTTACACGGCCGTGGATCCCGAAATCTTTACCGGCATCTATATGCTTACCAGTACAGAGGACGACACTACCCGTGCGTCTACACTGAAGTTTGAAGAATATCTGAATGAAAACGGCGTAGAGCATACCTTTGTGGATTATGAGAGTGAGGGAAGCCGTCTGATCCATGTTTTCAACATTTCCAATCCGGAGTATCCGGAAAGCCAGAAGGCAAATCAGGGCCTTGCAGATTATATGCTTGGACTTGTGAAGTGATCTGTCGGGAAGGAGATATGGGATGAAGCTTGATTTTTGTAAGGACTGGACTGTAAAACCGCTGGGCAGCGAAGACGCGCCGCAGCATGTGACGATCCCCCATGACGCCATGATCACGGAAAAACGGATCCGTACCGCCAGAAGCAGCAAAAATGTCGGCTGGTACGAGGGACTGGATTATCTTTACGAGAAGCACTTTACCGTTCCGGAGATCTATGAGGGTCAGAAGACGGTTCTGGAATTTGAAAGCGTTTACCGCAAAAGCACCGTAACCATCAATGGTCATGAAGCCGGCGGCACCGAGTATGGATATACCGGCTTTTACGTAGACGCAACGCCCTATGTGAACGGCGGCAGCAATGTTCTTCAGGTAACGGCACTCAACAGCGACCAGCCCAACAGCCGCTGGTATTCGGGTACCGGTATCTACAGGCCGGTTTCCATGCATATTCTTCCGGCAGAGCATATTCTTCTGGACGGAATCCGCGTGACATCGGTCGACGCCCGCAACCGGGTCGTCAAGGTCGAGGTCCGGACCAATGTTCCCGGTACGGTATGTCTGGAGGTCGTTCACGGCTCCAAATCCTTCGGCAAGGCAGAGGTGGTGACCAGCGAGGTTGGTCCGTCCGATGTATTTGCTGCGGACGCCGATGTCTGGATCGAGACAGAGTTTAAGGGGGCGTACGGCGAGACGATCATGACCCTTGAGGGTGCACACCTCTGGAGCTGTGATCATCCGAATCTTTATACACTGAAGGCACATTTTGGCGAGGACAGCCAGAGCGTGGTGTTCGGAATCCGCGAGCTGACCATCGACAGCAGACACGGACTCCGGATCAACGGAAAGCGGACGCTTCTGCGCGGCGCCTGCATTCATCATGACAACGGAATTCTGGGCGCCTGCGCGTATCCGGACGCCGAAGAGAGAAAGATCCGCCTGATGAAGGAAGCCGGCTATAACGCCATCCGCAGCGCTCACAACCCCTGCTCCAAGGCAACGCTGGAGGCCTGCGACAGGCTCGGCATGCTTTTGATGGACGAATTTACGGACAGCTGGTATATTCACAAGACCAAGTACGACTATGCGTCCAGCGTCATGCAGAATTATAAGATCGACCTTGGCGCCATGGCGGTCCGCGATTACAATCATCCCAGCGTGGTCCTGTATTCCACCGGAAACGAGGTGGCTGAGACCAGCGAAGCAAAGGGAATCGAGTTTACCCGTACCATGACGGATTATCTGCATCTGGTGGATCCCACCAGAAAGGTTTCCTGCGGCGTCAACATCTTCTTCAATTTCCTGTATTCCATGGGCATGGGCGTCTACAGTGACGAAAAAGCGGACACCGAGCCCGACAAGGAAGTGGGAAGCGCATTCTACAACAAGCTGGCTGCGACCCTGGGCGATTCCTTTATGAAGTTCGGTGCGACCCTTCACGGGTCCGACGTGAAGACCCGCGGCGGCTTTGCGGCCATGGATGTGGCCGGCTACAATTACGGCATCTGGCGGTATAAAAAAGACTGCCGGAAGTATCCGGACCGTGTGATCCTTGGAAGCGAGACCTTTGTTTCCGACGCGGCCCTTTTCTGGGACATCGCAAAGGATCATCCCGCCGTGATCGGCGATTTTGTCTGGGCAGGCATTACGTATCTGGGCGAGATCCCCTTTACCTGCTGGGACGGCGATACACTGATCGGCAGTCCGGACTGGGGCACCGCGGGCAGCGGACGTCTTGACATGAACGGCCGGGCCTGGTCAGAGAGCGATTTTACCAAGGTCGCATTCGAGCTTGAGAAGATCGGCATCGGCGTGACGCCGGTGAATCTGGCGGACGACAAGTATGATGTTGGCGCCTGGAATCTGACTTATGCATATCCGAGCTGGTCATGGGACGGCCTGGAGGGAAAGAAGACGGCCATCGAGGTCTATGCCCGGGCCGACAAGGCGGAAGTGCTCATCAACGGAAAGAGCCTGGGCATCAAGAAGCTTCGCAAATACCGCGCCGTGTTCCCGACGGTGTATACCTCCGGAACCGTAAAAGCCATCGCCTATGACGCGGCAGGGCAGGTCTATGCCGAGACCGAGCTGAAGACGGCGGGCAAGGAGACGCGTCTGACGCTCGTAAAAGAAGAAGGAACAAAGGAACTGAGGTACGTGCGCCTTCAGTATACCGACGAGGCCGGCACCATCAAGCCGTACGAGAAGGGCATGATCACCGTTGAGGCAGAGAACGCGGAGCTTCTGGGACTCGGCGACGCGCGTCCGGTGAATCCGCGTTATTACAATACGAACCAGACGGAGGTTTACTACGGGGAAGCCCTGGCGGTCCTTCGCCCGACCGGAAACGGCCTTGCCAGGATCATCTGCCACAGCCCGCACGGAGATGCAGAGATTGAACTGTAAGCGTCAGAAATCTTGATTTTTTCCGCGTATCCGGTTAAGATGGATACGGATAACGGACAGCCGCGCTGCCTTCGGGGGCTGCGCGGCTGTCATGCGCTTACGACAGCGAAGCATTTGGGAGGATTTATTATTCTATGAAAATCACGCATTTGAAGATCAATCATCTTGTCAATCCGCTGGGTAATGCACTCCCGGCCCCGCGAGTTTCCTATATTGTGGAAGAGACCGACGGGATCAGACAGGAATGTGCGCGTTTTGAAGCGGCTCTGGACGAGGCATTCACAGAGCCTGTTTTCGACAGCGGCTGGCAGAAGGACATTGACAGCACGGCGTATCCCCTGCCCTTTAAGCCGGAACCCTGCACCCGGTATTACTGGCGCGTTTCCGTCAAGGCCGACAACGGAGACTCTGCGGTATCCGATCCGGCCTGGTTCGAGACGCCGAAGGAGGATGCATGGCAGGCCGACTGGATCACGCCGGACTGTCCGAAGGAACTGCAGGTGGTGCTGTACAGGGATATCCAGGTCGACAGCAGTGCACATGGCGGAGTGAAACAGGCCAGAATGTACATGACAGGCCTGGGAGTTTACGAGCTGATGATCAATGGAGAAAAGGCGGGGGACGAATGTCTTCTTCCCGGCTTTGTTCCGTACGACTGCTATATTCCGTTTCAGACCTTTGAAGTGGAGCTTAAAGAAGGAGAAAACCGGATCGAGATCGTCCTGGGAGACGGCTGGTATAAAGGCCGGTTTGGCCTCAGAAAGCATTACGAGGTCTACGGAGACCGTCTGGCCGCCATCGGAGAGCTTCATATCCGGTATGCGGACGGCACCGAAGAGACGGTCTGTACCGATACAAAGTGGCATGCAAGACCTTCTTATATCGTGAGGAGCGGTATCTATCCGGGTGAATTCCAGGACATGACCGCCGACGTAAGCCGTGAGATTCCGGTAAAGGTCTTCGATCTTGACAAAGGAAAACTGACGCCCCGTAGAAATCCGCGTCTCCGTATTCAGGAGACTATTAAGCCGGTTGAAGTGATCCGTACACCGAAGGGCGAAACCGTCCTGGACATGGGGCAGAACATGGTGGGGTGGTTCGGCTTCCACAGCAAGCTTCCCGCCGGCGCCCATGCAGCCTTTGAAGCCGGCGAGATCCTTCAGGAAGGAAATTTCTACCGGGACAACCTGCGCACCGCGGAGGCAAGGTTTGATTATGTCAGCGACGGCGTGGAGCGTGATGTGCGGCAGCACTTTACGTTCTATGGTTTCCGGTATCTGAAGGTGACCGGATGGCCGGAGCCGCTGGATCCGTCTGATTTCACGGGCTTCGTGATTTATTCGGATATTGAGGAGACCGGATTTATCGAAACGTCGGAGCCGCTGGTGAACAAGCTGTTCGTGAATGCTAAGTGGGGGCAGAAGGGCAACTTCCTGGACGTGCCCACCGACTGCCCGCAGAGAGACGAGCGCTGCGGCTGGACAGGCGATGCCCAGGTCTTTTCGGGAACGGCTCTGTTCAATACGGATGCCGCCGCGTTTTATCTGAAGTACGGCTATGATATTTCCTGTGAGCAGGTTAAATACGATGGCGGCGTTCCGGATACCGTTCCGATCGCCGGCAACGAGCCCACCGTTTCCACCGCATGGGGCGAGGCGGCGACCATCATTCCCTGGAATGTCTATCTGGCAACCGGCGATGCGGGCGTGCTTGAGGACCGGTTCGACAGCATGAAGGGCTGGGTCGACTATATAAAGCGTGAGGATGACAAATACGGCGCGAAGCGCCTGTGGCAGACCGGCTTCCATTACGGCGACTGGCTTGCGCTGGACGGCGCGGTACAGGGCGGCGTTTTCGGCCGGACGGATCCTTACTTTATTGCATCGGCTTATTACTATTATTCTACCCGGATCGTGCAGCAGGCTGCCGGCGTGCTGGGACGCATGGAGGACAGAGTCCGCTACGGCCGTCTCGCGGATGAGATCCGCCAGGCGTTCTTCCAGGAGTATTATTCTCCGAACGGCCGTCTGTGCGTGGACACCATGACAGCCTATACCGTTGTCCTTTATATGGGACTTGTTCCGCAGGGAGCCCTGCCGCTTGTACGCGAGGGACTTCTGGAAAAGCTTCGCAAGAACCGTTATCATCTGGAAACCGGGTTTGTGGGTACGCCGTACCTTTGCCGTGTGCTTTCCGAGAACGGCATGAACGATCTGGCCTATCATCTTCTGATGGAGAAGGGGTATCCGGGCTGGCTGTACGAGGTCCTGATGGGAGCTACGACGGTGTGGGAGCGCTGGAATTCGGTTCTTCCGGACGGAAAGATCAGCGGCATCGAGATGAATTCTCTGAACCATTATGCCTATGGTTCCATCGTGGAGTGGATGTACCGGAACATGATCGGCATCCGTCCGCTGGCCAGAGCCTATATGCGGGACGATTTCACCAACGAGCCCTGGATGCTGAAGGAGAGCGCCGGCTATAGGAAGTTCCGTATCGCTCCGGAACCCAACTGGCGGCTTGCATGGGCGAAGGGCGACTACCGTTCCGCCTGCGGAAACATTCACAGTGAATGGAAGATCGAAGACGGCGGAAAGAAGCTTTATTTCTGCATCGGCGTGCCGTTTGGAGCCGAGTGCGAGCTTGTGCTGCCGGACGCCAGAGTCGATGCGGTGGAGGTGAATGCAAAAACGGGAGGCGGAGTCAGCAGAATTCGTCAGGACGGCACCAAGGTGCGCATGAGCCTTCTGGCCGGAAATTATGAATTCTCCTACGAGCCGACCGTTCCCTACAGGAAGATTTACAATCTGGACTCCTCCATGGAAGAACTCCTCGCCTGCGAGTCTACAAAGCGGGTGCTGGAAGAAGATTTCTTCTCTGTCCATGGGGCGCTGCCGTTCTTCAAGGAGCTGTATACCCTTCGCGAGACCCTGAACAGTCCGTTCCTGAACCTGCCGTACGACGTGCAGGAGAAGATGGACAAGAAACTGCGGGAGTG
>CAMNNM010000133.1 GCA_946545425.1 uncultured Blautia sp. | reverse complement strand
TCTTTCATCACAGGAATCGTGATCACAACCGTTGTACCGCTGCCTTCCGTACTCTGGATATCCAGTGTAAAACTGGAATCATAAAGGTACTGGAGGCGGCGGTATATGTTTTCTATGCCGATATGACTACGCTTGCTTTCAGGTCCGTTCAGCGAATAATCATGGGATTTCAGGAAAGCAAGACGGTCCGCAGAGATACCTTCCCCGTCGTCGCTGATCTCCAGAACAAGCTCCTCGTCATCCGGATAAATGAACAGAGAAATACTGCCACGGATCTCACCGTCCTCACGGGTCAGGCCGTGATAATATGAGTTTTCCACGATGGGCTGAAGGATGTTTTTGGGCAGCAGCATGTCCATGGCACCCTCGTCCACATTAAAATCGACCAGCACCTGGTGATGATACCGGTAGTCCATGATCAGAAGATACTGCTTCAGGGTTTCAATCTCTTCGCAGACCGGAGAGAAGGTGGTATTCTGCGTGTTCAGCCGTTCCCGCAGAACCCTTGTCAGGGCGGTATTGACCAGAATGATATCCTCGTACTGCTGCCGGCGCGCCAGAATATTGATGATATTCATGGTGTTGTAAATAAAATGCGGGTCCAGCTGGGTGGTCAGAAGCTTGTAATAGGTCAGGGCTTTTTCCCGCTCTTTTTCGGAAATTTCAAGCGCCTGCTGATTGATATCCGCCGACATATTCCGGATCGAAGCGCTCAGGTTTTCTATTTCGTCCCCGGTTTCGATGACATCCACGGGCGGTTTGCCGATGGAAAACTTCCGGACCTGACGGTTCAGGTCATAGATGGGATGCAGAAGCTTTTCGGCCGCCGGATACAGCGAAAACAGAGAAAGAAGCACCGGGATCAGATAGATGGCCAGAAGCACGGTAAACAAAAGGAAAAGCCGGCCGAGAAAGGTGCGTACGGTCACGCATCCGACGGCGTAGACAGAATAGTTGTTGTGAAGGTAAAAATAACCGTCCTTTGTCAGCCTTCCGCGGAAATTTACGGAAGCATTCATATCGCCGGGCACATGCTCTGTACCGGAGCCGCCGCTGTAAAGAAGCACGTTCCGGTTGCTGTAAAGCGAAAAGCCGTCCAGCGGAGCGCTGGCCTGCCGGGCGGCATCCACCACCTGCGCGGCATCGTAAACAAAGGTCGCCAGAAAGCTGCGCCCTCCGATTTCGTATCTTGTATAATAGATGCAAAAACAGTCCGTCGAAGCCGGGAAGGACAGAGCGGCTTCCTGAAGTGTTCCGTCCGGGGCTGCTTCTGTCTGGAAAACCGGGGAAAATTCCGAAGAATTTACCTCTGTCAATCGCTCATATGCTTCCTGCTCCCGCAGAGCCTGAACGATTTCCTCTGCTCCGGATTCCAAAGACCAGAACAGATTTCCGTTCAGGTCGTCCATCATCACAAAAAGAAGATCCGAGTCGGAATTTTTGATGGCGCGAAGCCGCAGATTGATCCCGGAAAGCGTTCCGGGGTCTTTTTCGTTATAATAGCTGCGGACGCTTTCGGCCAGACTGCTGTCTGACAGAAGGAGCAGAGAATCCTCCTGCAGATCGGTCTGATAATCCGAAAGAGCGTCGGCTGCCCTTGACATACGGTCCGCCGCAGTCCGGGCAATGTACTCTGAATAGGCAAAGACCGAGACCGCAAGGACGAGAACAGAGATGATCAGGGCGATCACGGTATATCGTGAAAGAAATTTCCCGAGAAGCTTCCGGGAAAGCCTGGAACGTTCCTCAGACATAAATTCCTCCTGCATTATGGCTTTTTCTTTCGGAAATCCAGCGGCTTGCGGCCTGTTTTCTGAAGCAGGCTCTGGCTGAAATACTGGGCCGAACGATATCCAGCCTGCGCGGCAACCTCATAGATCCGAAGATTGGTGTTCTCCAGCAGATAAACGGCGCGGGAGATCCGGGCATTGATCAGATAATCATTGACGGTCTGCCCGGTTTCTTTTTTGAACAGAACACTGAGCCGGCTGGGACTTAAAAGCGCGGCTTCCGCGATCTGATTGATGGAAAGGGCAGGATCAGAATAATGATCCTTGATGTATTCCTGCGCAAGCCGCACCGCCGGGGTCTGGTTTTCGATCCCGCCGGAACCGGAAAGCTCCCGGCATTCTTCCACACAGGAACGGAAGTGGGAAAGAAGCTCCCGGGGATCGTCGGCATACAGAGTTTCCGGGACAGGAAGCAGATGGCCCGACAGATCGTCCATCTGAAGCATCAGATTGTGATAGAGCATAAAGGTTCCGTCTGCGTCCATGTGTTCTGCCAGACCATGGAGAAACGCATCGAGTGCCTGAAGAAACCCATCGGTACCCGACGGAAACGAGGAAAGCGTATCGTAGGGGAACAGCTTTCCATACGGAACAAAGGTTTTGTCCGCAAGATCGTCCAGCTTTCTTGGGGCGCCGGCCGGAAACGTACTGTAATAGAGAAGCACCGGCCTGGCCTTTGCAAAGAGCTTCTGCAGCTCCGGAAAGCTCTTTTCGGAGGAGCAGAAATATCCCGTAATATCCTGTCTGACCGGCGTAAGGAGTGCTTTGATCCGCTCAAATATCAGGGATAAGGCAGTGACGGAGGTGCCTTCCGGAATTTCCGCCACAGGGACTGCGATGATCACAAAGGGCCCCGATGTAAAAAGGAGTGCTTCGGGAAAACGGTCCCGGACGAGAGGCTCGGCCTCTGCGCACAGGGTTTCTCCGTACTCATCCAGGTGGGAAAAATGATCCTTCAGCCGTTCCAGCGGCAGATGCCGGCAGAAGACGGTAAACAGGTAGTTGCGCCCGGCCGGAATGGACCGGGGCAGCTCTTTTCCGTCTTCCAGATATTTCCCAAGCTGCCGGTGCAGACTCTGTCTGCGTTCCTTATGGCCGCTCTCGATCCGTTCTTTTACAGCCAGAAGCTTCTTCTCCATCATGGCAGGAGTGATCTCGTTTTTCAGGATGTAATCCTGAATGCCGCCTTCTATGGCACGTTTGGCATAATCAAAATCCGCGTAGGACGAGATCAGCATGACATAGGTATCCGGAAAATCCTTCCGGACGGTCTCCACAAAATCAAATCCGTCCATCACCGGCATGGAGATGTCGGTGATCACCAGTGCGGGACGGTGCTTTCGAACCAGTGCAAGCGCTGCCTTTCCGTTGGGCGCGGTGCCCGCGATATGAAATCCCAGGGATTCCCAGTCGACAAGAGTTTCCAGATCCTGAAGGACCAGATAGTCGTCATCGGCCAGTATTGTCGTGATCGCTGCCATGCGTGTGCCTCCTGTGTGCAAACCGGATTTCTAACAAAATAAAAGTATTTTCATATTTTGCCCGAAATTACCGGCTGTTAGAATAAGATTAACACAAAATGACATACGCATAAAGGAGGAAAACGATGAAACGTAAAGCCCTTTCCATGGTACTTGCCGCATCCATGATCGCCGGGTCCTTAAGCGTTCCGGCATTTGCCGAAGAGGCAGCAGCCTCTGACTTCAGCGCGGAGGAATTCGCTACTCCCGGACAGGAATGGCATCCGGGTGTCCGCTGGTGGTGGCCGGGCGGCGCCGTCGACCAGGAGACACTGACCAAAGAAATCGACTACCTGGCAGCAAACGGATTTGCCTATGTCGAGATCAATCCCTTTGCCGTCGAGACGATCCTTGCAGGGGATGAAGAGAAAGTAGCATCGGTTTATACACCGGAATTTTATGAGCTTCTGGACTTTGCGGTGGGATACTGCGAAGAAAAGGGCATTACCGTTGACCTGAACATGGGTTCCGGCTGGAACGCCAACAGCCAGGATGTAACATACGAAGAGTCCATGGGCAACATGGCTCTGGGACGCGTCACCGTAAAGGGTGCAGATGCCAAAGCATCCCTGGAGATTCCGGCAGCCGAGATCAGCAGCTTCTACACCGGCGAAGGCGCCAAGGGCGAGTGGAACGCAGACGCCGCGCAGCTTCAGGGCGTTCTGGTAGCGAAGACCGCGGGCGCGGGATTCGACTTTGTACAGGGCGAAGGCTGGGCCGGCCCGACTCCGTCCTATGAAGAAGTTTACGATACCGAAGGCAACGTCGTGAAATCCTACGATACGCAGATCCTTCTGGACAAAGACAACAGCTTCTTTGTCAAGGCGGACGACGCGCAGATCGCGGACGGAAAACTGACCCTCAGCGAAGAGAACGCAGCTCTTTTAGAGGATGACGCCGAGTACGAAGTGGTTGCCATGTATTTCATTCCGTCCGGCGGCAAGGGCATCGACTCCGCCATGGACTGGTATGTGGTCGACCACATGGATGCGGAATACGTGACCGATTACATGAATGACTGGCTGGGCAGCGAAGGCCTTGCTCCCGTTCTTCAGAATCATTCCAACATCCGTGCCCTGTTCAACGACAGCTATGAATTCTATTCCGATATCTATTACACCCGGAGCATGGAAGACCTGGCCGCCGACGCCGAAAACAACGGAATTGGCTATGATTTCACAAAATATCTGCCCACCATCTACAAGCAGTATGCTGCAGCTCCGTATTACATGGGCCTCGGCACCAAGGACACCTATCTGACTTATGCCTCCGATGAGTCCGAAAAGGCCAGGATCACCTACGATTACAACGTTCTGGTAGGCGAAAAGTTTGCGGAAGGTCTGGAAGCATTCCAGGCAGCAGCCAACGCATCCGGCCTCAAGTACCGCCAGGAAGCCTACAATCCGCCCATCGACACCATCGGTTCGGCGCAGTATGTCGATATTCCCGAGACCGAGCAGGCCAGCGAGTTCGACCTGAAGCGTGTTTCCTCCGGCGCGCATCTGTACAACAAAAATCTTGTAACCTGCGAGCAGTATACCCTGGGAAGAACGCCGCTTGCCAACTCCCTGGAGCAGGTCAAGATCGGATACGACATTATGGCCACCAGCGGCGTGACCAACTTCTTCTATCACGGATTTATGTATGGCTACGGCGTTGACAGCGAAGAGTACGGCGAAATGGGCTGGGCTCCGTTCCCGGGAATCGGAATCAACATGTCCGAGCGCAATACCCTGGCTCCGTACTTCGGCGAGATGAATGAGTATGCAGCCCGCGTCAATTATCTGATGCAGCTTGGCGCTCCCAGCATGGACGTGGCTTATTACATGCCCTACAACGGAAGCCTTGCAATGACCGATGCCGTTGCGGCAATGAATTCCGAAGGAATCGCCTGGGATGCCATCAATGATGCCAGCATCGTAAGCGAGGACACCACCTTTGCAGACGGACAGATCAGCGTAAACGGCGGAAACATGGTTTATGACGCCATCGTCGTGGATGCGGCAGCCGTTCCGGTCGCCACCATGGAAAAACTGCAGGCTCTTGCCGAGGCAGGCGCTTCCATCATCTTCTACGGCGCAGCGCCCGCACAGCAGCCTGGATTTGCAGATGGAAATTATGCCGAGGAAGACGCGAAGACCGCGGCAGCCGCAGAGGCAGCCATCGCCTCCGGAGCAGTCCTGGCAGCAGATGCCGATGCTTTCAAGGCAGCTCTTGCCGAGAAGGTGACACCGGTCGTTTCCTACGCATCCAACGATGCAGTCCGTTTCGCACGCAGAACCCTTTCGGATGGTTCCGAGGTTGTCTATGTACGCAACATCGGAACAGAAGCCAACACCATCACCCTGGAAGCAGGCGAAGGCTTCGGCAATGCTTACTATCTTGATCAGTCCACCGGAAAGATCTATGCAGCTGACAAGCAGGAAGACGGCACCGTTACCTTTACCATGGACGCCAGCGTTGACATGCTGACCGGCATGTTCGGCGGCGGAGACAGCAGCATGGCCATCGCAGTTCTGTTTGAGGCAGGCGATGCGGCCCTTGACGCTTCTGCAGTGACTGAGGGCGTTCCGGCAGCTCTTGATCAGACCCCGGCCGCAGATACCAAGGAAGTTTCCTTTACTTCCCTTACCGTGGGCGGCAAGACCTACGAAGAGAATGTGACCGGTCTCTGGAACTCTCCGGACTTCCAGAACGGCGAGCTGATGAACAGCGCCGACGACGGCGTATACACAGGCACCTTCACGCTTGACGCCCTGAACGGCCAGAAGGCAGTTCTTACCTTCAGCGAGCTGTACGGCGCTTCCACGGTTACCGTAAACGGAACCGAGGTCGGAACCGTTCTGTATGCTCCGTACGAGATCGACATCACGGATGCTGCAGTGGAAGGCGAGAATACGGTAGAAATCAAGGTTACCCCGAGAAAGTACAACAAGATCCACCTTGAGGCGGCACCGGAAGAGCTGGTAAACAACGGCCTGGCAGGCGGCGCAGCGGTAGAGATCAGGTAATGCAGGTTCGTTGACCTGGAAATTTGACAGTGGATTCATTTAACGGCCGCCGGAACAGCGAAAGCAGTTCCGGCGGCCGATGTATAGTGAAAAACGAGTCAACGTCGGCCGCGGGAAAGCGTGACCGGCCGACGTATGGTGAAAAACGAGTCAACGTCGGCCGCGGGAAAGCGAATCCGGCCGACGCA
>CAMNNM010000132.1 GCA_946545425.1 uncultured Blautia sp. | reverse complement strand
CTCGTTGTGAGACTGCCTGGTATTTTTTCCTACAGATAAGCGGTGGGATTTCCGGAAAAGGCTCAGGAAAAGGCTCAGGAAAAGGCTTCGGAAAAAGCTCAGGAAAAAGCCCATGGGTTCAGCCGCTGTTTTCACACTGGATATTTGTGACGATCCTTTTTGTGTGGGACAGAGAACCGTCCCCTGTCTCACTTCGAGAATTCGCTACACGAGGCGCACATTCTATGCTACAATAGCGGCAATTGTGAAAGGAAGAATTGCCATGCTGAAAGGAAAAACCATTCTCCTGGGCGTTACGGGAGGAATTGCTGCCTATAAGGCGGCGGAGCTGACGAGCCTTCTTGTGAAGGCGCATGCGTGTGTGCATGTGATCATGACGAAGAATGCCACGCAGTTTATCAATCCGATTACCTTTGAGACGCTTACGGGAAATAAATGTATTACGGACACGTTTGACCGCGGCTTTGCCTTTGAGGTGGAGCATATTTCGCTGGCGAAGAAGGCGGATGCGGCGGTGATCGCTCCGGCGACGGCCAATGTGCTGGCCAAGCTGGCCCACGGGCTGGCGGATGACATGCTCACGACCACGCTGCTGGCCTGTGACTGTCCGAAGCTGGCGGCGCCGGCGATGAATACGCGGATGTATGAGAATCCGGTCACGCAGGATAATCTGGCGGCGCTGCAGCGATATGGCTGGAGGCTGATCGAGCCGGCCAGCGGGCGGCTTGCCTGCGGGGATTCGGGGAAGGGCAAGCTGGCGGATGTGACGGACATTTTCGAAGCGATCCTGCAGGAGACGGCGTTCCCGCATGATCTGGCCGGGACACGGATTCTGGTGACGGCGGGACCGACGCAGGAGGCGATCGATCCGGTCCGCTACATTACGAACCGCTCCAGCGGCAAGATGGGCTATGCGATCGCGCGGATGGCCCGGCTGCGCGGCGCGGATGTGACGCTGGTCGCAGGGCAGACGGCGCTGCAGGATATCCCCGGGGTGGAGATGGTGAAGATCCGCTCGGCTGCGGACCTGTTCCGGGAGGTGACTGCGCGTGCTCCGCAGCAGGACATTGTCATCAAGGCGGCGGCGGTGGCGGATTACCGTCCGGCGGCGGTAGCGGAGGAAAAGCTGCATAAGAAGGACGATGATCTTTCGCTTACGCTGGAGCGTACGGAGGATACGCTGCAGTATCTGGGCGATCATAAAAGACCGGGTCAGCTGCTGTGCGGGTTTGCGATGGAGACAAGCGACCTGGAGGAGCGGGCGGCCATGAAGCTGCGCAAAAAGAACCTGGATATGATCTGCGCCAACAATGTGAAGGTGGAGGGCGCAGGGTTTGCCGGGGATACGAATGTGATCACGATTCTGACCGGCGAAAAGAAGGTGCAGCTGGAAAAGATGACGAAGGAGGAGGCTGCAGGGCACATCCTGGATGAGCTTCTGCTTCTGCGGGGGCAGGGAGATAACGCGTGATAGCGGAGCAAGATAACGCGTGATTCGGAGCGAGATAATGTGTGATAGCGGTGCAAGATAATGCGTGATACCGGAACACGATAACGTGAGAGGCTGTTTGTTTGCTTATAGTTGACATTCGAACAAATGTTCTGTATAATGATGCCAGGATCATTAAAGAGGAGGAAATGAAATGCCTGGCACATCGAATTTAAAAGAAGTCATTATCGCCTATAAAAAACTGTCTTTCAGCGATCAGGCGGCTTTTTATGCCATGGTTCCAAATGATTTCTGCCCGGCGGACGATCGTATTCAGTCCTTCCTGATCGAAACGAGAATCTCTGCGGATCATGGCTGCCTCTACTGCGACAGCAGCCATGTGGTTAAAAACGGCACCCGCAAAGATGGAACACAGCGGTTTCTCTGCCGCGACTGTAAAAAATCCTTCCTTCCCACCTCTGAGTCGGTAACATCCAGGACCCGGAAAACCCTTTCAGTCTGGGCCGCGTACCTGAAGTGCATGCTGGACAAAAAGACTCTCCGGGAAGCTTCTGAAGAATGTGGGATCTCCATGTCCACAGCCTTTTCCTGGCGGCATAAAATCCTGGATGTCCTTCATGAAATGAACGGGAAAGTCCTCCTAGACGGCACGGTGGAAGCGGATGAGACCTTTTTCGATGTTTCCTACAAAGGGAATCATAAGAACTTTGAACTTCCCAGAGAGCCTCATAAAAGAGGCCATTCCGTCCGGACGAAAGGATTGTCCTCCGAAAAGGTGTGTGTCCCCTGTGCGGTAAATGAGGCGGGCTTCTCCTATGCCAGGCCCGGAAAAACCGGAAAGGTGAGTTCCGACTGTATAAAAAAGATTTTTGAAGGCGTGATTGCTCCGGATACCGTTCTGTGCACAGACAATGAGAAAGCGTATGTAAGTTTTGCCAACAGCCAGGGCATCCGGCTGGTACAGATGGATACCGACTGCCGTGTGACAGAAAGGCAGGGTCAAACGTATGGCATCCAGCGGATCAACGCTTATCACAGCAGACTGAAAGGGTTTCTGCAGAGATTCCGCGGCGTTTCCACGAAATATCTGGGGAATTATCTGGTCTGGAACGATGTCCTTACAAACAGCCAGAGAAACCGGGAAGAAGTGATGGAGCTGCTTTTTTCACAGATCCTGACCGTCAGGATCTCGCTGCGAAACCGTGACATTCCCCTCCGGCCGCCACTTCCCGCGCTCTGAGAGGCAGGCTGTGGGGGGCAGTGGTTGAGAGCCGGATATTTCAGTACGGCTTACAGGAGGCGCCCATGCTGCTGACAGAGGAACACAGGATCAAAAAGAATGGTCATAAAGCCCTGTTCCGGGAGCTGGATGATTTCTGCTTCCGGGCAAAGAACCTTCATAACGCAGCGAACTATCTGATCAAACAGAGCGACCGTATCCATCGGAAGATCCGTTCGGGAGAAGTGCTGGAAGCCTGGGAAAAAGAGATGACAGACCAGGTCAATGAAGGGATCCGCCGCTACAACACAGGGCGGGCAGAAAACAGAAAGAGGCCGTGCGTAGATGCGGACAACGGCTTTATTGCGGATGCATATTTTCTGTCCTGGTATCTGAAAGCATCCGGGGAATATAAGGCGATGCCTTATGCAACCTGCAGCCAGATCTGTATTCAGGAGCTGTGCCGGTCCTGGAAGGCATATTATAAGGCGCTGCCGGTGTACCTGAAGCATCCGGAATGCTTCACCGGACGCCCGCAAAAGCCCGGATATCTGGATCCGAAGGAAGGACGGGGATGGCTTGTCATCACCAGCCAGAACTTTACCCGTGGAGAGGACGGTTTTATCAGGATGCCGGGATTCCTGAAAGGGATCCGCATGAAAGCAGGACATTCTCAGATCCGGCAGATCCGGATCAAAACGGAAAGGACCTGCATCCGTATTCTGCTGGTGTATGAGCAGAAGGAAGAACGCCCGGCAAAACCGGTGGAAAATGCGAAAGCGATGGGGATCGATCTGGGCGTGAACAACCTGATCACTGCGGTATGGACATCTGAGGAATCACCCGTCATCATCAACGGGAGGCCGCTGAAATCGATCAACCAGTTTTATAACCGGAAAATGGCGGCTCTCCAGGCCGCAGCCCAAAAAGGAAACGGACGGAAGATGACCCGTCGCATGGACCGCCTGATACGAAAACGCAACAACAAAGTGAAAGACATGCTTCACAAAGCAAGCAGAAAGATCGTGGATCTGGCGGAAAAGACCGGTGCGGGTGTCATTATCATCGGAAATAATAAGGGGTGGAAGCAAAACGTAAACCTGGGAAACAGAACAAACCAGAACTTCGTATCGATCCCCCACCTGACCCTGATCGGGATGATCCGGTATAAGGCTGCGCTGAAAGGGATCGAAGTCCGTATTGTGGAAGAGGCGTATACCAGCGGGACCAGCTATCTGGACGGAGAAATGCCGGCAGCGTCTTTTTATAACAGGTCAAGGCGTATCCACCGGGGTCTGTTCCGGAGCAATGCGGGGATCTGCATCAATGCGGATGTAAATGCAGCATATCAGATCCTGAAAGCCGGCGGGATCATGAACCTGAAGATAAAGCAGTCGGAGCCGGTAAGAATAATAAATGCAGCCTGAGTCATATCGGGTAGAGGCATCAGGCTGGTGCCAGTAAAGAACCCTTGGGCTTAAAAACTCATGGGCGATTTATAAATATCAACTATATGTTGATAAACAGCCACGTGAGATATAAGGATGGATAGTATACTGCGGGATAGAAACAGTATACTGTGGAATGGAAATACTATTCTGCGGGAAGAAAATAGGATATTGCGGAACGGTAATCGTATACTGCGGAACGGTAATCGTATACTGCGGAATGGTTATAGTATCCTGCGGAACGACAGACAACGGGAGAAAAAGTCATGGTGAAGAGCTACGAAACAGTGTGGGAGATCTTCAATGAGTGCGCAAACAATCAGATGCGCGATGTGTTTATCGATGAGATCGATCTGGATGAGGAGAAGCTGGAGGAGTTTCTGCGGGGAAAGATCCGCGACCGCAATGCAGTGTTCGAATGTGTGTCCAGGGAAAATGGAACGGTGATTTACGAGATCAATGCCTCCGGGATCCGACAGAGGTATTCCTTTACGGAAATCTGAGACGGCGGTTTATGAAACGGCCGGCGCATAGCGTGTGTGGCACATGGAACGGCCGGCGCATAGAGTGGCTGGTATAGAGAGGCTGTCGCAGAGTGCTCGTACCAGAGAGGTTATTGACAGCTTATATGGACAGCTTGGAAAACAGACGACAGAAAGGATTCAGGGATACGGGAGCTTATGCAGGGGCAGTCTGTGGAGTGTGGGCAGGTCCGTGGCTAAGGCCAGGCCGGGTACCTTGTAAATACTGTAGGGTCCTCCCGTTAGAATGATAAATTGATAAATTATGGATGACACGATCAGAAAGATGATGCTCGAGCAGGGGGTGTCGGCCTACCTGCTCAGTGAGATTGACGCGTTTACGCGGCGTAATCCGGCGGACGAGGAGGCGCGCAGGCGTATGCGCCCGCCGCTGCTCCCGTTTTTCGGGAAAGAGATTGTTGAGATGGCGGCGATTGCGCTGCTGCAGGGTGAGAATCTGCTGCTGGCCGGCACGAAGGCGACCGGCAAGAATGTGCTGGCGGAGAATCTGGCCTGGCTGTTCGGGCGGCCGGTGTACAATGTCTCGTTTCACATCAACACCGACAGCTCCACGCTGATCGGGACGGATACCTTTCGCAATAATGAGGTGGTTCTGCGCACCGGGCCGGTTTATGAAAGTGCGGTGCACGGCGGGTTTGCGGTGCTGGATGAGATCAATATGGCGAAGAATGAGGCGGTGTCGGTGCTGCACGCCTGCCTGGATTTCCGGCGGGTGATCGATATTCCGGGTTACGAGAAGATCCGACTGCACGATGCGGCAAGGTTCATCGGCACCATGAATTATGGCTATGCCGGCACCCGGGAGCTGAACGAAGCGCTGGTGTCCCGCTTTATGGTGATCGATATGCCGGAGGTGGACGAGGATACGCTGGAGCGGATCCTGCGGCATCTGTTTCCGGATCTGCGCAAAGAAGGAATGAAGCAGGTGATCGGCTTCTTTTCGGATCTGCAGAAGAAGGCGGCGAATCATGAGATTTCCTCGAGGCCTCTGGATCTGCGCGGCCTGGTGGGTGCTCTGCGCACGGTGCAGGGTGGTCTTGCGCCGTTTGCCGCGCTGCGGATGGGCATTGTGAACAAGACCTTCGATCCGTTTGAGCGGGAAGTGACGGAGGATGTGCTGATGACGCGCATCTCGCCGCAGTGGAGCAGCAAGGAGCTGTTTGCATGATCAGCGATAAGGATTTTGAACAGGGCCTGACCGGGGAAGAGGAGTGGGAGAGCGCGGCGGCAAGCCGGATGCGCAACCTGATGTGGACGGTGAGCGGGGATTACGCGCTGGACACAAAGCTGGAGGTCTCCTCCTTCTGGAAAAACCGGTATGTGCCGATGTATGATGCGATGAAGCAGGGCAGCTTTGCAAAATTCTTTGCCAAGGATGCTTTCGCCCTGTATGTTGCCAAAAAGATTTACAGCGGTGCGGATGCGTCGGCACTGACGCAGGCCGCGCAGATGTGCGTCGAAGCCGGGGTGTATCCGTTTGCGCAGGCTGAGCGGCCCGGGACACAGTACATTCGGGAAAGGGCTTATGAGTATCTGCTCGAGCATCGGTTTGCAAAGTACAGCCAGACGCTGCTCGGGCGCATCCGTCTGGCCTTCATGAAGGGTGTGGTCTCGGGAAACTGGGACTGCGAGGGGCGTATCCGGGTTCCGCTGGAGGAGATCCGGGGCCTGGCCGATGGCCTGGAGGATGCCAGGCGGGCCGAAAAGGCGCTGCGCACGGATCGCTTCATCCGCACGGTGGATCATCTGTACAACACGGTGGTGGATCCGTATTTTGAAGAGCAGCATGGTAACCTGGAGAAGGTTCTGGCGGTCAGCATCGAGGAGATGCGCGAGTACGGCTGGGAGAATTTTCTGG
>CAMNNM010000131.1 GCA_946545425.1 uncultured Blautia sp. | reverse complement strand
ACCGCCGGTGTGACAGATGTAATGATGGAAAACGGAATCACGTACGACGGAGCGGTCGGTGTATCTGCCGGAGCGGTTTTCGGCTGCAACTATAAATCCCGTCAGCCCGGGCGCGTTATCCGGTACAACAAGCGTTTTGCAAAGGACTGGAGATTCTGCAGCGTGCGGTCCCTGCTTCTGACAGGCGATCTTTTTGGCGCCGAGTTCTGCTATAAGACCATTCCACAGGATCTGGATTATTTTGACGTGGAAGCCTTTGCGGAAAACCCCATGAATTTCTATGTGGTCTGCACTGATATGGAAACGGGCAGGGCCGTGTATCACAACTGTCTGAAGGGGGACGAAAGGGATCTGGAATGGATGCGGGCCTCCGCGTCCATGCCGCTGGCGTCGAGGGCAGTGGTGATCGACGGAAGAAAACTCTCGGACGGCGGAACCGCAGATTCGATCCCGCTGCGCTACATGCAGCATAAGGGTTACGAAAAGAATGTGGTGATCCTTACCCAGCCTCCGACCTACCGGAAAAAGCTCCAGAAAAGTTTTGGGGCGATCGAGGCCGGGCTGTTCCGTTATCCGGTGCTGGCCCGGGCTCTGAAGGCCCGGCCGGAGCGTTACAACCGGAGTGTGGAATATGTAAGAAGCGAAGAAGCTGCCGGCAGGGCCTTCGTGATCTGCCCGCGGGAATCGCTGAATATCGGGCATACGGAGCATGACCCGGCGGAGCTGGAGCGGGTCTATCAGATTGGCCGGGCGGAAGCAGAAAGGCGGCTGCCGGAGCTCATGGAGTTTCTGAAAGAGGATGTCCGGTGACAGCTTATCATGCGGAGTGCAGGAACTGCAGATGAATTGTGAAGAAATATAATAAGGCTGAAAAAAATCCGACGGAGACCGCGTTTTCGACTGGTCCCCGCCGGATTTTTCATATTTCTGTTTTTTGTAACGGATTCAATACCCCTCCAGAAACTCCCGGATCTCTTCCCATGCAGCCGCTGACTCGGGAAACGTATTCAGACCCATCTGGAAATCGTGGAACATACCTTCGTACATATGCATTGTCACATCTACCCCGGCAAGCCGCATCTTTTCTGCCGCCGCCGTGGTATCGCTGAGGACCATTTCCATCTCGCCGACCTGCATCAGCACGGGAGGAAATCCTGAAAAATCGCCGAAAAGCGGAGAAATATAGGGATTTTCCGGATCACTGTCCCCGACATAGGGACTGTTGTAGATCAGACTGTCGCGGGAGCCGCCAAAAACCGGATCCGTCATAAAATTGTCGTCGTAGGAAGCGCCGCTGGCGGTCAGGTCGGTCCAGGCCGACATGGTGATGATCTTAAGCGGAAGCTTATGACCGTCGTCCCGCAGCTTCATGGTCAGGGCCAGAGACAGGCCGCCGCCTGCCGAATCGCCCGTAAGAATTACGGCCGGATAACGCTCGCATAAATACAGATAGGCGTCGACAGCGTCCTCGAGCGCCGCCGGGAAAGGATGCTCCGGGGCGACCCGGTAGTCGATGCTCACGACGTCCAGACCGTTTGTCAGCTCGGAATAAAAGACAGCCATCCGGCGGTAGACGTTATGAAACTTCCCGTAATATCCGCCTCCGTGCAGCTGAAGTATGACCGGACGCTGTGCAGAGACAACAGGCTGAAACGGTGCGCCCTCCCGGACCGGAGCTGCTTTTCTGTCAGAAAAACGTACGGCTCTTTTTTTGCGGGAAGAATCCCTGCGGACGATCTCCATAGTGTAATTTTCACGCTGCAGAACCTCTCTGGAAAAGCCTCTGGGACACTTCCAGGGCTTTTCATAATCCTGCAGAAAACGCCGTACCTCTGTCACATGGGAACCAAGTCCGGGCAGGTGATTGACGATGCGGACCAGCGCACGGACATTTCTTGCGCGGCGGCTGATGGTCTCGTGACGTCCTGAATCCGGCTTAGCCGGAACAGAAACATGCAGATCCGGGATGGACAGCTTCGGGATGGAAAGGTGATGGGCCGGAGCCGTTTCTTTCTGAGCGGACAGATGATGGAGCGTCAGATTTTCCGGAATCTTCATACATGAAATCTCCTTCTGAATTCACGGCCGAATTCACGCGGCCGCAGGATATAGGTAGCCAGCAGGTACAGAATGGATACGCCCAGGCAGATCATGGGCAGCGTGATGTTTTCTCTTCCCAGAACCAGATAGGCGATCACGACAACGATACTGCAGACGGCAAACAGGAACAGAGTCAGCAGATAGCTGTACCAGGCGTCTTTGCTGATGATCATGAACAGGAAAATGATCCCGTCTCCCAGAAGGATCAGGCCTGGAACCGCATAGCGTAGAGCCCAGCCGTGGGCTCCTGTAAAATGGTCGATGATGAGCAGGAGCACCATGGTGACCACCAGCATCAGCCCGACCTTTCCGATGACCGGAGTATCGTTTCGTACCCAGAACCACAGGAAAAAGTAAATATACACCAGCGCGGCGACGGCGATCCACGCCCACCTTACATTCGGCGTGACATAATGATTCACAAATGCGGCGGCCACGGCGGCAAGAATAAAGATCAGAAGGATCACCCGCAGGATAAAGCGGATCCGGCGGTGGCGGAGCCTGGCGTCCGGATAAGTACCCATGGAGTGATCCAGTCCGGCATAACGGTTTTCTTCTTCATCCGGCATGACGTCCAGAACCTTGTGGCATAAAGGACAGGACTGAATGTCATCCTGAACGCCGAGATGACAGTTGGAACAATATTTCACAGTTTTCACCTCTGATTGGAATAACGTCTGCGGCAGGAAGCCGGGGACGGCGCATGGCTGTCCGGGATCATGCTTCCCCGTACATGCCGTTGGTCTCGATGGTGACGGGGATGCCTTCCTTTGTCAGCTCCTGGAAAAAGCACCGCTGAATGGAAGTGTCCGAGAGGCAGGAGCTGAAGGTAACGGTCAGAAGATCCTCATAGGATATGATGGCAGCCTTGATGTTCTGTCCCTCCGACATGGACAGCATGACGCTGAACCCTTTGATATACGGCTTATAGGGCTCGCGTACCTTTACAGGTCCCACGTTGGTCATCGTGGTGGAGTAGGAATGGCTGGATGCGGAAAACACCTGCTTGATGGCAAAGTTTTTGATGAACAGCGGGACAATGCGAAGCATCATGTTCATTTCGTTCGAGACATTGTAGGAAATGATCTCGTCGAAGTTGCTGCGGTTCATCTGGCTCTTCAGGCTTTCGGACACGATCTCAAGAATTTCGGGAAACGTGTAGCCTTCCCTGTCCGGCAGAAATTCGGCGCCGATGATGGCGAAGAAGTTTTTCAGCGTATGGGAATCGTAATAAGGCCGCAGGTTCACGGGGACTGCGCACCGGATGGGCTTTTCGCCCGCCCTTCCGTTCAGGACGCTCTTATAGATGGACCACACATACACCGCCGTCAGATAGGTGTTGATGGTCGTTCCGTACCGGTGACAGACCTCCTTCAGAGCGCTCACCGGCATATGGCCGTGGATCAGCGCGATCTCGGGACGCTCGAACTCGGGTCCCGTAATACACAGGGCGTCCGTGCGCACGTATTTTTTGCGGTCCTTGCCCGGCTTTTTGTAATTCCTGATATAGCTGTCTTCTTTGTCGAGAAAAATATCGGTGGAAAGAGAATCCGGTTCACCGGCCAGCGCCTCCGGATAACGGATCCGCAGATACTGGTAAATGATCTCTTTTAAAAAGGTTATCACGCCGAAGCCGTCGGACAAGGCATGAAACATTTCGAGGTTGATCCGCTTTTCGTGATAGGAAAGACGCAGCAGATACTGATTGCTGACGCTCCGGTCGATGTAGGCCCCGGGGAAAGTGATTTCCTTTTCCACTGCGGGAGGCTTCCGCGGATTCTCTTCAAAATAATACCAGAAAAATCCGCTGCGCAGGCGGACCTTAAAGGCCTTGAACGCAGGAAGCACCCGGTTGAAAGCCTTTTGCAGCGCGGCCCGGTCGATCTCCTCGGAAAGAACGGCCGAAACGCGGTATACGTTTGTCATATTTTCGCTGGCGATGGCCGGAAACAGCAGGGCTGTATTGTCCAGCTTATCCCAGTTTACCTGTTTCTTACTCAAAAAATCATCTCCTGTCAGCCGGCGTATGGGAACGCGGCCCATGTGCGTCTATTATAACACAGAATCATGGTTAAAACATCCTCTGCTTGCAAATTGGAATCCGAGACAGTATACTGATACAGAAAACAGGCATACAGGACGGCAGGTTTCCTGCCGGATGGAGGATACTATGATCAGGATCACATTTGTAAGAAACTGCACGATGATACTGGAATACGGTGGAAAGAAGTTCGTAGTGGATCCGATGTTCCGCGCAAAGGGAGAGACAGAAGAGCTGCCCAGCACGCTGCACGCGGAAAAGCCGCCTCTTACAGACCTCCCCATGAATCCGCAGGAGATCATGAACGGGGCCGATGCGGTGCTGGTGACCCATATCCATCCGGGGCATCTCGACAAGGCTGCCGGAAAGCTTGTGCCCGAGACAATGCCGTTCTTTGTACAGAACATTCTGGACAAGGACAATGCAAGAAAGTTCGGCCTCAAAAAGACCCAGACCATCAACATGAACCTTTCCACACATCTGGGCGACATCAAAGTCCTTCGTACGGCGGGTGTGCACGGCGACGGGAAGATCATGGACGTTCTGAACGACATGGAGAATTCCTCCGGCATCGTCCTTCAGAAAGATAAAGAAAAGACCGTCTTCATCACCGGCGATACCGTATGGTGCTATGGACTGGAACAGGGTCTTGGCTATAATCCCGACGTGATCGTGGCTTATCTGGGGGCCTGCCGGGCCTTCAACATGCGCTATACCATGAATCTGGAAGACCTGGAAAAGCTGCACAGGACCGTTCCGAAGGCTAAAATTGTCTGCGTTCATATGGATACCTTCGAGAACCAGCCCCTTACCCGGCAGCAGGTCCGGGCGTGGGCCTTCTCAAACGGACTGCAGGATCAGATCCTGGTACCGGAAAACGGTGAAACGCTTTCATTTGAGTAACGAGGAAATGTGTATTTTGAAGTAAGAACGATACGGGTGCAGCGTATGCTGTGCCCGTGTTCTATGTGTGCATATCGGATGACGGCCCTGCCGGCTGTCCGATCAAAGAGAAAGGAATTGCAAGTGGATAATCGCAATACAGGATTTCTGACGGGCTTAAAACATGAGCTGATCGGCCCGCCGGATTTTTACAAGCATGTTCTTATCGTGGCGGTGCCCATCATGGTCCAGAACGCCATTACCAATATCGTCGGCATGCTGGACAATATCATGGTGGGACAGATCGGAACCGACGCCATGTCCGGCGTTTCCATCGTCAACCAGCTGCTGTTTGTATTTTACCTCTGTATTTTCGGAGGCCTCTCCGGTATAGGTATTTTTACGGCCCAGTTCTACGGAAAGAAGGATTTCCGCGGAATGCAGTATACCATGAGGGCAAAGCTTCTTCTGGCCGTTTTCATAACAGCTGCGGGAACGGGAATCCTTCTTCTGTTTCATGACGGACTGATCGGCATGTTCCTGCACGAAGGGGGCAGCACGGGCAGCATCGAAGAGACCCTCCATCAGGCAAAAATCTACCTGAACGTAATGTACGCAGGCCTCCTTCCCATGGCTGTATCCAATGTGTACGCGTCCACGCTCCGCGAGACCGGAGAGACCATGGTGCCCATGAGGGCCGGCATTCTGGCAGTACTTGTGAATCTGGCCGGCAACTACATACTGATCTACGGAAAATTCGGCGCGCCTGCCCTGGGGGTGGTCGGCGCCGCGCTGGCCACGGTGCTTTCCCGTTTTGTGGAATGCTTCTATGTGATGATCTGGACGCACCGGAATACGGAAAAACATCCATATATCACGGGATGCTTCAGATCCTTCCGGATCCCCATGGACCTGACGCGGCAGTTTGTCGTCAAGGGATTACCGCTCCTGGTCAACGAGGCACTGTGGTCCACGGGAATGACGTTTCTGACCCAGTGCTATTCGGTGAGGGGACTCAGCGTGGTGGCGGCCTTCAACATCTCAAATACACTGACCAATGTGTTCAACATCGTATTTCTTGCCATGGGAAATGCCACCGCGATTCTTCTGGGGCAGGAACTGGGAGCAGGAAGGACCCGGACCGTCAAGACATATGCGTGGCGGCTTGCCGCTTTCTCGGTCTTTCTGAGCGTCGGCACGGGGGTGGGACTCTTTCTGACGGCGCCTCTGTTTCCGGGGATCTATAATACGACACAGGAGGTCAAGCTGCTTGCGGCAGGACTTCTCAGGGTCAGCGCCTGCTGCATGCTGCTGTACGCGTTCAACAACAATACCTACTTTACATTGCGTTCGGGAGGAAAGACCTTCATCACCTTCCTCTTTGACAGCTGCTTCTGCTGGGCCGTGGCGGTGCCGACGGCGTTTGTGCTGTCCCGGTATACGTCCATGCCGGTTGTCTGGCTGTTTCTGATCGTCCAGCTGACGGAGATCATCAAGTCGGTCCTCGGGTTTATCCTGGTCCGGCAGGGAAAATGGATCCATGACCTGACAGAGTATTCGGAGCAGAAGTAAAACTGTACAAATTCCAAACG
>CAMNNM010000130.1 GCA_946545425.1 uncultured Blautia sp. | reverse complement strand
GACCCCATTACAGAATTATTAAGCGCATCGGAGCAATCCGATGCGCTTTTTCTGTAACTGTCATGAATTATAGGGACACTTTCCGTTTTGTCATGTATAATATAGACAAAACCAGTCGATATCATTCATATCCGGGCAGGAAAGGAGGCATGTTCCGTGCATCGTACGAATGTTTTTTTCAGAAGTGTCCTCCTGTACGTCCTGCTCTTTCTGGGCTGCGGGCTGCTTCATGTGATCCTGTGGGACAGCGTTTTCGCAGATTGTACGGCGCAGCTGTACTGTGGAACAGTTGTGGTTTTGTGGGCCCTGTCTGTAGAAAAACGGATCACCGACATAAGACTTCGGCGGCTCCTGATCATCACGGCCGCCTTTTTACTCCTGTTCGTTTTTCTCCAGGTCCTGCGCTACCGGCTCTGCAAAGACAATCCTCCCGTGCGGCGCCAGCTGTGGTACTGCTACTACATTCCCATGACAGTGGTTCCGCTGCTCTGTTTTTACGTGGGCTTAAGCGTACACCGGCCTGAGGACGAGCCGCTGCCGCGTCTCTCTTTGGTGCCGGCCTGCGTGTCATTTCTTCTGACAGCAGGTTTTCTGACCAATCATCTTCATTTCTTCGCGTTTCGTTTCCCATCAGAAAATGAATTCGCCAGCGATCATGCACAGTATGGCTGGCTGTACATCATTTTCTGTATTTATTTTGCGGTGATGCTCTTTCTTGCTCTTTTCATCACTGTATGGAAGAACCGGACCTCCGGCAAAGCCTCAATTTCCTTTCTTCCTGCTCTTCCGGTTCTTATCATGGCTCTTCTGGAGCTTTTGGCTGTATTCGGAATCAAACCCGGGATCAAAGGTGTTTTTCTCTGGAATATCGGCGAGACATTTATCTTCGGCATTCTGGGATTTCTGGAAGGATGCATCCAGATCGGTCTGATTCCCGCCTGCAGAGACTACGAAAAGCTGTTCAGCATGACAGATCTGCCTGCCGTGATCCTGAACGGGCGCGGCGATCCCGTCTATCAGACGGCCGGCGCCCGATATCCTTTTCCGGAAAATCCAGGTATCAAGATCCGTACACATGCGATCCGCGGGGGCAGCATTTCCTGGATTTCCGATGTCAGTCAGGTGCAGGTACTGAATGAGGAGCTTTCCGAGACCGTCCGGCAGATCAAAACCCGCAACAATTATCTTGCAGAAGAGAACAAGGTCCGTCAGGAACGGGCCGAGCTGGAAGCGCGCAGCCGCCTCTACGACAGCATTTCACGTATCGCAGAGCCTCAGCTGGCACAGATCAGGGAACTGACACAGAATGCCGGCGCAGATTCCCAAAAATCCCTGGCTGCCGCAGCCGTCCTGTGTGCTTATGTGAAACGGCGCAGCAATATGGAGCTTCTTTCACCCGACGGACTCCAGCTGGATGAGCTGAAGGCAGCCATCGCCGAATCTCTGGAAAACATCCGTCTGTGCGGCGCGGATACAGCACTCCAGACTGTCGGAAACGGCGGCTATCCGGCGTCCATGCTCATCTATGCCTATGAACAGTTTGAAGCCCTGGTCGAATCCTGCCTTGATACCCTCAGCAGTCTTCTGGTCGTTCTTCTGGCAGAGAAGAACCATCTGATCCTGCGTATGCTTCTGCAGGCAGACGCCATTCATTACGAAGCGCGTCCCGGCTTGACCAGCCCGGAATTTGACCGGAAGATGTCCGTCAACACGGACAACCGCGACACCATTGTGACCCTCACGCTTACGAGAGGGGGTGGCGCACCATGAACCCGCTTCCTCCTCTCTCCGAAAGGCCTGCGCTGGTCTGGACCTTGCTCGGCACCGTTGACATTCTGTTGTTTTTCTGTGCCATAGCACTGATCCTTCTGGCGTTTCATCAGCATCATTACCGGACACTTTGTCTCACCATTCCGGTCCTTGTGCTCAGCTATCTCCTGTTTCAGTGTACAGCCGCATATTTATCCGAAGAGTCGCTGTCCGGAATTCCCGCCGTTCTGACTACGTTCTTTTTATCCGGCCACGGTCTGTTCATGCTGGCTCTCGATCTCGCGGCAGCGGCCGCCGAATGGCAGCTGTTCCGTTTTCTTGCCAGGCGTGCAGCCAATCAGATCACACCGTTTTCCATTAAGGAAGCCACGGACAACCTTCCCGCAGGCATCTGCTTTTTTCAGGAAGACGGCGGCATCATCCTGGCAAACCGGATGATGGTCAGTCTCTGCCGCCGCACCGTCGGCAATGCCCTGATCAACGGAAAGCTGTTTTACGAAGCACTTTCCTCGGGCAGAGTGCTTCCCGGGTGCCACCTCGAAAATACAGACGGCAGACCTCTGATCGTACTTCCGGACAGCTCGGCATGGAGTTTTTCCCTGCGGGAATTTCAGGATGATCAGACCCGGACCACCATGATGCTTGCTGCGGACGTAACAGAAGTATTTGAAAAGACCCGGACCCTCCGGCAGGCGCAGGAAGAAGTGAACGCCCTGAACCGCCGTCTGACAGAGTATAATCACGAGATCGTCGCTCTGACCACGGCGCGGGAGATTCTCAACGCCAAGATCCTGATCCACGATGCGCTGGGCAGCAACCTGCTGGCCATACGCCGCTGCCTTCTGGAAGGCGGCACGGAAAAAGAGCGGATGGAGCTTCTGGACCAGCTTCAGCTGAATGTCGACTTTCTGAAAGGGGAGCAGGAAGGCAGCGGCCGTGACGAATATACCCTGATGCTGGAAACCGCCAGATCTCTTGGCGTCCATGTTCAGGTCGACGGAACGCCGCCGGCCGAAGACCCGGCAAGGCACATTCTTGCGGTGGCCGTTCACGAATGCTTTACAAATACGCTGCGGCATGCCCGCGGCAGCAATCTTTTCGTCCGTATACGCGAGGAAAACGAATGGATCCTTGCCGAATTATCCAATGACGGAACGCCTCCGCAGGATCCTGTCCGGGAAAAAGGCGGGCTTGGCTCGCTCCGCTCTCTGACAGAGCACGCCGGCGGCAGCATGACGATCCGGCATGCACCGGAGTTCGCCGTTATTCTGCGGATTCCGGCGGGTACAAGGCCATTTTAAACTATTGTTTTCAGATCCTGCCGGTGCTGAAATGGCTCCCGGATCCGAAAGGCAGAATTACAGGTTTCGATAACACATTGGGTATAATAGACAACAGATATAAGGAGCACAGAGATATGGCATACCAGGTAATGATCGTAGATGACCAGACCGTTCCAAGGCAGCTTTTTGAACGTATCATCGCTGCATCAGACCGCTACGAGACCGCCGTTTCCCTGGATACGGCAAAGGTCGCTTATGCCTGGTGCGCAAAACTGCATATCGACCTGATCCTGATGGATGTGGTGATGAATGACGGATATTCCGGCCTGGAGAGCGCCGCCCGCATCAAAGAGGCCTTCCCGTCGATCAAGATCATCATCGTCACCTCCATGCCGGATGCCTTCTTCATGAAACGTGCCCGGGAGATCGGCGTGGATTCCTTCTGGTACAAAGAGGTGCAGGCAGTTCCCATGCTGGAGGTGATGGACCGCACCATGGCCGGCGAACACATCTGGCCCGACAGTCCGCCCGTCACGGCCCTTGGTCTTGCAAAGAGCATCGATTTTACAGACCGGGAGCTGGACGTACTCCGTCTCCTTGCCGAAGGCATGACGGATAAAGAGATCGCCGATGCTCTTTTCGTCAGTGTCACTACGGTCCGCTACCACGTGGGAAACCTGATGGGAAAAACCGGCTTTTCCTCCCGCACGGAGCTTGCCGTCAAGGCAGTCCGCAGCGGGATAACGATACCCATTTAACAATTTCGTAATGGGGTCTGACCCCATTACGATTTTATTAACCTATTAACATTTTTGTAATGGGGTCAGGCCCCAGGGAAAGGAGGACTCCCATGAGGACCAACAGGTTCACTGCATGGATACTTGCATTTCTGCTGATCATCGGCATGTATCCCGCATCTGCGTCAGCGGAGATCTATGACTATCAGACCTACAACTACAGACCGGATTCGGAGGATTACTGTCCCTACAGCCGGTCATTTACGCACGACTGGTCGCCCTGGTATGTGGACGAAGAACCCACCTGCACGGAGCCGGGTGTGGAAAAGCGCGTGTGTATGAACGAATGCGGTCAGGAAGAGACCAACACACTCCCTGCTTACGGCCACAGCTTCGGAAGCTGGGAAACCATAAAGGAAGCGACCTGCCAGAGCGAAGGCATCAGGGAACGCACCTGCGAGGACTGCGGCTATACACAGGAAATATACACCGACCGGCTGCCGCATACATGGGGAGGCTGGACGGTCCTTCAGGAAGCCTCCGATTTTTCCGCAGGCAGACGCTCCCGCACATGTGCCGTGTGCGGCGAGACCGACTCCCAGGACTTTGATCCGGAAGGACTCCTGCGCCGCGGCGACAAGGGTGACGCCGTCAAAGAGCTGCAGGAAGAGCTGAACGAAAACGGTTATGACTGTGGAACGGCGGACGGTGCTTTCGGTCCCAAAACCGAAGCCGCTGTCAAAATCCTGGAAGAAGCGAACGGCATCACGGCCGACGGCATTGCCTGGCCGGGTGTGATCAAGCTTCTGACCCCCAAAAACAAGCCCCTTCCGGGTGCAAAGCCGGGCCTGAAGCTTACGGGCGGCCAGCTGCATCGTGAAGGCAGCGGCTTCAACGAGATCATCCTGATGGACATGACTGCCGAGAACACCGGCGATGTTCCCCTTTCCGTCACGATCAGCAGTGAGACCTGGTCAGGTGATCCGGCCGCGGACAAGTTCCCCGGCTGGCCGGAAGGAGCAAAGGAGATCCAGCCCGGCGAGGTATTCTCTTTCCAGTATTCAGTTTCGCTGAATGAAAAAGACCTGGATTTTGGTTGCATTCAGCGTGTCGTAACAGCCTCAGGTCATGATTCAGAACACGATCTTTATATCGACGATACCTTCCTTGCGTCGCTGCCCCTTTACGGTGAACCGGATTCCGGAAGGATCCGCCTCAGCAACGTCAATGTTTTGCGTAAGGGAAGCGCCGAGGATACCGAGATCACCGTACAGCTGAAGGTGGAGGACCTTGGTAAGACAGATCTGGAGGTCTGGGTCCGCTCTTCCGGTCTGAACGGCGAGGTGCCTCTGAACGACTCCTTTACAGACTGGCCGGATGACGGCGAAGGCTCCATAAATCTTGTCCCCGGCACTTCCAGAGACTTCACATATATTCTGAAGCCGTCTCCCGAGGATCTGCAGGAAGGCCGGATCGTCCGTACCGTGACGGCAGAAGGAATCGATCCCGTTTCCGAAAAGGGATTTGTGAGCAGCGTGAATCTCAGCTACGATCTTCTGGATCCGCTTCCCGCCCCGCTCCTGCATGTCAATTATCACGGCGGTCCGGGACATGAAGAGGATCATGTCTACCAGGCCGGCGAGCTTCTGCACCTGGACTATACGGTAAACAATTACAGCAGCGTCGAACTTTGCAACGCACGGCTCCTCTACGAAGTTCTCTCAGAGGACGGAACCTGCCTGTTCAAGGACATGAGCTTCACCGGAAGCTATGGCGATCTGCTCGACGCGCCCATGTTCGGCGGCATGCTTCTCTATACTCTGACAGAAGAAGCCGCAGCCGGCGGACCGCTTACCGTGCTCTGCTGGGCCGAAGCGGAGCGCACCGACAATCCCGGCGAAACCGTCCGCTCCGAAAACATCTGGCGGACCGAGATCCTCGCCGGGGAAGCCGCCTCTCCCGGTGGCGAAGAGATTCCGGAGGGAATCGGCGGACCCGGCGATGAAGATGACGATAAGCCCATGGGCCGTATCGACATCACTGCAGATTTCGATGACCGTACCTACACCGAGGGAGAATCCATTGATGTCACCATCACGATCACAAATAACGGCCAGGAGCCGGTTAATGATCTGATGGGGGAACTCTATGTCATGGAAGATCCCGAGTTTAACGGTTTTGTCAAACTGGAGAAGACAGCCCAGGTCTATGACGATATCTCAACTGCTCTGGCACCGGGCGACTCCGTAACGGTTACTCTGTCGCATGTCGTTACCAAAGAAGAAGCAGAAAACGGGCAGGTATATCTGACGGCACGGGCGGAAGGACATTCCACCGGCGTACATTCCTACTGCGCCGATGCCAAAGTGCTGACAGTCAATACCTCGGCAGGCGCTGCGGATGATCCCGGCACCGACGACAAACCTATGGGAGCCATCTCTGTTTCGGCAGATTTCGAAGAAAAGCCATACGGTGAAAATGATGTTATAATGATCAACATTCATATCACCAACATCGGCAAAGAGCCTGTGGCCCAGCTGATGGGACAGCTCCAGCTGATGGACAGTGACGAGTATATCACGGATGTTGTCGAGGTTCCTGTTTACAACGATCTTGATCAGGCTCTGGATCCCGAAGAATCGGTCGATTTCATGCTGCTTCATATCGTAACTGCCGAAGAAGCGGCAAATGGCTTTGTTCATCTGTTTGCCAGGGCAGAGGGCTATTCCACCGGCGTATCTTCCTACTGTGCGGATGCCGTCGAGCTGACGATTCCCACTATATCCGGCGGAATCGGCGGCCCCGGCGATGAAGATGAGGAAAAGCCCATGGGCCGCATCGACATCACCACAGATTTCGATGACCGTATCTACACCGAGGGCGAGTCCATAGATATCACCATCACGATCACAAACAACGGCCA
>CAMNNM010000129.1 GCA_946545425.1 uncultured Blautia sp. | reverse complement strand
CAGAAAGGGCAGAAGCGGCGGACACGGCAGGAACAATGAATCCGGCCGTATGGTTCAGAAGAGCGCGCCTGTTCCGAAGCCGGAGCCGAAGAAGCCGGAGATCAAGGAGATCACCATCCCCGAGAAGCTTACTGTGCGCGAGCTGGCTGACGCCATGAAGATCCAGCCCTCCGCGATCGTGAAGAAGCTGTTCCTTCAGGGAACCATGGTGACCGTGAATCAGGAGATCGACTTCGAGACGGCCCAGGAGATCGCACTGGATTATGATATCATTGCCGAGAAGGAAGTTCAGGTCAATGTGATCGAAGAGCTTCTGAAGGAAGACGAAGAAAACGAAGAGGATATGGTCCCGAGACCTCCTGTGGTCTGCGTTATGGGTCATGTCGATCACGGCAAGACCTCCCTTCTGGATTCCATCCGGAAGACCAACGTGACCAGAGGAGAAGCCGGCGGTATTACACAGCATATCGGTGCCTCCGTCGTGGAAGTCAACGGACAGAAGATCACCTTCCTGGATACGCCCGGTCATGAAGCCTTTACGGCCATGAGAATGCGCGGCGCAAATTCCACCGATATCGCCGTACTTGTGGTAGCGGCCGACGACGGCGTAATGCCGCAGACCGTGGAAGCCATCAGCCATGCAAAGGCAGCAGGCGTTGAGGTCATCGTTGCGATCAACAAGATCGATAAACCCAGTGCAAATATTGAACGCGTCAAGCAGGAGCTGTCGGAATACGAACTGATTCCGGAAGACTGGGGCGGCAAGACGATATTCGTTCCGGTGTCTGCAAAGACCGGCGAAGGAATCGACAATCTTCTTGAAATGATTCTTCTCACCGCAGAGGTTCTGGAACTGAAGGCAAACCCGAACCGCGATGCAAGAGGTCTTGTGATCGAGGCCAAGCTCGACAAGGGCAAGGGACCGGTGGCTACCATCCTTGTTCAGAAGGGCACCCTGCATGTGGGCGACTTCATCGCAGCAGGCGCCTGCAGCGGAAAGGTCCGCGCCATGGTGGACGACAGAGGCCGCAGAGTCAAGGAAGCAGGCCCGTCCTCTCCGGTGGAGATTCAGGGACTTTCGGATGTTCCGAACGCCGGTGAAGTTCTGATGAGCTTTGACAGCGACAAAGAAGCCAAGAACTTTGCAGGCGCATTTGTATCAGAAAACAAGAACAAGCTTCTTGAAGAGACCAAGGGCAAGCTTTCGCTTGACAATCTGTTCGATCAGATCCAGGCGAGCGATCTGAAGGAGCTGCCCATCATCGTGAAGGCAGACGTACAGGGATCCGTTGAGGCCGTGAAGCAGAGCCTTCTGAAGCTCTCCAATGACGAGGTGGTCGTCAAGATCGTTCATGGCGGCGTCGGTACCATTAATGAATCTGACGTAAGCCTTGCATCTACAACGAACGCCATCATCATCGGTTTCAATGTACGGCCTGATTCCACTGCGAAGCAGCTTGCCGAGCAGGAAAAGGTGGATCTGCGGCTCTATAAGGTAATCTATCAGGCAATCGAGGATGTGGAGGCAGCCATGAAGGGCATGCTGGATCCGGTCTACGAAGAGAAGATCATCGGCCATGCAGAGATCAGACAGCTCTTCAAGGCGTCCAGCATCGGAACGATCGCCGGAAGCTATGTGACAGACGGTATCATTCAGAGAGGATGCAAGGTCCGTATTACAAGAGACGGAGATCAGATCTTCGAAGGAAACCTTGCTTCTCTGAAGCGCTTCAAGGACGATGTCAAGGAAGTTAAGACGGGATTTGAATGCGGACTTGTCTTTGACGGCTTCAATGAGGTGAAAGAAGAAGACCGTGTCGAGGCCTACATTATGACAGAGGTCGCGAGATAATCCTGCAGAGAGGATCTGCAATGAGAAAAAACAGTATCAAGAACACGAGGATCAATTCCGAGGTCCAGCGTGAACTGAGCAATATTCTGCGGAACGAGGTAAAAGATCCCAGAGTGTCTTCGATGGTTTCGGTTATGGAAGCGGTCGTGGCGCCGGATCTTAAGACCTGCAAGGTCTATATCAGCGTCATGGGATCGCAGGATGAGAAACAGCAGACAATGAAGGCGCTGAAGAGCGCGGAAGGTTTTATCAGGAGACAGCTGGCGCATAATCTGCAGCTTCGGAACACACCGGAGCTGCGGTTCCTGTTGGACGAATCGATCGAGTACGCAGTCAATATTTCAAAAATGATCGACGACGTGACGAATCATGACCGGAATTCCCATGAAGACGGGGAGGACGTGGATGAATAATATTGCCGAAGTGCTGGGCGGAATCCGTACGGCGGCGATCGCCGGCCATGTGAAGCCGGACGGCGACTGCTTCGGATCCTGTATCGGGCTGTATCTGTATATCCGGCAATGGTTTCCGCAGATCGATACAGACCTTTATCTGGAAGACAGAAGGCCGGTCTTTTCGTATCTGGGGGGCTTCGACGAAATCTGCACGGAGCCTTCAGACGGAAAAATCTATGACCTGGTGATCACATGCGACGTAAGCTCTCATGACAGGATCGCCGTGGCGGACCAGCTTTTCGATACAGCCGGAAAGACCGTGTGCATTGATCATCATGTCAGCAACACGGGATTTGCGGATGTCAATCATATATGCGGCAGCATCGGGTCCTGCAGCGAAGTGCTCTACGGACTCATGGAGCCGGAAAAGATCACGAAACCGGTTGCCGAAGCGTTGTATACAGGAATGATCCATGATACCGGAGTCTTTCAGTATACCAACACGTCCCCCGATACCATGCGCATCGCAGGCGAGCTGATGAAGACGGGGTTTGATTTCAACCGGATCATAAACGAATCCTTCTATCAGAAGACCTATCTGCAGAACCAGATCATGGGAAGAGTGCTGGCAGAAAGCATCATGCTTCTGGACGGAAGGGTGATCGCCGGATATCTGAAAAAAAGAGACATGGAGTTTTACCGTGCCGTTCCCGCCGATCTTGAAGGAATCGTCAGCCAGCTGCGTCTTACCAAAGGTGTGGAGGCATCCGTTCTGCTTTATGAGCAGGAAACGCTTAAATTCAAGGTCTCGCTACGCTCGGCCGGAAAGCTGGACGTGGGCAGGGTCGCGCAGTATTTCGGGGGCGGAGGCCACACGAAAGCAGCCGGCTGTACAATGCAGGGAACGGTATATGATGTGCTGAACAACCTGTCCCTTCAGATTCTTGTGCAGCTGGATGAGTTTGGAACAGAGGTTAATCATGAATGACTGGATGACAGACGGTCTGATCGTCGTCAACAAGGACGAAGGCTTTACGTCACATGACGTGATCGCCAAGCTGCGGGGAATTCTTCGCATGCGGAAGATGGGGCATACGGGAACACTGGATCCCATCGCGACGGGAGTGCTTCCGGTTCTGCTGGGGCAGGCCACCCGTATGGAAGAACTTCTGATCGACAAGGTCAAAGGATACCGGGTTGTAATGCACCTTGGGGCGGCCACCGATACGCTGGACCGTACCGGTACCATACTGGAAACCCGGGAGATCTGTGCAGGCGAAGAAGAGATTCTGAAAACGGCAGCTGCGTTTTTGGGCGAACAGATGCAGCTTCCGCCGATGTATTCAGCCGTTCAGGTAGGCGGAAAACGACTTTACGATATCGCCCGGTCGGGGAAAACAGTGGAAAGAACGCCCAGAAAGGTTTATTTTTACAAAATCGGGGTGGAAAAGATCGAACTGCCCTATGTGACCCTCGACGTGGAATGCAGCAAAGGAACTTACATCAGGACTCTCTGCGACGATTTTGGGAAAAAGCTCGGCTGTCTTGCATATATGGAAGAACTTGTAAGGACCAGGTCCGGAGACTTCACCCTCGGAAACAGCCGCACACTGCAGGAGATAGAAGAATACCGGGACGCGGGCAGACTGAACGAACTGATTATTCCGCTCGACAGCATCATGGGAGGCGCGCCCCGGGTATCTGTAACGCCGGGAGCAGGCGACCATCTGCTCTCCAACGGAAATCCGCTGGCGGAGGAGTATCTTGCATGCGAAGAAGGGGACAGGGAGTTTCTGCATGGGCAGGAGCTTCTCAGAATGTACAGGAGTGACGGGCGCTTTCTGGGCCTGTACCACTGGCAGAAGAAGAAAAGCCTCTACTATCCGGTAAAAGCCTTCCCGATTCCAGAGGAATAATCAATGAAATATATCAGGACAGACGGGGAATTTCCCCGTTTTTCGAAAACTGCGGTGACCATCGGGAAATTTGACGGAATCCACAGAGGGCACAGAAAGCTGATCAGGCATATCGTGGAAAGAAAAAAGACAGGCGCCCAGGCGGTTGTCTTTGCTTTTGATCTGAAGGGCCCCATGATCTTTTCTCACGAAGAGCGGGCGTCGATTCTTGAAGAGCTTGGAGTGGATGTTCTTGTGGAATGCGAGCTTAACGAGAAGATCCGCAGAATGCCTGCCGACTCGTTTGTACGGGACATTCTGGCCGGTTCCTTTCATGCAGAGCTGGTCGCCGTCGGGGAGGACAACCGGTTCGGGTTTGAACGAAAGGGTACGCCGGAGATACTTACCCTGCTCGGAAATGAATACGGCTTCGAAACCGTCGTCCAGCCGAGCGAGATGGACGGAGACCGGAAGATCAGCAGCACATTTGTCAGGCAGGAACTTCTTGACGGCAATATGGAGAAAGTGTCGGAGCTTATGGGAATTCCTTACCATATCTCGGGAAAGGTTCTTCACGGCATGGGGTTGGGACATGTGCAGCTTCTGCCAACCGTAAACCTGATCCCGGAGGCCGACAAGCAGCTTCCGCCGAAGGGAGTTTATTTTACCCGCACTACGGCCCGCAGCAAAAGCTGGTCCGGTATCACGAATATCGGAAACCGCCCTACCGTGGGAGGTACCTATACCAGCGTCGAGACATATCTGTTTGACTGCAGCGAGAATTTGTACGGTGAATGTCTGACGGTTACCTTCGATCATTTTAAAAGGCCGGAAAAGAAATTTGCCTCTCTGGAGCTTCTGAAGGAACAGATGCTGAAGGATGCAGAGGATGGCAGGCGGTATTACGGGCCGGATGGAAAAAGACTTTAAATTAAGGAAAAAACATGCTTTACTTTTTACAGACGGTATGTTATAAATAATATGTTTGACTCAGCCCATATTCAGATAAGGGATTACTCCGACCCGTTCTTAATATGCGGCGTTCTAAGAATAAGGAGGAAATAAAAATGATTTCAAAAGAGAAGAAAACAGCGATCATGCAGGAATACGCAAGGTGCGAGGGCGACACCGGTTCACCCGAGGTACAGGTAGCCGTACTTACCGAGCGGATCAAGGAACTCACCGAGCATCTCAAGACACATCACAAGGATCATCATTCCAGAAGAGGACTCCTTAAGATGGTTGGTCAGAGAAGAGGGCTTCTGGAGTATCTCAAGAAGGTTGACATCGAGAGATACCGTGTTCTGATCGAGAGACTTGGACTTAGAAAATAATTTCAGAAGCAATGAGGGCGGATCATTTCTCATCCGCCCTTTTCTTAGTAACAACTAAATATAAGGAGAATAAAGAAGAATGTACAAAAGTTATTCCATGGAGCTGGCCGGAAGAACGCTGACGATCGACATAGGCCGCGTTGCCAAGCAGGCAAACGGGGCTGCGCTGATGCATTACGGCGATACTACGATCCTGGCTACCGCCACAGCTTCCAAAGAACCCAGAGAGGGAATCGATTTCTTCCCCCTGAGCGTAGAGTACGAAGAAAAGATGTACGCCGTGGGCAAGATTCCCGGCGGCTTCAACAAAAGAGAAGGCAAGGCCACAGAGCATGCGATTCTGACGTCCCGCGTCATTGACAGACCCATGAGACCGCTGTTCCCGAAGGACTACCGGAACGACGTTACCCTTGTCGACATGGTCATGTCCGTAGATCCCGAGTGCAATCCGGAAGTTCTGGCCATGCTGGGCTCTTCCATTGCAACCTGCATCTCCGACATTCCTTTCGACGGCCCCTGCGCAGCTACCCAGGTCGGCCTGATCGACGGAGAGTTTGTCATCAATCCGTCCCTTGAACAGAAAAATATTTCCGATCTTGCTCTGACCGTTGCCTCCACCCGCGAAAAGGTGATCATGATCGAGGCCGGTGCCAAAGAGGTTCCGGAAGCTACCATGATCGAAGCCATCTACAAGGCTCACGAGGTAAACCAGGAGATCATCGCCTTCTTTGACAAGATCATTGCCGAATGCGGAAAAGAGAAGCACAGCTACCAGTCCTGCGCAGTTCCGGAAGAACTGTTTGCGGCGATCAAAGAAATCGTTCCGCCCGAAGAAATGGAAGTAGCCGTCTTCACCGACGACAAGCAGACCAGAGAAAACAACATTGCCGCAATTCAGGAAAAACTGAAAGAGGCATTTGCCGATAAAGAAGAGTGGCTCGGACTTGTTGGAGACGCTCTGTATCAGTATCAGAAGAAGACGGTCCGTAAAATGATCCTTAAGGATCACAAGCGTCCCGACGGACGTCAGATCACCCAGATCCGTCCGCTGGCCGCCGAAGTCGATATCATTCCCAGAGTCCATGGCTCTGCAATGTTTACCCGTGGACAGACTCAGATCTGCACGGTCACCACGCTGGCGCCTCTGGCAGACGCACAGAAGCTCGACGGCCTGGATGAGTTCGAAGTTTCCAAGAGATATATGCATCATTACAATTTCCCGTCCTATTCTGTCGGCGAGACCAAGCCGTCCAGAGGACCGGGACGCCG
>CAMNNM010000128.1 GCA_946545425.1 uncultured Blautia sp. | reverse complement strand
AAACAAACAGCGCCGGCCGCGGGCCGCAAAGCGGCTTTCTCCTGCGGCCGGACACCTGCTTTTTACCGGATCAGTTTTCCTGTGCCGGCTTCTTTGAAAGTGCCAGCCACTTCAGATATGCATTGATAAACTGGTCGATTCCGCCGTCCAGCACCGCGTCCACGTTGCCGGTTTCGTAATTGGTGCGGAGATCCTTGACCATCGTGTAGGGCTGCAGCACGTAGGAACGGATCTGATGACCCCAGGCAATGTCGGTCACCTCGCCCCGGATTCCCGAAAGCTTCTGCTCTTCTTCCTCCTGCTTCAGAAGGAACAGCTTGGCCTTCAGCATCTGCATGGCCTTGTCCTTGTTCTGGAACTGCGAGCGCTCGTTCTGGCAGGTCACCACGATTCCGGTGGGGAAGTGGGTGATCCTTATGGCCGAGCTGGTCTTGTTGACGTGCTGGCCGCCGGCGCCGCTCGAACGGTAGGTATCAATACGGATGTCCTCGTCTTTTACTTCGATATCGATATCCTGCTCGATATCCGGCATGACATCACAGGACACAAAGGATGTCTGCCGTTTTCCCGCCGCATTGAAGGGCGAGATGCGTACCAGGCGGTGTACGCCTTTTTCGGATTTCAGAAGACCGTAGGCGTTGTCGCCGTTTACCTGGAATGTCACCGACTTGACGCCGGCCTCGTCTCCGTCCAGATAGTCCAGCTCCTCGATGGAGAAGCCTTTCTTTTCCGCCCAGCGTGTATACATGCGGTAAAGCATACCGCACCAGTCACAGGCCTCGGTTCCGCCGGCACCGGCGTTCAGCTTGATGATGGCGTTTTCGCCGTCGTATTCGCCGGACAGCAGCGTCTTTGTACGGATCGTCTCGAATTCTTCCTCGAAGGCGTCCAGCATCTCCTGGATCTCGGGGATCAGGTCAGGATCCTGCTCCTCGTAACCCATTTCGATCATGGTTTCCATATCTTCCATCTGGCTCACCAGACTCTGATAGGTCTCCATGTCGTCCTTGAGGCCCTTAAGTTCCTTCATTTTCATCTGGGAAGCTTCTGCGTTATCCCAGAAACCGGGCTCTTCCATCTCCCGTTCCAGCTCTTTGACTCTCTGCTCTTTGTTAGCGAGGTCAAAGTGAATCCCTCACTTCCACTAATGGTTTTGTGTAGGTCGCAAGGACCGACTTGAACTGATCTAATTCAACCACAGCTTCACCTTCTTTCAATATATTGTGGCTTGAATTGTACCATGATTCCGGGGTTTTGTCTATTATTACTGTTGCCCGCCGCTTTAAAAGAGTTGTGTTTCGGACGTCAAAGTGGTAATATAGGTATGATTATGTACAGACAGGAGTGTAGTCATGAGCGTATTTACAAAAGTATTCGGAACCCGCAGCGAGCGTGAAGTCAAGCGCATCATGCCGCTGGTCGAGAAGACGGAAAGCCTGAGGCCTCAGATGCAGCAGCTGTCCGACGAGGATCTCCGGCATAAAACCATAGAATTCAAGGAGCGTCTTGCCAAGGGCGAGACCCTCGACGACCTTCTTCCGGAGGCCTTCGCGGCCGTCCGCGAAGCAGCAAAGCGTGCCATCGGTCTGGAGCATTACCGTGTTCAGATCATCGGCGGCATCATTCTTCATCAGGGCCGTATCGCCGAGATGAAGACCGGTGAAGGCAAGACCCTGGTCTCCACCCTTCCCGCTTATCTGAACGCACTGGAAGGCCGGGGCGTTCTCATCGTCACCGTCAACGACTATCTGGCCAAGCGTGACGCCGAGTGGATGGGCAAGGTCCATGAATTCCTGGGCCTGAAGGTCGGCGTGGTCCTCAACGAGATGAAGCCCGAGGAACGCCGCGAGGCTTACAACTGCGACATCACCTACGTCACCAATAACGAGCTCGGCTTCGATTATCTGCGTGACAACATGGTCATTTATAAAGAACAGCTGGTGCAGAGAGAACTGCACTACTGCATCATCGACGAGATCGACTCGGTCCTCATCGACGAGGCCCGTACCCCGCTGATCATTTCCGGTCAGAGCGGCAAGTCCACCAAGCTCTACGAGGTCTGCGACATTCTTGCGCAGCAGCTGGAGCGCGGCGAGGCCAGCCACGAGATGACCAAGATGACCGCCATCATGGGCGAGGAAGTCATCGAAACCGGCGACTTTGTCGTCAACGAAAAGGACAAGATCGTCAACCTGACAGAACAGGGCGTCGCCAAGGTCGAGAAGTTCTTCCAGATCAAAAACCTGGCGGATCCCGAAAACCTTGAGATCCAGCACAACATTATTCTGGCGCTCCGCGCCCACAACCTGATGCACAAGGATCAGGACTACGTGGTCAAGGACGACGAGATTCTGATCGTCGACGAATTTACCGGCCGTATCATGCCGGGCCGCCGCTATTCGGACGGTCTGCATCAGGCCATCGAGGCCAAGGAGCACGTCAAGGTCAAACGTGAGAGCAAGACCCTTGCCACCATCACCTTCCAGAACTTCTTCAACAAGTTCGACAAGAAAGGCGGCATGACCGGTACCGCTCTGACAGAAGAAAAGGAATTCCGTGATATCTACGGAATGGACGTCGTGGAGATCCCGACCAACGTTCCGGTCATCCGTAAGGATCTGGACGACGCCGTCTACATGACCAAGAAGGAAAAATTCCACGCCGTGGTCGAGGCTGTAAAGGAAGCCCATGCAAAGCAGCAGCCGGTCCTCGTCGGCACCATCACCATCGAGACCTCCGAGCTTTTAAGCCGCATGCTGAAGCGTGAAGGCATTCCGCATCAGGTCCTGAACGCCAAGTTCCACGAGATCGAGGCTGAGATCGTCGCACTTGCCGGTCAGGCAGGCGCCGTTACCATCGCCACCAACATGGCCGGCCGTGGTACCGATATCAAGCTGGACGACGTCGCCCGCGAGGCCGGCGGTCTGAAGATCATCGGTACCGAGCGTCACGAGTCCCGCCGTATCGACAATCAGCTGCGCGGACGTTCCGGTCGTCAGGGCGATCCCGGCGAATCCCGTTTCTACATCTCCCTGGAGGACGACCTGATGAGGCTGTTCGGTTCCGAGCGTCTTATGAAGGTGTTCACTACTCTGGGCGTGGAAGAAAACGAGCAGATCGAGCATAAGATGCTGAGCAACGCCATCCGCAAGGCACAGGAAAAGATCGAGTTCAACAACTTTGGTATCCGTAAGAATCTTCTTGATTACGACCAGGTCAACAACGAGCAGCGTGAGATCATCTACGCGGAGCGCCGCCAGGTTCTGGACGGCGAGGACATGAAGTCCTACATTCTCAAGATGATCGAGAAGATCGTAGAGAATACCGGCGCCCTTGTCCTTTCCGACGAGGTGGATTCTTCCGAATGGAATCTGGCGGAATTCAATTCCGTCCTGCTTCCCATCATCCCCGTGAAGCCTCTCACCGCGGAAGCCATCAAGGGCAAATCCCGCAAGGAGATCATCGCGGATCTCAAGAAGGAAGCTCTCGATCTTTACGAGAAGAAGGAAAAGGAATTCGAGAATCCCGAGCAGATGCGCGAGGTTGAGCGTGTCGCTCTGCTCCGCAGCATCGACAGCAAGTGGATGGATCATATCGACGATATGGAAATCCTTCGCCAGGGCATCGGCCTTGCCGCATACGGCCAGCGTGATCCGGTCATCGAGTACCGTGTCCAGGCCTTCGACATGTTTAACGGCATGATGGATTCCATCCAGGAGGACACCGTCCGGATGCTGTATCGTGTCCATGTCGAGCAGAAGATCGAGCGCGAGCAGGTCGCCAAGGTCACTGGCACCAACAAGGACGATTCCGCCGGTCCCAAAAAGCCCGTGCAGCGTAAGGAAGTCAAGGTTTATCCCAACGATCCGTGCCCCTGCGGCAGCGGAAAGAAATTCAAGCAGTGCCACGGCCGTCCCGGCGCAGCACCGCTGAAGGCGTGAGTTGTTTAATTGGATATGATTATGATTATGATTATGGCTGCCGCCGCATGTTTTTATGCGGTGGCAGCCATTATTTGTGCGATAAGGTCGGAAAGCGTGAGCCGTGCTTGCACGAGCGCACAGCGTGCATTCGACAGCCAGAATTGTTGGTCCGGGGATATCGGCTGACGCGACGATAAAGTCAAAATCACCTTTAGGGATAGACACAAGAATACGGATTTGTTATAATTTTTCTGGACTTGAAGTCAGTTGACGCAAGGAGAGGAGCTTTAACAAGATGGTGAAGCAGCGAATTTGATCCGGATTTTTTAAGCACTGGCAGGCCCTTGGGGCCTTATTTGCGTACGCCGGATATTTGCTGAACATGCCGCGGGTCTCTTTGCATTGAAATATGCAGATGTTTTTTGCGTGGTTTTTTCTGAGATGCCTGACAGCAGTATCCGCATGTGTACGCATACGGATACTGCTTTTGCATTTATACAGTATCCCGGGCTTGAGGGTGCTTGATAATTATTGTACTCTTAATAAGAAAGGATCCCGCTTATGAAAAATAATACCCATCCGTCTCCTTCCCTTTGGACCAGGGACTTTACGATTATTACGATCGGAAGTGTCATATCCATGTTCGGGAATGCACTTTCCGGGTTTGCCATGAGCCTTATGGTGCTGGACATTTCCAATTCCACGATGCTCTATGCTATTTACATTGCCATGTATACGATTCCCCAGCTGATTCTTCCGATCATTTCCGGTGCGATTCTGGACCGGTTTTCCAGGAAGAAAATGATCTATACGCTGGACTTTATTTCGGCAGGACTGTATGTTCTGATGGCCGGAATACTGCACACCGGATGGTTCTCGTTTCCGGTCTTTGCTGTTTACTGTCTCATTCTGGGAAGCATTCAGAGCACTTATATGGTTGCCTACGAAAGCTTTTATCCTTTGCTGATCCAGGAAGGTAATTTTCAGAAAGCCTACTCGATCGCCAGTGTTCTTGAAACCCTTTCCGCAGTGATGGTCCCGGTTTCGGCATTTTTATACCGGCAGATCGGTCTGTCTCCTCTGCTGGCCGTCAATGGATTATGCTTTTTTGCGGCGGCCGTGATGGAAACCAGAATCCGTGCGGAGGAACAATATATTCAGACACAGCGTGAAGAAGAAACGCAGAATAGCCGGCGGACAAGTCAGGTCCTTTTGGATATCCGCGAAGGATTTGCATACCTTTACAGTGAAAAAGGGCTGCTTGCGATCGCCGTGTACTTTGCCTTTTCTTCCATATGCGGCGGCGTTTCCAATGTGCTTGTATTACCGTGGTTTAAATCGGCCTTCCAGGACGGAGAATACGTCTATATGCTGGTCTGGGGAATGGCTCTTGCCGGGCGTGCGATCGGGGGAATGATCCATTACCGGATCAGACTGCCGCAGGAACAGCGCTACGCAGCCGCTCTGGCAGTTTATGTAAGTATATCAATTATGGAGGGCATATATCTGTTCACGCCGGTACCGGCCATGATGCTTTTGTGTTTTCTGATCGGGATCGGCGGGATTACAAGCTATACGATCCGGGTCTCAGCAACGCAGAGCTACGTGCCGGACGAACGGAAGGGACGGTTTAACGGCGCCTTCAATATGCTGTCCACAGCCGGCGCGTTGATCGGCGAACTGCTTGCAGGTACCATGTCGCGGTTTGTTTCAGAAAGGATCGTGCTTCTGTCTGTCATGCTTCTGTGCGCCATCGCGGCCATGGTATTTATAGGGGGAGGCAGAAAATATGTGGCTGAAATCTACAACAGAAGTCAGTAAACGGCGGGGAGGAATAGTAACGTCAGAAGTATCCTGATGTTTACTATACCATTCCTGATCCGGCAACAGCACACCTCAAGATGGTTCTCGACGTTAGATTTGAAAGGAGTGTTTATGACGAAAAGAAGAAAAGCTGCCCTCACGGCGTGTTCCGATCCCCGAAGCCCGGAACGCCAGGAAGAAGTTTCGAAGCTCTGCGCGGTGCTTGAGGCGGAAGGCCTTGAAATTGTGGAAAATCCGGATCTATTCCTGGATGACGTCCTGGATGAAAGGATCAAGGCAGAGGCACTGAACCGCTTATTTCGCAATCCGGAAATAGAGATGGTCTTTGACATTTCGGGAGGAGATCTGGCAAATTCAGTCCTTCCTTATCTGGATTATGAGGCGATCCAAAAGAGCCGGGCGTTGTTTTTCGGGTTCAGCGACCTTACCACGGTACTGAACGCCATCCATGCAAAGACCGGAAAGGAAGTGGTCAACTATCAGGTGCGGTACCTGCTTTATGATCATGCTTCTGAACAGATTCCTCTTTTCAGAGAACAGGTCCTGACCAACCGTTTTTCGCCAGATGTATTGCAGGCGCGTTTCCTGAGGGGCGGCCGGATGCAGGGAAAAATCCTGGGCGGCAACATCCGCTGTTTTCTGAAGCTTGCCGGAACGCCTTACTGGCCCGATTTAAGCGGAAGCATTCTGCTGCTGGAGTCTCTGGGCGGCGGGCCGAAGCAGATGATCACGGCTGTCCAGCAATATAAGCAGATGGGCGTATTTGATCAGGTCAGCGGAATTCTTCTTGGTACTTTTTCGAAGATGGAAGATGACCAGGCAGCTCCAGATATGAAAGAAATTGTGCTGAGACTGGTGCCTGAGAATATCCCTGTTGCGGAGACGCGTTTTGTGGGCCACAGGACGGATGCCCGGGCTGTGATACTGGGGCGGGAAATGGATATCGAAGGCTGACCATGTGTGGCGTGACCAAAATTATAATGTACCTGGATATGGCTGT
>CAMNNM010000127.1 GCA_946545425.1 uncultured Blautia sp. | reverse complement strand
GGGGCAAAATTCTCAACGTCGAAAAGGCCACCATCGACAAGGTGCTGGCAAACGCTGAGATCAAGACCATGATCAACGCCTTCGGCTGCGGATTCTCGGAAGGATACGGAAACGATTTTGACATTTCAAAGCTCCGCTATGACAAGATCGTCATCATGGCGGATGCCGACGTGGACGGGGCTCATATATCCACCCTTCTTCTGACGCTGTTCTACCGGTTTATGCCGGAGCTGATCTACGAGGGGCATGTATATATCGCCATGCCGCCTCTTTATAAGGTCATGCCGAAAAAGGGCGCGGAAGAATATCTGTACGACGACAAGGCGCTTGAAAAATACCGTGCAAGACATAAGAGCGGCAGCTTTACGCTGCAGCGGTACAAAGGTCTGGGCGAAATGGATGCCGAGCAGCTCTGGGAGACGACCCTGAATCCTGAAACGCGCCGCATGCGCCGGGTGGAGATCGAAGACGCCCGCCTGGCGTCGAGCGTTACCGAGATCCTTATGGGAAGCGACGTTCCGCCCCGCAAGGACTTTATATACGAGCATGCCCGGGATGCGGAGCTGGATGTCTGATTGACGGAAAACATTGGAGAAACCTATGGAAACGAAGCAGGAAAATGTGATACTGACCGACTATGCCGAGATCATGCAGAAATCCTACATCGATTATGCGATGAGCGTGATCATCTCCCGCGCGCTTCCTGATGTGCGGGACGGTCTGAAGCCGGTTCAGAGAAGAACACTTTACGATATGTACGAACTGGGGATCCGTTACGACCGCCCCTACAGAAAGTGTGCCAGGATCGTAGGGGATACCATGGGTAAGTATCATCCCCACGGCGACAGCTCCATATACGAAGCGCTTGTGGTAATGGCACAGGAGTTCAAAAAGGGCAAGGCGCTGGTGGACGGTCACGGCAATTTCGGATCCGTTGAGGGAGACGGGGCCGCGGCCATGCGTTATACCGAAGCCAGGCTGCAGAAGCTGACCCAGGACGTATTTCTTGCGGACCTCGACAAAAATGTCGTCGACTTCATGCCCAATTTTGACGAGACAGAAAAGGAACCGGTGGTGCTGCCCGTCAGGATTCCGAATCTCCTTGTGAACGGGGCCGACGGCATTGCGGTCGGCATGGCCACCAGCATACCGCCCCACAACCTCGGCGAGGTGGTGGACGCGGTAAAGGCCTACATGCGGGACAATTCCATCAGCATCCGCGGCCTGATGCGCTATCTGAAGGGACCGGATTTTCCCACGGGAGGCATTGTCGTCAACAAGGACGATCTATTGGAAATCTATGAAAAGGGAACCGGAAAGATCCGCCTCCGGGGCAGAGTGGAAGTCGAAAAGGGCAAGGGCGGCAGAAAACAGCTGGTCATTACCGAGATCCCCTATACGATGCTTGGCGCAAACATCGGCAAATTCCTGAACGACGTGGCCTCCCTTGTGGAAAACAAGGTCACGACGGATATCGTGGATATTTCCAACCAGTCCTCGAAGGAAGGAATCCGCATCGTCCTGGAACTCAGAAAAGATACGGACGTCGAAAACCTCAAGAATCTTCTGTATAAGAAGACCAGACTGGAAGACACCTTTGGCGTCAACATGCTGGCCGTGGCTGACGGAAGGCCCGAGACCCTGAGTCTAAAAAAAGTTCTGGAGTATCACGTGGACTTCCTTTTTGAAGTGACGACGCGGAAGTACACCACGCTCCTTCAGAAGGAAAGAGAAAAACGGGAGATCCAGGAAGGTCTCATAAAGGCCTGTGACGTCATCGACCTGATCATAGAGATCCTGCGGGGATCCAAGAGCCGGGAACAGGCGAAAAAATGCCTGGTGGAAGGCGTCACCGAGGGAATCCGGTTCCGCACAAAAACCAGTGAGAGAAAAGCGGCGGCACTGCATTTTACCGAGAACCAGGCGACCGCGATTCTGGAAATGCGGCTGTACCGTTTGATCGGACTGGAGATCCAGGCATTGACAGAAGAGTATAATACCACCAGAAAGAATATCGAGGAGTACGAAGACATTCTGAACAATTACGATTCAATGGCAAACGTGCTTCTGAAGGATCTGGACCGGATAAAGAGAGAGTTTTCGACTCCCAGAAAAACCTCCATAGAGAATGCAGAGGAAGCGGTCTACGAAGAAAGGAAGCAGGAGCCGGAAGAGGTCTGCTTCCTGATGGACCGGTTCGGTTATATGAAGCTGATCGACAAGGGCGTATACGAGCGGAACAAAGAGACGGCTCGCAATGACAACCGGCACGTGTTCCTGTGCATGAACAACGACAGGATCGCGCTGTTTACGGATGCGGGAAAGGTTCATTTTGCGAAGATCTCCGACGTGCCCCTGGTGCGGCTGAAGGACAAGGGCGTTCCCGCCGACAATATCAGCAATTACGACAGCACGAAGGAACGCATCCTGTATGTATGCCTCCTGTCCTCCCTTCCGGACGAAAAGCTTCTGTTTGTAACGAAACAGTCCCTGGTCAAGGTGGTGGACGGAAGCGAATTCATTACGGCTTCGCGTACCAGCGTGGCAGCTACAAAGCTGGCGGATAACGACGAGCTGGTCTTTACGGGACCGCTCCTCGGCATGAACCAGGTTGTGCTGGAAAGCATGAAGGGATACTATCTGAAGTTCCCGCTTTCCGAGGTACCTTCGCTCAAAAAAAATTCGGTCGGCGTAAAGGGCATGAAGCTCAGGGAGGACGACGGCGTTGCACATGCGTGGCTTCTCTGCTCCGACAGGGAATTTGAAGGCGGAAGCGATGACAGCCCGGCGGTCCTGGCCAGACTGAAAAACGGAAAGAAGGGCACAGCCGGAACAAAACCAAGGCATTAATATGGAAAAGTGCGTATTTTAAGGCTTTTTTCGTGAAATACCTATTGCATTTGATATTTAAAAGTGCTACGATAGCACTGTAAATAGAATAGCTTCAGAATATGAAGAGTGGGCGTCTGCCCACTCTTGTCTTTTGTGTGATTCTATAATTGCGGAGACGGTTTCGAGGTGACACATGAGCAGAAGGGAAAGATATGAACAGCAGGCCGAGGGACTGCTTCGGCCCATCGTTGAGGCAAGAGGGTTTGAGCTGGTGGATCTGGAATATGTTCAGGAGGCCGGTACATGGTATCTGCGCGGGTATATCGACAAGCCCGGCGGGATCACGGTCAACGACTGTGAGGACGTGAGCAGGGAATTCAGCGACAGGCTCGACGAAAAAGATTTTATTGAAGACAGCTACATTATGGAGATCAGTTCTCCGGGTCTGGACAGACCGCTCAGAAAACCGAAGGACTTCGAAAGAAATATGGGAAAGAGCGTGGAGATCAGAACCTTCCGGCCTGTCATGGAAAAACGGAAGGAATTCTGCGGGACGCTGACTGCTTATGACGAAAAAACCGTAACCATTGAAGAAGAGGACCAGATCCGGGTATTCGAGAGAAAAGACATTGCGCTTATCAGACCGGCGATAGAGTTCTGAGCATAGGAGGATAAAGGAAAAATGAACACTGAGTTAATGGAGGCACTGGATATTCTCGAAAAAGAGAAGAATATCAGCAAAAAAACACTGCTCTCGGCAATAGAACAGTCGCTGATCCAGGCATGCAAGAATCATTTTGGCAAGGCAGACAATGTCCATGTCACGATCGATCCGGATACTTGTGATTTCAGAGTTTTCGCCGAGCGGAAGGTGGTCGAATCCGTTGAGGACCGGGCCCTGGAGATCTCTCCCGAGGAGGCAAAAAAGATCGATTCCACGGCACAGATCGGCGATACGGTTCAGGTAAACATCAATTCCAGAGAATTCGGCAGGATCGCGACCCAGAACGCCAAGAATGTTATCCTCCAGAAGATCCGCGAGGAAGAGCGCAAAGTACTGTTTGACCAGTACTACGGAATAGAAAAGGAAGTCGTCACCGGTATCGTTCAGCGCATTTCCGGAAAGAACGTGAACATCAATCTCGGAAAAGTGGATGCGATCCTTACGGAAAACGAGCAGGTCAAGGGCGAAGTACTGAATCCGACGGAACGTGTCAAGGTTTATATCCTGGAGGTAAAGGACACCTCAAGGGGACCGAGAATTCAGGTTTCCAGAACACATCCCGGTCTTGTGAAGAAGCTGTTTGAATCCGAGGTCGCCGAAGTCAGGGACGGTACGGTGGAAATCAAATGCATTGCAAGAGAGGCGGGTTCCCGCACCAAGATCGCGGTATGGAGCAACGACCCGGATGTCGATCCCGTGGGCGCCTGCGTAGGTATGAACGGAATCCGCGTCAATGCGGTCGTAAACGAGCTGCGGGGCGAGAAGATCGATATCATCAACTGGGATGAGAACCCTGCGATCCTGATCGAAAATGCCCTGAGTCCCGCGAAGGTTATCGCGGTTCTGGCAGATCCGGACGACAAGACAGCCCTTGTGGTGGTGCCGGACTATCAGCTGTCCCTGGCCATTGGCCGCGAAGGTCAGAACGCCAGACTGGCGGCAAGGCTTACCGGCTACAAGATCGATATCAAGAGCGAGACCCAGGCCAGAGAAGCCGGCGACCTCGACGAGTACGAGGACGAGTATTACGACGAGGACGGCTACTACGACGAAGACGGCTATTATGACGAAGACGGTTATTATGAAGACGGCGAATACGAAGACGCGCAGGAGGATTCCGCAGCATCCGAAGAGCCGGTTCCGGATGAGTCATGAAAAATACAGATCATGTGACGCTGCGGCAGTGCGTTGGCTGCAGGGAGATGAAAAATAAAAAAGAGATGATCCGCGTGATCCGGACGCCCGAGGGAGAGACATGCATCGATCCCACCGGAAAGAAAAACGGACGCGGAGCTTATCTCTGCAGGTCGCCGGAGTGTCTTGCGAAAGCGTTTAAGGCACATTCTCTTGAGAGATCGCTGAAAGCATCTCTTGCGCCGGAGATCTTTGAAAAACTGAAAGAGGAGCTTGAAACGCTTGGATAATAAAAAAGTCTATTCGCTGCTCGGGTTTGCCGCCAAAGCGGGCAGGCTCTCAAGCGGCGGGTTTGCTGCGGAGAAAAGTGTAAAGACAGGAAAAGCTTTGCTGGTGGTCATAGCCGAAGATGCCTCGGAGAATACACGGAAGCGCTTTTCCAACATGTGCAGCTGGTATGAAGTCCCGTGCATCACGACGGGAACCAGGGAAGAACTGGGGCACGCGACCGGGACGGAGTTCCGCGCTGTGCTGGCTGTACAGGACGAGAACCTTGCAGACGCAGTCATAAAGGAATACAACAGAAGCAAAGGCCTTTAAGATCTGTTCAGGGAAAGGAGCATTTAATAACATTGGATAGTCCGAAGACAGAAGAGAAGAAAACAGACGTATCTATGGAAAATAAAGAAGAACCCGTAAAGAAGAAAAAGAATATCATAAGGGTCTATCACGCCCAGAATGCCAGCGAGCCGGCAAAAAGAAGAAGACCTCTCCCGCCCGACGGAAAAAGGCCTGTAAGGCCCGGCACGGAGAAGAGAAGACCGGCCGCAGCAGACGGAAAACGTCCTGCCGCCCCGCGCCATGAAGGCGCGGCCGTGAAGCCGGCGGAGGCTGCAAAGGCTGAAGTGCCTGTGAAGGCAGCAGAGGCTGTAAAGGCACAGGAAGGTGTTAAGGCAGCTGCAGCCGTTAAGACGGCAGCGCCTGTGGAAACAGCAGCTGTGAAGGCAGCGGAGTCTGTCAAGGCAGCAGCGCCCGTCAAGGCAGCGGAGCCTGTAAAGGCAGCGGAGCCTGTGAAAGCGGCAGAGCCTGTAAAAGCACCGGAACCTGTGAAGACAGCAGAGCCTGTGAAGACGGCAGCGCCTGTGAAGGCAGCGGAGCCTGTGAAGGCAGCAGAGTCTGTGAAGACAGCAGAGCCTGTCAAGGCAGCAGAGCCTGTGAAGGCACCGGAGCCCGTGAAGGCGGCAGAGCCTGTGAAGACACAGGAGTCCGTCAAGACAGCAGAGCCCGTCAAAACTCAGGAGACGGCAAAAGCGGCAGAACCCGTAAAGACGGCGGAAAGCGCGAAAACTGCGGCAAGGCCTGTACAGCAGAACACGAGAGATGCAAGACAGGGCCAGAGAACGGGTTCGTATTCACAGAATCAGGGCCAGGGTCAGAGAAGCGGATCGTATTCCCAGAACCAGGGCCAGCGCACCGGTTCCTACGACAGAAATCAGGGCCAGCGCAGGACAGATCGTCCCGGCGAATCCCGTCCGGAAAGAAGAGATTATCAGAGACCGCAGCAGGGACAGGGCGGAGCCGGCCAGCAGAGGACCGGAGATTTCCAGAACCGCGGCAGAAGATTCCCGTCTGAAGGCGGAGAAAACCGCACAGGCGTCAGACCGGGACAGGATCAGAACCGCAGATTTGCGGCCGGACAGGGACGTCCCGGCGCGCAGGGCGCTGCAAGACCGGACGGAAGAACCGGAGACAGGGATTTCCGCGGACCGAGAGATGACAACGCCTCCAGAGGCGGAAGAGACGCGGGACGCTTCGGCGGACAGAGCCAGAGACCGGCAGCCCGCAAGGGCGGCGCTGATTTTGCGGGAGAGATCGCAAAGAATCAGAAGGATTCCCGCAGAGACCGCGACAGAGACAACAAGAATAAGAAACGCGATTTTGACAACGAGAACATGGAGTCCAGAAAGGGCAGAAGCGGCGGACACGGCAGGAACAATGAATCCGGCCGTATGGTCCAGAAGAGCGCGCCTGTTCCGAAGCCGGAGCCGAAGAAGCCGGAGATCAAGG
>CAMNNM010000126.1 GCA_946545425.1 uncultured Blautia sp. | reverse complement strand
TGAAAAAGAGAAGAGGACAATTATGGATAAAATGACACTTCTTCCGGAGGAGTATGAACAAATCCTTCTTATAAAAAGAGATCTCCACATGCATCCGGAGGTTTCGAAGTCAGAATACCGAACCACCGGGGTGATCAGGGAATTCCTGGAAAAACTGCCCGGCGTTGAATTACTTGAGACTGGTATACCCACAGGCGTGCTGGCAAGAATTGCCGGAGACGGGAGCGGAACCGAAATTGCACTTCGGGCGGATATCGATGCGCTCTCGCAGACCGAACAGTACGAGAGTCCTTGGAAATCTCTGAACAAAGGGGTCATGCATGCCTGCGGACATGATTTTCACACGGCGTCCCTTCTTGGAGCGGCGCTGATCCTTACAAGAATGAAGGCACAGGGGAAGCTTTCGAATACGGTGGATCTGATATTTCAGCCGGCGGAGGAGGGGACGACCGGCGCAAAGGCGCTGATCGATGCAGGACTGTTTGACCGCATTCATCCCCGGGCAATATTTGGGCTTCACAACTGGCCGTCGGTGGATGCGGGAAAGATCGTTCTTCACGAAGGCGCGCTCATGTCTGCCAAGCGGAACATGACGATTCTGATCAAAGGCCGCGGAGGGCATGGCTCCATGCCGCATCTGAACGTCGACCCCATTGTCTGTGCGGCGGCGGTCATTCAGGCACTGCAGACGGTGGTCAGCAGGAATACGAATCCTCTGGATGCAGTGGTTTTGTCGATCGGACGGATCGAGGGGGGAAGTCCCGTAAACCGTGTCGCCGATCAGGTTGAGATGAATGCGACAATCCGGTCACTTTCGAATGATGCCCTGAAGCGCGGCATAGAAAGGACGGAAGCGATCGTCAGTAATACAGCAGCGGCATACGAATGTGAATGGGAGATCATCTGGGAAGAGTTTATCCCGGCGGTCATGAATCTTCCGGAAATGGCAGAATATGCAAAGACGGCGGCAGCTGCGGCTGACCCTGCGGGTTTAACGGATGCGCCTCCGTCCCTTGCCAGCGAGGACTTTGCATTGTATGGCAGGAAAGTTCCTTCCTGGTTTTTCTGGGTCGGCAGCAGGACCGGGGGAGAACCGGTGGAAGAGCTTCACAGGCCGCGGTTTCATACCGATGACCGGGCCATGAGGCAGGCGGCGCAGCTGTATGCTGCGGCAGCCAGTTTATTTGTTAAAAATTAATATCATTTTTCTTAAAAAACCCGATTCCGATTGACAGAAAAATACCTTCACGTATAATAGATGGGAGATTTTATGTCAGAAGGGGGATACTATGGCATTTTCTGACCTTTTCTTCTTGTTTTTGTTTTTGCCGCTCTGTCTGGTGATCTATTTCAGAGCACGAAGGATACAGACAAAAAACACGATATTGATTATCTTTTCCCTGATCTTCTATGCCTGGGGAAAGCCGGTGTGGCTGCTGCTTCTGCTGGGAAGTGCGGTGTTTAACTGGTTCTTCGCATTAAAAATCAAAGAAGCAGGTGAAGGGCAGCTGCAGAAGACGCTGATCGGAATAGCGGTCGTTGCTAACCTGGTCATGCTGCTGGTATTTAAATATGCGGGCTTTTTTGTGGAAATCGTAAACGGGATCCTGAGAACCAGGATCCCGGTTCCGTCCATTTCGCAGCCAGTGGGATTGAGCTTTTATACGTTCATGGCGATTTCCTATATTATGGATGTCGCGTGGGAAACATCGGAGCCGCAGAAGCGGTTTTCGGACTTCCTTTTATATATATCCTTCTTCCCGCACATGACGGCCGGTCCCATTGTCCGCTACGAAACGATGGAAAATGACCTCAGGGCCAGAAAAATCACCAACAGCGACATGTACGAAGGTATCGTGCGTCTGTGCCTGGGCCTTGCCAAAAAGGTCATCATCGCGGACGGACTGAACACCATCGTCAATTCGTTTTTCGGAAACGATATTTCCGGACTGTCCTTTGTGGGAACCTGGTATACCGTCATCATATATTCGATGTATGTATACTTTGATTTCAGCGGCTACTCCGATATGGCCATTGGTATCGCACGGATGTTCGGTTTCCACTTTGAGGAGAACTTCAATTATCCTTTCATGTGCTCGACCATCGCGGAGTTCTGGAACAGATGGCATATCAGCCTGGGATCCTTCTTCCGTGATTATCTTCTGTATGTGCCGATCTTCGGCAAGCGCAGAAAATACGGCGGACTCTTCCTGGTGTGGTTCAGTACCGGACTGTGGCACGGAGCTTCCTGGAATTATATTTTCTGGGGACTGTACTATGGACTGTTTATGCTGCTGGAGACCAAAATCGGGAAAAAGCGGCTCAAGAGCTGGCCGGTGTGGTGGAAGCATATTTACTGCATTCTGGTTATCGCCATCGGTTTCGGTATTTTCTACTTCGAAGACCTGAGGCAGCTGGGATATTTCTTCCGGAATATCTTTGGCTTCGGCATGATCACTGCACACACGCCGTTCCTGGACGTTATCACAAGGAGTTCCTTCCGGAGCAACATCTTCCTGATCCTGGCATCCGTTCTCCTCTGCTTCCCGGTCTTTCCGAAGTTCCGGGCCTACATGGACAACAAGAGAGAGGACGAGGTTTTTGCCATATGGAAGCAGGGCCTGATTGTAATCTGCGCGGTTCTGATGGTTGTCTGCGCGATCATGCTGGTGGATTCGACAAGCCATACCTTCCTGTACTGGCAGTTCTGACGGACTGACGGGCGAGACATGAAAATTATAGTAAACGACATTTTTAATGTTGTTTACTATATCTATCTATACTTATTTTCTGGAGGATTCTGATGTCTGAAAAGAATGACAGGAGACCGGCCGGGGACGAGACCGCTTCCGAACGGCTTGCCAGACGTAAAAAAGCATTTGAGAACAGGCGCAGGAAACTGAACCTTCTGGTCACCAGAAGATCGGTCAATATGTTCCTGCTGTTCATGTGCGTGATGACAGTGCTTTTGCTTGTGGTCCCGAGGTCCAGGATCTCCAATATTGAAAAAAGGCAGCTGGCAGCGTGGCCGAAGTTTTCCATCAAATCGCTGCTTTCCGGTGAATATACCACCGGTCTCTCACAGTATTATAATGATACGGTACCGTTCCGTGACACGTTTAAGAATGTAAACAGCCAGTTCAAAGCCATGGCTGGCATTCAGTCCGGCGAGGACATGGTCCAGACTGTCGGTACACTGAAAAAGGTCAACAAGACCCCGGCGGAAACCGCACCGGCAGAAACAGCGCCTGCCGACGGTGCATCTACCGAGACAGCGGCAGCGGATTCGGCGGCCTCTTCGGAGGGAAGCGCAGCGCAGAACGGTGACACGGCTGCGGCTGCATCCGGCGAAACGGCTTCTGCGGCAACGCCAGCACCTGTTGCGCAGACGGATTACACCAAAGAGGAAGCGGAGGGCGAGTACTCCGACGATGCCGGCATGCTGATCGTAAACGTCGGCGGCCACTGGAGAGGCCTTGAGCTTTTCGGCGGCGGAACCGGAAGCACCTTTGCGTCGGCCATGAACGAGCTGGCGGCAAGAGTGGAAGGCAGTGCCCGGGTGTATGCGATGCCTGTTCCCATTGCATCCGAGTTTTATACTCCCGCCAACTTTTCCGACTATACGGCCAGCCAGGAAGCCTGCTTCGATTCCATGTTTTCCAAGCTGAATGCCAATGTGGAAAAGGTTGAGGTGATCGATAACCTCAAGGCCCATACCGAAGAGGACATCTATACCAGGACCGACCATCACTGGTCATCGCTTGGCGCTTACTACGCGACAGAGGTCTTTGCGCAGGTCGCGGGAATCGAATATCCCTCGCTTGACGCCTATACAAAAAAGAGCAAAGACGGATATCTGGGCTCCATGTATGCCGAGTCGCAGAGTGCATTGATGCTGAATGATCCTGAACAGTTTATCTGGTACGATCCGCCTGTGGACACACCCACCGATTATTATGACACGAGCTTTAATTTTGACTATACGGCGGATATGCTTCTGGAAACGGATACGCCTAATTCCTACATGATGTTCCTGGGAAGCGACGATCAGATCACGGTTACGCATACCCCCGTGAAGAACGGCAGAAAGTGCGCCGTGGTCAAGGACAGCTTCGGAAATGCCATCGTGCCCTTCCTGACATCGGGATTTGAAGATATTTACTGTATCGATATGCGGTACTTTGATCCGAACCTGGCGGATTTTGTGATCGAGCAGGGCATCACCGACGTGGTCGTCTGCTGCTGTTCCTTCTCGGTAGCCGGTCCTACGGCGGACGAGCTGTACTCGATCGTGTGCTATAACTGAAACAGCGCTAAGAATAAAAACAGAAAGCAGGAGCTTGCATTTATTATGATGAAAGAACTTGAATATCCATTTGACGCGGAACAGATCCTTCGAAAGAAGAAGAGCCTGAAAAGGGCACTCCTGGATAACGGAGAGAAGCGTATTACAAAGAAGATCGCCATTTTAGGCGGATCCACGACCAGCGACATCATGCAGGTTATGGAGCTGTTCCTTCTGAATTACGGCATCGAGCCGGAATTTTATCAGTCGGAATACAATCAGTACTATCAGGACGCCATGTTCGGCAATCCCGAGCTTGACGAGTTTCATCCGGATATCATCTACATCCATACGACCAACCGGAACATAACGACGTATCCGGTGCTTACGGACGATGCGGCGGCAGTCGATACGCTGCTGGACAACGAGACGACAAAGTTCCGTACCATGTGGGACAATCTGTTTTCGAAGTTCCACTGCCCGGTCATCCAGAACAATTTTGAGATGCCCTATTACCGCCTGCTGGGAAATATGGACGCCAGCGACATTCACGGGGCCGTCAACTTCCTGACAAGACTGAACCTTCGTTTTTATGAGTATGCGCAGACACATGAAGACTTCCATATCTGCGACATCAACTATATTTCGGCTGACTATGGTCTGAAGGAGTGGTCCGATCCCTTCTTCTGGCATATGTATAAATATGCCATGAAGGTTTCCGCGATCCCGTATCTTTCCTTCAACGTGGCCAACATTATTAAGGCCGTGTTCGGAAAGAATAAAAAGGGCTTTGTCCTGGATCTTGACAATACCCTTTGGGGCGGCGTGATCGGCGACGACGGCGTCGAGAACATCGAACTGGGGCCGGAAGAATCCGAAGGCCAGGCTTATTCCGAATTCCAGAGATACTTAAAAGCCCATAAGCAGCTGGGAATCCTTTTGAATATCGATTCCAAGAATGATCACGAGAACGCCATCGCAGGCCTGAAGCATCCCGATGCGGATCTGAAGGAAGAAGACTTTATCGAGATCCGCGCCAACTGGGATCCCAAGGACCGCAATTTCCTGGATATTGCAAATTCCCTGAATCTGCTTCCGGAAAGTCTTGTATTTGTGGACGACAATCCTGCCGAGCGCAGTATCGTGACGGCACAGCTTCCGGGCGTATGTGCGCCGGAGATCGGCGAGGTCACTCAGTATGTTCAGAATATCGACCGGAACGGCTTCTTCGAGGCGGTGCGTCTGACAAAGGACGATCTGCGCCGCAACGAGATGTATAAGGAAAATGCCCAGCGGAACAGCCTGAAGGCAGCATTTGCCGATTACGGCGAGTACCTCCATTCTCTGGAGATGAATGCCGTGATCCGTACCTTTGAGCCGGTTCATATGGCCCGTATCGCACAGCTGACCAACAAGAGCAACCAGTTTAATCTGACGACCAGACGTTATACCCAGTCAGAGATCGAGGAGATCGCCGCAAATCCGGAGTATATTCCGCTGGCAGGCCGTCTTTCGGACCGTTTTGGCGACAACGGCGTGGTTTCCGTGGTGATCGGACACGTGGTTGGGGAGGAGTGCCTCATCGATCTGTGGATCATGAGCTGCCGCGTGCTGAAGCGTGATATGGAATTTGCCATGATGGATACGCTGGAGCACCGCTGCAGGGAAAAGGGTGTGAAGAGGATCCGCGGCTTCTATTATCCGACGGCCAAGAACAACATGGTAAGAGAGTTCTACGCGCTGCAGGGATTCACAAAGGTTTCCGAGGATGAGAAGGGCAACACCGAGTGGGTTCTGACCGAAGAGAACTTTAAGGACAAACGAAACAGATATATCAATGTGACGGAGGACTAAGATCATGACAAGAAAAGAAGTGTATAAGGTACTGGACAAGGTTTTTCAGGATGTGTTTGACGATCCGTCGATCCATGTGGATGACGATACCGTGGCGGATGACATCGACGGATGGGATTCCCTGGAGCATATCAATCTGATCTCTGCAGTTGAGAAAAAGTTCAAGATGCGCTTTAAGATGAAGGAAGTCAGCACCATGAAGGATGTGGGAGAGATGGTGGATATCATTCTTTCCAGGATCTGAGGATGAAAAAACAAGGGGAGGCGGAGCCTCCCCTTGTCTGTATTTTCGGATTCAGTTGAAAGATCAGGCCTTGCCGTCGCTTCCGAGAACCTGTGTGATCTTGTGCATAACAATATCCTTGACATACTTGCGGCCGTCGCCAAGATACTGTCTGGGATCGAAATGATCCGGATGAAGGATCATATGTTCACGGATACCTGCGGTCATTCCAAGACGAAGGTCGGAGTCGATGTTGATCTTGCAGACAGCACCCTTTGCTGCCTCACGAAGCTGTTCTTCCGGAATACCGATGGCATCCTTCAGAGCGCCGCCGTTTGCGTTGATGATCTTGACATATTCCTGCGGAACAGAAGAGGAGCCATGAAGAACGATCGGGAAGCCCGGAA
>CAMNNM010000125.1 GCA_946545425.1 uncultured Blautia sp. | reverse complement strand
CTCCGCCCCATGCGGAACCGCCGCCGATGGACCATGTGCCAAGTCCCATCTTGGAGATTTCTTTTCCTGTTTTGCCAAGCTTTATCATTCTCATGGTAATTCTCCTTTTCATCGGTAAACGGAGCTGTCCGTTTCCCTGTCAGTCCGGCTTATTCGTCTGCTCTTCCTGCATCTCCGAAGAGGTTGATCTTGTACATTGCACGCTCTTTGACGGCTTTTCTTACTTCACGCTGCATGGCCAGGAACGGTTTGTCCTTGTTGGCGTTAACTGCTTCCATGGCTGCCTGGCAAAGCTCGGTATGAATGTTGATCTTTGCAATTCCAAGAGAGATGGCGGTCTTGATGTCTTCGTCGCCGATTCCGGATGCTCCGTGAAGCACCAGCGGAACGCTGACGTCTTTATGAACCTGCTCAAGGATGTCGAATCTCAGCTTCGGCTCGGAGGAGTACACGCCGTGTACGTTTCCGATGGCAACGGCCAGAGAATCGCAGCCGGTTCTCTCGACAAATTCCTTTGCCTTCTCAGGCTCGGTGTAATGATATGCGGAAAGTGCTTCTTCGTATACGGTCTCGTTTCCTACGTGTCCAAGCTCTGCCTCAACCGGGATGTTCAGCGGATGGAAGTAATCCACGCATCTCTTGATCTCGGCGACGTTCTGCTCGAAGGGAAGCGCGGAAGCGTCACGCATGACGGAATTCATGCAGTGGTTGACGGCGTTCTGAAGGATGGTCATGTTGCGGCCGTGATCCCAGTGCTCGATGACCGGAATGGAAGCTCTTTTTGCCATGGAATCCATCATGTAGCAATAGTCTTCGAATACGGTGTTTCCGGTAAAGCCGGTACCGAAGGAGATGATGATCGGAGCGCGCAGCTCTTCTGCCGCGTCAATGACGCCCATGAGCATTTCGGCGTTCCAAACGTTGAAATGCGGGATCGCATACTTTCCTTCGCTGGCCTTCTGTTCCCAATATCTGATGTCTGATAACATTTATTTTCCTCCCGTGCGAAATTTATTTGAATCCGCGGAGCCGCGGCCCCGCGGTGTTGCTGCATGATTAGATTATTCCGGCATATGGATGACGGATTTGATGATCTCTGCCTTTTTGTTGACGGAGTCTTCGAAAGCCTGCTGCACATCCTTGTAGTCATAGGATGCGGTAACCATGGACTTCACGTCAAAGCGTCCGCTGCTGATGGCGGAAATAACGGCCGGATAGCAGTTTCTGTAGCGGAAGCTGGTCTGGATGGTCACTTCGCGGTTGATCTTCAGGAAATCCACCGGAACCTCTTTGGACTGGGTTCCGACCTGCATGATCTTTCCGCCTCTGGCGACGATCTGAACCGCCTGTTTTGCGGTAATAACGGCGCCGGCGGTCTCGAAGACGTAATCGGCTCCCATGTCATCGGTAAAGCTTCTGCATACCGCAACGGTATCTTCCTTTGCGCCGTTGACCGTGTGGGCTGCGCCGAGCTTCTTTGCCAGCTCAAGACGGTTGTCCATCACGTCGACTACGGTGATATCGGTTACACCGCAGGATACAAGACCCTGCAGGGTCATCAGCCCGATGCAGCCGCCGCCCAGAATGACTGCGGATTCGCCGGGACGGATTCCCGAAAGAAGCGCTGCGTGCATTCCGACGGAAGCGGGTTCTACCAGAGCACCCTCGACATAGTCCATGTTATCGGGAAGAAGGAAGGTGAACTCTTCCGGATGTACCAGATAGTTGGTCAGAGCACCGCGGTAGTTGGGCTGGGTAGCCATGAAATCGACGTCCGGGCACAGGTTGTAACGGCCGGTGCGGCAGTATTTGCAGTGTCCGCAGGGAACGCCGGGCTCGATGCAGACGCGGTCGCCGGCTTTGATCTTTTTGACCTTTGATCCGACTGCGACGACTTCGCCGGCGCATTCATGGCCAAGTCCGATCTCCTGATTGGGATCCTTGGGCGGAATGAAGGGTCCGAACTGGAATCCGTGTACGTCGGATCCGCAGACACCTACTTCCTTAACCTTGATCATTACATCAGTATCTTTTAAAACCGGCATGTCCGCTTCGCGGATCTCCATGAGACCCGGATGGACAAGGATCGCCTTGGAATTTTTCACTTTTCTGCCTCCGTTCAGTCTTCGTAGTCGTAAGTAAAGATAACCTTGATCGCTTCCTTCTTCGCCATCGCGTCGAAGCCTTCCTGCCACTGTGAAAGTCCCAGTCTGTGGGTGATCATCGGCTGTACGTTGATCTTTCCGGCTTCCAGAAGGCGGATGCAGTTTCTCCAGGAGGTGGAATCATAGGCCATATGTCCGATGATGCTCTTGTTCCAGGATGTGATGTCGTTGATGGAGAACTCCAGCGGACGGAAGCCCATGCCGACACGCACGACCTCGCCGTTCGGACGAAGCATTTCGATGGCCTGCTTCAGGGCGATGTTCGCGCCGGAGCACTCGATGACGAGGCCCAGGTTGTCTCTGCCGCAGATCTCGGTGCAGCGTGCGACGACATCCTCAACAGAGCCGTTGACGCAATGGGTGGCGCCAAGCTGCTTTGCAATGTCAAAGCGGACCTTGGTGTCGTCCTGAAGGCCGACCATGACGATGTTCACGGCGCCCATCAGTTTTGCGATCTGAAGGGAGAAAAGTCCAAGCGGGCCGGTACCGAAGACGACCACGTCCTGTCCGGGGATCAGAGAGGACTGCTGCGCCACTGCCTTGTAGGCGTTGCAGATCGGATCGAGAACCGCTGCTTCTTCGTATTTGACGTTCTCCGGGATCTCCCAGATGGCATGTTTGTGAATTCTGAGGATCTCGCCCGGGATCTTGCAGTATTTGGAGAAGCCGCCGCCCCAGGTGTTCCAGTCAAGACCAAGGTTGATCTTTTTCTCGCAGCAGAGGAAATCGCCTCTCTCGCATGCCGGGCATACGCCGCAGACATATGCGGAGTTGTCGGAAACGACTCTCTGTCCGACCTTCCAGTCCGTTACCTTTTCGCCGACCTTTACGATGTCGCCTGCAAACTCATGGCCGCGGACGGATTTCTGCTGATCGGGCGGGCAGTTGGTGTCATCGTATCCCGTGTCTACGCCCCAGTGCTTCATGTCGGCACCGCAGATCGCCGCTGCGCGGATCTGTACGATGATATCCTCCGGTCCGCATTCGGGCTCCGGATAGTTTTCCATCATTTTATAACCGCCAAAAGCTGTTCCATATCTCATTAATGCATGCATATCGTATGGTCTCCCTTCCTGTATAAACCTCTTGTTGTATGTTTTAAACCGTGATGTTTCGTTCCGCGCAGCGTCAGCCGCCCAGGTATGCCTTCTTGACGTCTTCGTTGGTCAGAAGCTCTTTTCCGGTTCCGCTGATCACGGTCTCGCCGTTCTGGATAACATAGGCGTAGTCCGCAAACTTGAGGGTCTCGGCAGCGTTCTGCTCGACGATCAGGATGGTAATGCCCATGCGGGCGATTTCCTTGACGAATTCGAAGATCTCGGCGACCAGCTTGGGCATCAGACCCAGCGACGGCTCGTCAAGGATCAGGACCTTGGGATTCATCATCATTCCTCTTGCGATGGCGACCATCTGCTGCTCGCCGCCCGAGAGGGTTCTTGCTGTCTGTTTCGCACGCTCTTTTACACGCGGGAAGAGCTTGTATACTTCTTCCAGGTTCTTGTGCAGCTGGTTCTGATCCTTGATCAGGTAGGCTCCCATCAGCAGGTTGTCCTGCACCGAAAGATCACCGAACAGATGACGTCCTTCGGGAACCATGGAAAGTCCCATCTGGGCCAGCTTGTAGGGCTTTACGCCGACAATGGACTTGCCTTCGTAAAGAATCTCGCCGCCCATGGGCTTGATCTCGCCGGTCAGGGCGCGCAGGGTCGATGTCTTTCCGGCTCCGTTGGAGCCCAGGATCGCAAGGATCTCGCCTTCGCCTACCGCGAAGGAAACGTCATGTACGACCTCAACATAGCCATATCCGGCGCGAAGGTTTTTCACTTCAATAATCTTTTTCTTCTGCTCAAGACTCATCCTTCGAACCTCCTCCCAGATATGCGCTGATAACTTCAGGATTAGAAGTAACTTCTTCGGGGCTTCCGACCATCAGAAGTCTTCCGGAAACCAGAACGACGACGCGGTTGGAAACCTTCATGACGACGTCCATGTTGTGCTCGATGGTCAGGATGGCGATGCCCATCTTGTTGATCTTGCGGATCAGCTCGACGGCTTCCACACGCTCGGTAGCGGTCAGACCGGCCATCGTCTCGTCCAGCAGAAGGAGCTTGGGATCGGTCGCCATGGCGCGGGCGATCTCGAGACGTTTCTTCTGCGCCACGTTCAGCTTGCCGGCCAGCATGGTGCGGTATTTATCCATTCCGCAAAGCTTCAGGACGTCTTCTACCTTTTTCGCGGCTTCGCTCATGCTGTTGGTATGGCACAGCGCTCCGACGATGACGTTTTCTTCGACGGTCATGTCGTTCAGGGACTGGGGGATCTGGAATGTCCTGCCGATACCGATCTTGGCGCACTCGTGAGCGGGAAGACTGGTAATGTCCTGTCCGTTAAAGGTGATGGTTCCGCTGGTGGGCGGGAACGCTCCCGAAATTGAGTTGAACAGGGTCGTCTTTCCTGCACCGTTCGGTCCTACGACACCGACGATCTCGCCTTCTTCCACGTCGAAGGTAACGTTTTCATTGGCGACCAGACCGCCGAACTTTTTTGTAATCTGATTTAATTCGAGGATTTTACTCATTTTGCCACCCCCGCTTTTCTTCTGTCGTTCCACTCACGGATCTTGGCAGGAAGCGTAAGAAGTCCGCCAGGCAGGAACAGAACGATGATAATGACCAGGACGCCGTACAGCACCATGTCGAGACCGCCGAACTTTCCGAGGAAGGATCTGGTGTACTCTGACAGGCACTCGATGATGACTGCGCCGAGGATCGGGCCGAGAACGGTTCCGATACCGCCCATGACCGCCACCAGAACGATCATCATGGATACGTTCAGGGTCATCATGCTGGCAGGATCAAAGTAGAGCATGTACTGCGCATACAGGCTTCCGCCAAGGCTTACGATGGCGGCGCTCAGCATGTAGGCGCGGATCTTGTATTTGGAAACATCGATGCCGACCGATGCAGCCGCGTCTTCGTTTCCTTTGATGGTTCTCAGATAATAGAAGAATTTTCTCTTGCTGAGGATCTTGATGATGATCAGCACGATCAGCATGATCGCAAGGTACAGATAGTAATATACTCTGGAGTCTTTGAACTGCAGATATACGATCGGGTTCAGCTTTTTGCTGAACATGGACACGCCCTTTGCTCCGTTCGTAAATTTCAGGTTGACGCAGATGTAACGCATGCACTCTGCGAGAGCCATGGTACAGATTGCGAATGCGTGGCCCTTAAGTCTCAGGATCGGCTTGCCGATGACCCATGCAAAGCATGCTGCCAGGCACATTCCCAGCGGGATCGCGATCCACGGGGTCAGCTTGAAGTACTGCAGGGTCAGACCTACGGAGTAGGCGCCGAGGCCGTAGTACATGCTGTGTCCGTTGGAAACCTGACCGCAGTAGCCGCCCATTACGTTCCAGCCCATGCCCAGGATGGACCAGATCACTATCAGTATCAGAAGATTGCGAACAAACAGGCTGGAAAATATCTGCGGTGCGATCAGCGCAAATGCGAGGATAACAACAAGCAGGGCAACCTGTTTTTTGTTCATATCGCCAAATATAGCTTTCACCTTATTTCCCTCCAAACAATCCCTTAGGCTTGAACTGCAGTATCAGCATGAAGATCACGCAGACGCCCAGGTATTTGAATGCGGTGTTGAAATATACACCCGTGAGGGAGTCTACAAGACCCATGATCAGGCCGCCGACGATAGCGCCTTCTACGGAACCGAAGCCGCCCATGACGACTGCGATGAAACCGAACAGCTGGAAGTTGCCGCCGACGCTGGGGTAACAATAGTAGTAATAAGAAAGTGCGCATCCGGCCGCGCCTGCGATGGCTGCGGAGAGTCCGAAGGCCAGCGAGTAGGATCGTTCGGTGTTGATACCGACATGCTCTGCTGCGGTCTTGTCCATGGACGTTGCGCGGATGGCCTTGCCCTGTCTGGTTTTATTCAGGAACCAGAGCATGAATGCGAATACGCAGACAGCGATCAGGAACGGGATGATCCTGTTCTTTGCGATGACCAGCGGTCCGACGTTGAGGGAGCCTTCCATTCCGGTCTTCTGAATGGTCTTGAAGGTTCCGCCGAAGAACATCAGCATTCCGTTTACCAGAACGAGGCTGAGCGCGAAGGTGATCAGTCTCTGGGAAAGCGTCGGGCCCTGCAGAGCCTTATAGATGATGGTCTTGTAGATCAAGAGACCCAGAACGAACAGGATTCCCATACATAACGGGAGTGCCACGATGGGCGGAAGTCCTGTTGCAGTCGAGAAGAAATATGCCACGAACATGGCGATCATAAGAAATTCGCCCTGGGAAAAGCTGAGGATTCCCATAACGCCCCAGACCAGCGCAATGCCCATGGCTATCAATGCATAGATGGTGCCGTTGATAAGGCCCTCATACAATGCCTGAAGTAAAGTGGACATAAATGTACCTCCTGTAACCTGATTAAGAAAGGCTGCCGCCCAAACGCGGCAGCCTTGTCAGTTTTTCTTGACTAGGTTCGGTTTTATCCCGTTATCTTGCGGACCAGGTCGGAGCTTCGAAAATAGCGTCCACGGTCTTTACTTCTTCCGGATAAACGGTCTTGTAGGAACCACCCTGTACCTGCATGATAACGCCGGT
>CAMNNM010000124.1 GCA_946545425.1 uncultured Blautia sp. | reverse complement strand
AAAAGGACATGCACGTGCTGGTCATCCTGACGGACATCACAAACTACGCCGACGCCCTCCGTGAGGTTTCCGCCGCGCGTAAGGAAGTTCCGGGACGCCGCGGCTATCCGGGCTACATGTACACCGACCTTGCGTCCATGTACGAGAGAGCCGGACGCCAGAGAGGCAAGAAGGGATCCATCACCATGATCCCCATTCTGACCATGCCCGAAGACGACAAGACCCATCCGATCCCGGACCTTACCGGTTACATCACAGAGGGACAGATCATCCTGAGCCGTGAGCTTTACAGAAAAGGTCTCATGCCGCCCATCGACGTTCTTCCGTCTCTGAGCCGTCTGAAGGACAAGGGTATCGGCGAAGGCAAGACGAGAGCCGACCACGCTTCGACCATGAACCAGCTGTTCGCGGCCTACGCGCGAGGCAAGGACGCCAAGGAGCTGATGGTCATTCTGGGCGAGGCCGCTCTTACCGAGATCGACCTGATCTACGCGAAGTTCGCAGACGAGTTTGAAAAGAGATATGTTTCCCAGGGATACCAGACAGACCGCAGCATCGAGGAGACGCTGGAGATCGGCTGGGATCTTTTACGGATCCTTCCCAGGTCCGAGCTGAAACGTATCAACGACAAGATCCTGGATCAGTATTACGACAAGAAGGAGTGACAGCATGGCTGCAACGCAGGTGAATCCGACCCGTATGGAGCTGACCAGGCTGAAACGAAAGCTTGCCACTGCCGTGAAGGGTCACAGACTTCTGAAGGATAAGCGGGATGAGCTGATGCGGGAATTCCTTGATCTGGTACGGATCAACATGGAGCTCCGGCAGAAGGTGGAAAAAGGAATCCGCGATTCCAACCGGAATTTTGTCCTGGCAAGGGCCGGCATGTCCGAAGAGATGCTGAAGACCGCGCTGATGGCGCCCAAGCAGAAGGTGTTTCTGGATGCCGGCAGCAGGAACGTCATGAGTGTCGACATTCCCACCTTTGATTACCAGACCCGCACGCCGGACGCGAACGACATCTATCCTTACGGCTTTGCGTTTACGTCGGGAGATCTGGACGGGGCCGTCACGTCTCTTTCCGAGGTGTTCCCGGATATGCTGAAGCTGGCCGAGGTGGAAAAGTCGTGCCAGCTGATGGCCGCCGAGATCGAGAAGACCAGACGGCGCGTCAACGCCCTGGAGCATGTCATTATTCCGGAAACCCAGGAGGGGATCCGCTATATCACGATGAAGCTGGATGAAAACGAACGCAGTACGCAGGTGCGTCTGATGAAAGTCAAAGACATGATGCTGAAGGAGGCACATGGCTACGAATAAACCAGAGCAGCCTGCCGAAAGGCTGCCGCACCGCCATAAAGGCGGTGCGGCAGTCGTGTTCTGCGCGATGTGCGCACCGCGCAGAATGGACGGGAGAGAGCGCGTGTGCTGTGCACGCACACGACCGCGAACATATTCCCGCGTATACAAAACGGCACGGATGCCCGCGCCGCTTTGTATACACGGGTGTATCAAAAAACGAGGTCTGCCATCCCCAAGGCCGGGACGGCGGATCATTACCAGAAGGGGGAACATCATGAATTCCAGTATCGTAATGTCAAAATACCAGGGTCTTGGAAACGACTATCTGATCCTGGACGCACAGAAAAACAAGTTGCAGATGGTCGGCAAAAAGACGGCCCTTCTCTGCCGCAGAGGCTTCGGCCTCGGCGCCGACGGCGTGCTGTACGGACCGGTGCTGATCAACGGGAAGATGGGCGTTCATATTTACAATTCCGACGGAAGCGAGTCCGCCATCAGCGGCAACGGCGTCCGGATCTTCGCGAAATATCTGATCGATCACGGGTATGTCAACGAAAAGAAATTCGAGATCGAGACGCTGGCCGGAACCATCGAGGTGGAGTCGCTGAATGCCCGGGCTACGGAATTCCGTGTCAAAATGGGCAGCGCCTCCTTCTGGTCCGACGAGATCCCGGTGGCGGGAGAGCGCCGGGAGGTCGTTAACGAGATGATGACCTTTAACGGCCTGAAATACAGGACCACCTGTCTGTCGGTCGGCAATCCGCACTGCATTATCTTTTTTGACAAGGTGAAGGAAGAGACCGTAAGGGAGCTGGGACCCTATGTCGAAAACGCCCCGATCTTTCCCCAGAGAATGAACCTTCAGATCTGCCAGAAGATCGACCGCGGAAACCTGGACATGCAGATCTGGGAACGCGGATCCGGTTATACCAGAGCCTCCGGTACCGGAAGCTGCGCGGCAGCCGCCGCGGCTTACCGGCTGGGTCTTGTGGATTCACGGGTCAACGTCAATCAGCCCGGCGGCATGATCCTCATCGAGATCGAGGAGGACGGCAACATCTACATGACCGGAAGCGTGGGCTTTGTGGCGGACATCAGCATGGCGGAGTCCTTCTTTTCCTGAAAACCTGCAAAGACATCTTACCAGTCGGGAGTGAAGCATGAAGATAACGGTTCTCACCTGTGCGCCGGAGATGTTTGAATCTCTTATGAAGGATCATGTGCTGGACCGGGCGGTATCGCTGGGATGCCTGGAGATCCATATCATCGATATCCGGGACTACTCAGGCGGCTGTTTCCGGAAGGTGGACGATTCGCCCTACGGCGGCGGCGCGGGACTGATCCTGCGGTGCCAGCCGGTCCTGGACGCCCTTGCGGACGCCGTAAAGGACGCGCCGGGACACGCTGCGGTGCTGGTGCCGGGCGGCAGGACCTTTGACCAGTCTGTGGCAGAAGAATACGCGTCTCTTGACCATCTTGTCCTGATCTGCGGTCATTACGAGGGCATGGACGAACGGATCCTGGAGGAAGCCGGCGAGCTGCTTTCCGTCGGGGATTTTGTCCTTTCGGGAGGCGAGATCGCGGCCATGACGGTAATGGACTGTGTGGCAAGACTTCTGCCCGGCGTCCTGAAAAATGAAAGCCTGAAGGAGGAGTCCTTTTCGTCGGGGCTTCTTGAGTATCCCCAGTATACGAGGCCGGCAGAGTACAAAGGAAAAAAAGTCCCGGAGGTGCTTCTGTCCGGAAATCACGAAGCGATCCGGAGATGGCGCGAAGCGGCCGCTCTGGAGAAAACAAAGAAATACCGCCCGGATCTTCTCTGACCCGGACGGCGGCAGAAACAGCTGCGGGCATGTTGCTCCGCAGGCTGCGATGCAGGAGGAAAAAGCATGCCTGTTTCAGAGGTACCTTATAACAGTTTTTTCTTTCAGTGGGAGATCATGCTGGAGGAATGGGCCCAGGCGAATCTGCCCGGCGGAGTCATCCGGGCGATCTCGTGGCTTTCCATGTTCGGCGAAGAGCTCGTCATGATCGCGGTCCTTGGGTTTCTTTACTGGGGCTGGAACAAAAAGCTCGGCCGCAGAGTCGGCCTGAACATCATCATGACACTGATCATCACGCCGATGATCAAGAATATTTTTATCCGCCGGAGACCTTATTTTGAAAGCGAAGGGATCGACCTTCTGCGGAAGATCGAACCGGATGCGGATACCTATGATATCGTGGCGCAGGGATATTCCTTTCCCAGCGGACATTCAGCCGGCTCAGTGGCGACTTACGGCTCGCTGGCTGTCTATGGAACGGAACCGGAATACGGACTGATCCGGAGCCACCGGATCAGAAAGATCGTACAGGGGATCCTGATGGCGGCTGCAGTCGCACTGCCGCTTCTGGTCGGCCTGTCCAGAGTGGTCGTCGGGGCGCACTATCCGACGGACGTTCTGACCGGATGGGCCCTCGGCCTTCTGGTGATCTTTCTTGTACCGTGGCTGGAGGACCGTATCAACAACCGGTGGATTTTTTATATCATCCTGCTGGCTGTGTCTGCCGCCGGATTTTTTTACTGTACCAGTACGGACTACTTTACCTGCTTCGGCATGCTCGTCGGCTTTGTTCTGGCGGAGGCGTTCGAGCAGAAATATGTACGTTTTGAGAATACCAGGAATCTGGTCCGGTGCATCCTGCGGGTTCTGGGAGGCGCCGCCATATATCTGGCACTGAACAAGCTTTTAAAGCTTCCCTTCTCCGGCGAATTTCTGGAATCCGCGACCATGGCAGCGTTTCTTGTAAGGACCGTGCGTTATGCGGTCGTGATCTTTGTGGATCTGGGCGTGTATCCCATGCTGTTCCGGGTGACGGCTGAAATCGGAAAAAAGAAAGCAGCATAAACAGAAAGCAGGTGTACAGAGTGAAAGAAAAAAGGATGGCCGTCTTTACATGGCTTCTTCTTGCAGCATCGCTTGCCATGTGCATTTATGGCGCCGCGGCGGGGGAGGCACAGGCTGTATTCATGAAGGCGGCCGCGATCTGTATGGAGTGTATCGGTCTTGGTTAAGCATATTCGTAAAATCGTACAAATCGGCTGGGGCTTTTTGACAAATGCCTATGTGAAGGGCTTTCTTCCCGGCGGACAGGCCATTTATACCGGCGCCCTGAAACGTTTCTGCGTACCGGGCATGAACTGCTATTCCTGTCCGGGAGCCCTTGGCGCCTGCCCCATCGGGTCGCTTCAGGCGGCACTTAACGAGAGGCACAGAAAATTTCCCTTCTATGTGCTGGGATATCTGATGGCCGTGGGAGTCTTTTTCGGCCGGTTCATCTGCGGCTGGCTGTGCCTGTTCGGACTTCTTCAGGAGCTGCTGTACAAGATCCCGGTGCCAAAGCTTACAATCCCGGAGAAGATCGATCACATGCTCCGGTATCTGAAATATGTCGTCCTGGCTGTTCTGGTCATAGGACTTCCACTGTTTTACCGGGGAAAATACGGGGCGGGAGAGCCCTTCTTCTGCAAATACGTGTGCCCCGTGGGAACCCTGGAGGGCGGCGTGCCGCTGGTGCTTCTGAACAGTGCGCTGCGGCCTGCACTGGGCTTTTTGTTCCGGTGGAAAATGGCGATCCTGATCCTCTGCCTGACGGCCTGCGTATTCATCTATCGTCCCTTCTGCCGGTACATATGTCCGCTTGGCGCGTTTTACGCGCTGTTCCAGAAGATCAGCGTGATCCGTATGACGGTGGATTCCGGCGCCTGCACGGACTGCGGTCTGTGTAAAAAGACCTGTCCGATGCGGGTCGATCCCCAAAAACAGCCCAACAGCCCGGAGTGTATCCGGTGCGGAGAATGTGTGAAGGCCTGTCCCATGCATGCACTGTCCTTTACGGGACCGGGCAGGAAAAAGCACGCAAAAGAGAAGAAAGGAGAATATGTATCATGAAGAGGAAATTTACCGCTGCAGCGGCTGCCTTTATGTCCCTCTGCGTCGTTCTGGCAGGTTCCTTCTGCAGTACATATGCGGTCCGGGCCGAGACTGCCGGGACAGAGGAAGCGTCCGGCGCACCGGAAGATTCCGGATATCATTTTGTACTGGAGAAATCCGGCGTGATCTTCGATCTGCCGGAGGAGTTTAAAAGCCTGAAGGGCGTCATTCTGCCGGGCTATGACATGGAAGCAGAACCGGGAAGCGGCCTGTTTGTTTCCAGTCTTACCTACTGTGCGTTTACGCGGGAAAAATACGACGAACAGGTGCAGAAGAAAGAAATTTCAGAGGTGGACTGGGATTTTGTGTATCCCAGAATGGTTGATTTTCTGATCATTTATACCCTTGACGACGGACGGTCTCTGGAAGACCTGACACCGCTCCTGTCGGAATACGGTCTTCCGGACAAAAACATCAAAGAGCTTGGCTCGGTGGGAGACTACAGTTTCTTCTATGCGCTGGATCCTTATGCGGATGCTCTGGATACGGAATTTACGTTTGACGAAGGCTTCCGTGAGGACTACGACGCTGCCGTCAAGGCCTGCGGCGATTTGTCCTGGGTTCAGTTTCAGGAGCCGGAGGGCAGAGTTCCCATGGCCGAAGAAGGAACCGGAATTTCCTTCGAGACCACGGACCTGGATGGCAACGCGGTAAACGCAGCCGACATTTTCGGTGCACATAAGATCACCATGGTAAACATCTGGGGAACCTTCTGCGGACCGTGCATCAACGAGATGCCGGATCTTGAGGAGCTGAACGGACGCCTCGGCGAAAAGGACTGCGCCATCATCGGCGTCGTGTGCGACGTTGCCGGAAAAGACGACAGCGCCATGATCGGGACGGCAAAGGAGATCATTGCGGATACGGGCGTCACCTATCTGAACCTGGTACCCTGGGAGAGCTTTGCGGGGGACCTTCCGTCGCAGTTCGTTCCGACTACGTATTTCATTGATTCCAACGGACAGGTCGTAGGCGACGCGGCCATCGGCGCAAGAGGCGCAGACGAATACGAAGCACTTCTGGACGAGGTGCTTGGGGAGTAAGACATTATGGAAAAACTGACGTATGAAAGCGCACGCCGAAGAGCTTGGACTGGCGGGGAAATAAATAAGAAAGCAGAATAATGTAAACCTGTGTGGAGTACATATGTAAAAGAAGGTGACCGGCTTGAAAAAAACATGGATGATCGGCGACAGAAATGCATCCTTCTGCCTCCTTCAGGCGATGGATGATCACGATGCGGCGTTTCTGGAATCAGAATACGACATGATCCGGGAGTTCAGCAATGAAAAAAGGATCCTGCTGGCTGCATTTCAGACAGACAGCTGGAACGGATGCCTGTCCCCCTGGGAAGCCCCGCCTGTTTTTGGAAAGGAAGCCTTCGGAGGCAAGGCCGGAGACACACTGCGCTATGTTCTCGAAACCTTCCTTCCCGGGATCCGGCAGATTTTAAGAGATCCCGATGAGACAAAATATGTGATCGGCGGATATTCTCTGGCAGGGCTGTTTGCCTTGTGGGCATCGTATCAGAC
>CAMNNM010000123.1 GCA_946545425.1 uncultured Blautia sp. | reverse complement strand
CATGCACATGTATCCCCTGTATTTTCATTTATGTCTGGCTGCCGTACTGTGAAAAGATTTCCTGCAGATGGAGCCTGTATTTTTCTTTTACGTCCTCAGGGCCGGAAATCTGAAGATCCTTTCCGATAGCCGTTACCCAGCCAAAAAACTGCGGGCTGAGTGTTACCGTTACCTGTGCCTTGAAGCAGTCATTTCCGGCCGGTACCATCCATACATCTGTGCCGAACCGGTCCAGGATCACACCGGCAAGGTGATTTTTGCACAGAAGGCTGACGTTTACGTCTTCGCCTCCGAACATGCCGAAGGTCTTTTTGGAAAAGGCGGCCAGATCGGTTTTTTCTTCCAGCGACGCGCAGCTGCGTTCAGCTTCCAGTATGCTCATGCTGCGCATCTTGTCTACCCGGTAGTGCTTGACCTTTTCTGCTTTCTCGTCGAATCCGATCAAATAATAGTTTTCATCGTCCCATACGAGGTGAAGGGGACTTACCGTATATAACGCACCTTCGTGCCGGAGGACAAGCTCTTTCTGTACATTCCAGTCCACGTACTGGAATGTGATCTGGCGGTTCTGGTAGATTGCCAGATGAAGCTTATCTACATTATAGTAGATCGTCTCATTTACGGTTTTGAGCCTGTCCGACACCACAACCTGGCTGGACAGCTGTTTTGCTTCCTCCCGGCTGCAGAGTGTCTCCAGCTTTTTGATCAGTTCCTGTGACTTCTTCTTTGTGATAAACCGTGAAGACTGCACCGCGTCTACCATCAGCTTCAGCTCGGGCAGTTCAAACTGCCTCGAGGCCAGATAGTATCCGCCGAATTTCCCGTCCAGCTTCACGATGTCCATATCGGTTTCTTCGAGCTTTTCGATCTCGGTATAGATGGTCTGGCGGTTCACGCGGACGCCATATTCATTTTCCAGGATTGTCCCGATCTGCGCCGCATTCAGCGCATGCTGCTCGTCAGTCCTCTGTGTCAGGATTTCTATGATATAAAATGTTTTCAGACCCGGTCTTCCCATGGCCATTCCCATGAAACTCACCTCTCCCCTCAGAGCATCCCCGTCTCTGCTGATGTCTGCATTTTAATCGCCTGACGAAGCAGAGTCAAGCAGGTCTTCCATATACTCTACATATTCCCCGAAATCGTCGTATTCAATGTGCTTTTTCATTTCTGAACCCCTTTCTTTTTTACGGCTGCCATGACACTCCCCTGCCGCGGCGCCGGTCTTTTCTTTTTTCGTTTTGTTTTGTCCTCTTACCGGATGTATTCGATGTAGTCTTCTTCGCTGGCAAATAACATGTATGTTCCTTCAACAAACCCCATATATCCGCTCTCAACACTGTATCCCTTCATTTCCTTACCTCCTGTATGCGCTCTCTCAACTTGTTGACTCTATTATCGCGCATGAGGTGTCGAAAAATCTTTACAGCTCAAACAAAAAACGGAAGCACGAATGCTTCCGTTTTTTGTATCTGAAATCAGAGATCCCCGGCTTTTGTAAAATGCTCGGATTTCTCGTACTCTCCCTCGTCGGCTTTTTTCTTGCGCTCAAAGCCTTTGACCAGCGAGCCTTTCAATGCCGGCTTCGGCGCCGGCGCCGCTTCTTTTACTCTCTCACGCGGCGGTTCCGCAAACGACGGATCTGACCACTCGCCGCTGAATTCGGATCTTCCGCCTCCAAAGCTGCCATAGCCCGGATCGGAACTCCTGCCATAATCGGGCTCTCTGTCGTAATCCGGTCCTACGAAGTCACCGCCGTCGTCATAATCTGCTTCGGGAACCCTGGGATAGTCGTCGGGATAACTGGGATAATCTTCTTCGGGCCGGTATTCGTCATATGCAGGTCCGCGGTCTCCCGCGTCCATGTAGTGATCTGAATCACGTCCGTACCTTCCGTCATCCGCATAACCATCGTCCCGGTAGCCTGCGTCACGATAGTCATCATCAGGATAGCCGCCCTTCAAGGGTGCCCCGCAGTTGGTACAGAAATCCATCTCCGGCTGCATCATGCTTCCGCATTCCGGGCAGCAGATCAGACCGGAAGGACCGTCACCCCGAACGCCGGCCGTTCTATCGTAGTCATCCACATCGTCGTCAATAAAGGGGCTGACCTCGTCGCCCACCATCGTTCCGCATTCCGTGCAGAACACATCGGTGTCTCTCAGGATCGCACCGCAATTTCTGCAAATCACACTCATATCCGTCACCTCAGATTTTCTTTGCAGCTCTCACAGACCGGATTGGATACATCGTTCTCACTGCCGCAGTAAGGGCAGATACGCAGCCTTCTGCTGTAATGGAACGCGTAAATTTCTTCGATGTCAGAGTCGAGAACCTTTTCTTCTTTGTTCTTTTTTGTGGAAGCGCTGCTGAAACGTCCTTTTTTCAGTCCCTTTCCATCGGACCCCTCCACTGCCTTTCCTGCATATTTTTCTTCACCGGTGGACCACACGTAAGAGGTTTTTTCCAGAGATTCCGCCTTGCCCAGCTTGTCGCCATGTCCTCTGTCAGGACTTCCCGCGCCCGTTCCTGCAGGCGGAGGGGCAGACCGGTATCCGCCTGTGGAATATCCGCCGCCCGGATAAGCTCCTCCGGAATATCCGCCTCCCGGTGATATCCCGGAGGATCCATATCCTCCTGACGGACTGTCCGGCGGCACCCGGTAGGGATCGTCTTCAACCGGCATATCCTCTGTGCGCCTCTTTTTAGAAGACCTATAAAATATCAGCAGAAGAAGCAGCGCCAGTATACTGACAAATATTACAATAAATTCCATTGAATCCAGACTCATATCTCTGAACTCCGGTATCAGATGCTGTTGTAGATCGCGTCAATGATCTCGCGGTAGGTGAACTCCTCCATTCCTTCGCCGGCGACGGACGGATAATGGATCACATTGTTCCAGGAATCCACGATATCTGTCCACGCAGGTCTTTCCGGCGCAAAGAGGATCAGGCGTTTTGCATTGTCGTTGATAAACGGAGATTCCATCTGTTCATCGCCCCACCATTCGGTCAGTTCGGAGAAGGAGCGGGGCATTCCGCCCGGGTACGCCGGATCGGAGGAACCATATCCGATGGGATGCGTGGAAGCATCGGTCCAGACGACGATGATGTTTCTTTTCTTGATGCCTTCTTTATTCCAGTCGGAACGGATTGCATACGCCAGTGCTTCCAGACCGTCCTCCGGCTCATCACCGCCGCCGTGGGCCTGGACGCTGTTGATCGCATCGCGGAACTGTTCTTCCTCCTCCGGCAGTTTGAAGAATCTTGTGGTCATCATGGCCATGTCGTGATCCGCTTTATAATCGCGGTAGATGACGACACGGATGCGCATCGTGTTGATGCTCTTCTTCTGCATCTGATCCGGCGCATTTTCCATGGACTCCACCACGTCGCGGTAAAAATTCAGCGCATTATCCTTGACCATGTCGATCACTTTTTTCATACTGCCTGTGGCGTCGATGCAGAATACCATATCTACATTGTATTTCATCATCATGTCTGCCTGCATATGCTTTCCCTCCCTTTATGCCTTTTTCCTGGGGCCCATTTTTATGACAAGCTTTGACTCCGGACGTGTCCCCGAAGACGGCTTGTCGAATTTTCTGTGTATCTCCGCTTTTTCCGATGCCCCCGGAGCACCGGTTTCTGCGCCTCTGTCCTTTGCGGCGCCGGTACTCATGCTCCCGGAAAACCCGGGCTCCTCTTTGACCGGAGCCGCTCCATGGCTGCCTGCAAGCGTGTCTGTCGTTTCTTCAGGCTTTGCGGCAGCTGCCGGCTTTCTCCGCAGCTTGATCCCGTTCAGGTAGTCTTCCGCAGCATAAAGAGGGATCCTTTTTTCCGGATCGGCCTGCAGCATCATGGGAATGATCTTGCTGTACACCGGCGGAAGCAGATCCGTTCTGAGCTTCAGTGTATCTCCGTTCAGGACCACTTCGAATGGATACGTATACTTTTCTTTGTCAAATTCCGGGAATCTTCCCATCATGATCTGATACAGGATCAGTCCCAGCGCGAACACGTCGATTCCCTGTGTCAGCCGGATATTGTCTCCGCACATCAGACGGAAGGTCTCCGGCGCCATGTATACAACGTCGCACTTCACGTCGTCTCCGGGCTTCGGAGACTCCGACGTCCAGTAGGCATCCTCGAAATCGATGATCTTGCATGTAACATGATTCGTTTTCGACAAGGTCATCATGACATTGTCGGGCTTCAGATCGCCGTGGATGATGGACGCCTGATGCATCCTGTTCAGCGCGTGGATCAGAACACGGCTCATTCTCAGCCGGTCTTCCCAGGTAAACGTCTTGCTCTTGATCACCTGATCCCAGGGAAGGCCTTTGATAGCCGATGTGACCACATAATATTTGCTCTGGCACCGGAAAAAATCTTCTATGTGAAGCAGCACTCCGTCTGAATGATCATTCAGCGCTTTGTAGAGCTGGGACTGTCTGGCCTGAAAGTCCTCACATATTTTTTTCTTTCTTGCACGGACCGTATCCGACAGCTTTACCTCATCGACAGGATAAACCGGATTCAACAGTTCCTTGATAAAAAAGACTCTGCCGTCCTTTTTTCCAAATCCCCACTTACAGTTTCCGCCGTTCCGGGTCTGCAGCTCTTCCTCTAATTTATAACCGTTAATGATCATTGCTTTTCTTCCGTACAGAGTTCTTCGTAGCTCACCCGATAAGCGTCCCACTGCTGCTGCAGTTCATCCTCTGTCATGTCCTCCCGTGCCGGAAAATTTCTGTCCAGGTACTGAAGGCGCTGACTGAAAAAGGTGCGGAGAGCCTGAAAGCTTCCGAACCCTGCTCCCAGCATGCTGATGGTAAAATCGTCTCCTGCGATCTTTCTCCAGCTCTGGAACAGCAGCTCCTTCCATCCGGCTATGCTCTTGGATTTCATCAGAGTTTTCAGAAGCAGCCGTTCAAAGGCCATCGGAGACTTCAGATACCCAAAGCATCCGTCTGTCGCAGAAAAGAACACACATGGCAGCGTTATCCGCAGCTTCCGGTTATGAAGCACATATTTACCGGAAGAGGAAATGACATTCTGCATTGCCGCGTCTTCCTTCAGGTTCCGGAACGCATCCTTTACGGGAAGGTCGTCGAGCGAAATCTGCTGCAGTCCCATTTCGGTGAGAATATAGCATCTCGAATCACCGCACCAGAAAAAATCGGCAAGCTCGGCATTGCCGTCTTTATAAGGTCTCAGATAGATGCCTGCCAGCGTTGTGGGAAATTCGCGGGTAATGCTGCTTCTGAGCATGCTGCCGGACCGGACCAGGCCATGGTAGACCGCCAGCTTCTGATTGATGGAGGAAGACAGGCTCTCCGAGAAGGTTCCTTCTGCTTCTCCCCGTTTCAGGCTGTGTTTCCATTCCCAAGCTGCCTCGGCAGCGGCCCGGGACGCAACGAAGGCACCGGTCTTACGGCCAAACTCGGGGTAAATTTTTGCCCCGCTTCCGCCGCATCCGTCAAAAACGAAGCACATGGCTCCGTCGTCGTCGACATCCATATAATAGCTGTCTTCGCCATTCTGCGTCTTTTTTTCCCCGCAGATGACGAAGTAAAAATCTGTCGTATCCAGAAATGATCTGCTTTTATTCATATCTCATATGCCTTTCAGATTTTTTCGCAGACCTTCCAGCATCTGCTTCTGCACCTGATCGTTTTTTCTCTGTTCCGTTTCGATCTGTCCTGCCGGCGTCACACTTACTCCAGTGTCAGAAGCCGGTGCAGGCGTTACTTCGGGCGCAGACTGTGTCGGGACCGGAGTCGGAGTCGCCGCTTCCGTCGGGACCGGCGTAGCCGTCGGCATAACCACGGGGATCAAAGAAGGCGTCGGCGTCGGCTCTGCCGCTTCTTTCTCCTGATCCTTTCCGCGTTTCAGGCCGGAAATGGCGTTTTCCTTGTCTTCCGGCTTTTCAGGTACGGGCGTTACAGTCTCGACAACAGCTACCTTCTGATCGGTATCCGCCTTATCCTCTTTCATTTCCGGCGTTTCGGTCGGAGTGACCGCAGCAGCGATCGGTGCGGTTTCCGGAACAGGCTCAGGAGCCTTTTTCAAAAACTTTGGAACGATCAGCGCCCCCGCCAGTCCTATGACGGCTGCCGCCAGAACCCCGGTAAGAATCTTCATGCGCCTCATGCCGGATTTCAGATTCTCAAGCCTTTCATCGTCTTCCCACGGTGCGATCTGACCTGGCGCTGCCGCGCCGCGGCGGAATGGATCCATCGTTGATTTTGACGCGTAAGGCCTGTCGCCTGCGGTGTTTTCTTCTTCCACAACGCCGGGTTCCCGGTTCATATTGATGGTCTGATCGGCGTCCTTTTCTGAAACAGGATCCCGATTTCTCAGAAGCTGTGTGGTCTCATCGTCCTGAGACGGCTGCAGTGCCTGTATTTCATCGCCCGGAACGCTCAGGACCGGCAGCGTATCTACCTGGTCCTCGGAAATCTTCATTCCTTTTCCGTCGCGAAATACTTCCATCTGGACAAAACGGCCTGCCGCCCTGCCGCATTTACGGCAGGAGCGGTCTTCTTTCCTTAACGGCTGTCCGCAATATTCACAGAACATTCTGATACTCCTCTATCTGCCGGACGTTATTCCTCTGCACTTTCCGAGCTGTCTTCCGCTTCTTCTGCTTCTTCCCCGGCGTTTTCGTTCTCTGCAACTTCAGTCTCAGTTTCCGCTCCGGCGTCTTCGGCATCTTCTGTCCCGGTTTCCTGCGCCTCTGCTGCCTCAGAATCTTCGGCTTCGTCTTCCTGTGTTTCTTCCTCAGCCTCTTCCTGCTCTACCGCTTCCTGCTCCGCCGCTTCATCGGCCAAGCGTTCAGCTTCTTCCGCGGCCAGGCGGTCCAGGAGTTCGGCGGGGGTTTCTTCGTGTACGGCG
>CAMNNM010000122.1 GCA_946545425.1 uncultured Blautia sp. | reverse complement strand
ACGGCGTGGAAGTGGCTTCTGGTACTGGCGATCGTGATCGCAGCGGCGCTTCCGCTTACGCAGAAAGAAGCAAAGGCTGCCGGCGAAACCTATACGGTCAGCGTAAGCAAGGGCTATCTGGCGCTTCGCACCGCACAGGCCTACGATTCCAGCAACGAGATCGGCCAGCTGTATTCGGGAGATACCGTTCAGGTCTATGACTACAGCGGCTCCACTTACTGGTATGTTTATTCACCGAAGTATGGAAAATACGGTTACGTAAACAAGAACTATCTGTACTATTCTTCGGGCGGCGGCTCCAGCTCCGGCGGCGGAACCTATACCGTCAGTGTAAGCAAGGGCTATCTGGCACTTCGCACCGCAATGGCGTATGATTCCAGCAACGAGATCGGCGAATTGTATACCGGTGATCAGGTAACGGTACAGAATACCAATACCGGCAGCAGCACCTACTGGTATGTTTATTCACCGAAGTATGGAAAATACGGATATGTCAACAAGAATTATCTTGTCGGCGCAGGCGGCGGCTCCAGTTCCGGCGGCGGTTCCAGCTCCGGCACCACCTATATCGTCAGCGTCGCCAAAGGATATCTGGCACTCCGCACCGCAATGGCCTACGATTCCAGCAATGAGATCGGCGAGCTGTATTCCGGCGACACGGTCAGCGTACAGAATACCAATACCGGCAGCAGCACCTACTGGTATGTTTACTCTCCGAAGCTCGGAAAATACGGTTATGTGAACAAGAACTATCTGTATCTGGGATCCGGATACTCCACCTGGACCGTCAGCGTAAGCAAGGGTTATCTTGCGCTTCGCACCGCCAAATATTACGACTCCAGCAACGAGATCGGCGAGCTCTATACCGGCGATCAGGTGCAGGTGTACGATTCCAGCGATGCGACTTACTGGTATGTATACTCACCGAAGCTCGGAAAATACGGATATGTTAATAAGAACTATCTCTACTGATCTGAAAAGAGCAGCTGTGAAATAATCTGACGGGAAAAGACTGTAAAACGGGGCTGTGAAAATAATCCGTAAGGGGACGTCCGCAGCGCCGGCACTAGAAAAACGAGGGCGTGTGAAACAGCAAGTAATTGCTAAGTTTCACACGCCCTCGTTTTTTGTAGTACCGCTGCGCGAGGACCAAGCGGAAGCGGTCCCCGGCGGATTATTTCACAGCCCCTCTTTATCCTATCGTCTTCTTTACCGCCAGCAGACGCATGGAATTCAGAATGCACAGCACCGCGACGCCCACGTCCGCGAATACCGCCGCCCACATATTGGCGATTCCGAGGGCACCGAGGATCAGAATGGCTGCCTTCACGGCCAGCGCGAACACGATGTTCTGTTTTGCGATCCCGACGGTTCGTTTTGCGATCCGGATCACAGCCGGGATCCTCCCAAGGTCGTCGTCCATGATCACCACATCCGCCGCCTCGATGGCCGCGTCGGAACCCATGGATCCCATAGCGATACCAACATCCGCTCTGGAAAGAACCGGCGCGTCATTGATACCGTCCCCGATAAAGGCAAGCTTCTGTTTTCCGGTAAGTCTGGCAAGAAGCTCTTCTACTTTCAGAACCTTATCGGAAGGAAGCAGTTCGCCGAAAACCTTGTCAACGCCCAGTTCTTCCGCAACGGCCGCGGCCGTTTCTTTCCGGTCGCCAGTCAGCATCACTACACGCCCGACACCCTCTGCCTTCATGTCTCGGATCGCATTCTTCGCTTCCGGCTTTACACTGTCCCGGATCAGGATCGTGCCAAAAAACCGGAATGCTCCGTTTTCATCCGCCGCATGGCTGCCTGCCCCGGCATCTTCCCGGGCTACGTAGACCTCCGTTGCCGCCGGATCGTGCCCTGCCATTGTCTCTACGCCATACCGCTCCATCAGCTTCCGGTTTCCGATCAGGACTTTTTTCCCGTCGACCACGGCCAGCAGGCCGTATCCGCTGATGTTTTCCGTCTCGGTGACGCCAGCTTCCTTACCGGCATCCTCCGGAAATTCCAGCGTCAGCTGCTCGCGGATGGAGTTCGCGATGGGATGCGTGCTCATTCCCTCCGCTGCCGCGGCTGTCTCAAGGAGCTGCCTGCGCGAAACGCCTTCGGCTGTCAGGATCTCGGATACTTTAAAGTTTCCTTCCGTCATGGTCCCGGTCTTGTCGCTGACTACCGTATCCAGCATCGAGAGAACTTCAAAATAGTTGGAGCCCTTCACCAGCACGCCGTTTTTCGACGCCGCGCCGATTCCTCCGAAGAAAGCCAGCGGCACCGAGATCACCAGAGCGCAGGGACACGAAATGACCAGGAAGGTGCAGGCACGGTACAGCCATTCGTGCCAGTTTCCCGTGATAATGGAAGGGACGGCAAACAGGATCACCGCTGCCGCGACCACCGCCGGGGTATAATATCTTGCAAAACGGGTGATGAAATTTTCGGTCTTTGACTTCTTTTCGGAGGCGGTCTCCACCAGTTCCAGGATTTTGGCCACCGTCGAATCCTCGAACATCTTCGTCGCCTGAATTCTCAGAAGGCCTTCGCCGTTTATGCACCCCGAAATGATCTGTTCGCCCGGCCGGACTGTCCGCGGTACCGGCTCGCCCGTCAGGGCCGCCGTGTTCACAAGGCTTTCTCCGCTGATCACCAGACCGTCCACGGGAATCTTTTCTCCCGGTTTGATGACCAGAATATTTCCGGGTTCCACATCGTCCGGATCGATCGTCTCGACGGTCCCGTCTTCCAGCTCCAGATTGGCGTATTCCGGCACGATGTCCATCAGATCCGAAATGGATTTGCGGGATCTTCCGACCGCATAGCTCTGAAACCATTCACCGATCTGGTAAAAGATCATAACGGCTGCCGCCTCGGCGTACTGGCGGCTGGCAAAAGCACCGATGCTTGCCACGACCATCAGAAACGCTTCGTCTAACATCTGGCGGTTGATCACGCCCAGAACGGCCTTGCGGACCACGTCATATCCGGATACCAGGTAAGGGATCAGAAACAGGAAAAGAAAAAGGATCTCATATTTTTCCGGTATGACTCCGGCTTTTTCGATGACGGCCACTGCCGCAAAAAGGACCAGCGCAGCCAGGATCCTGATCAGATTTTTCTTCTGTTTTTCTGTCATAGAGGCACCTGCTCTCTCATTTTTATGGCCGGCGCATGGAAAATTTCCGCAGCGCCGGCCGTCTTATTCTACAGATATCGTAACTGCTCAGCGCTCCACGGAAAAGTCCGGCTCGATCTTTTTCCCGACCGCAACCGCCTCGTCCAGGATCCTGTCAAAATCGGCATCCAGTGCCTCAAGGGTGAATTTCTGCATCATAAAATTCACCTTGGCGTCCACAACGCCGTCGATCTTTTTGATGGCGTCCTCGACCTTCTGAGCACAATTGGCGCAGTCCACTTCGCATTTGAATTTCTTTTTCATCTCTTTTGTTCCTCCCGGATATTCTATTATGTTGGTTTCGGCTCTACATCCCGATGGATAATGAGCATCACTTATTCTTCAATGTGTTCCTTTCCCATTGCGATGATAGTCTTTACATGATCATCGGCCAGGCGATAGGCAACGGTCTTTCCTTCGCGTCTCGAAGTGACCAGATGAGATGTTTTCAGGATCTTGAGCTGGTGAGACACGGCCGACTGTGTCATATCCAGGGCTTCGCAGATCTCTGTCACATTTTTCTCCCCGCAGAACAGCGTATATAAGATCCGTATCCGCGTGGAATCTGCAAAAACCTTGAACAGATCCGCCAGATCAAACAGCTCCTCGTCCGAAATATCTGCCGTCAGATGATCTGTCAGATGGCTGCCGTCTGTCTCCTCTGTCGTTATTGTTTTCATGGAATCCTCTTTCTGTCAGTGTTTCATGCATACATGTACACCACTGTACCGGATAATTTCCCCGGATGGCTTCACTGAGCTTATTTGAGTGTTTGTTCATTTGAATTATCGTTCATATGAATATATAATCATATTTCCTGGCAGCTGTCAATACTCTTTTTTATTTCTTATGTGGAATTCCATTATCAGATATGATATATTGTTCCGGAGTACGAAACAAAAGAATTGATATAAGGAAGCTTCACCATGAATACCGCTCTCAGTTACAACCGGACGACCCGGGCGATCGTCCTCAATATGCTGCTTGCCGCCGTCAGCCTGTTTGTCAACGGATTCGGCGTTTATCTGACGATCCAGGCCAACATCGGCGCCGCGCCGTGGGACGTACTGAATCTCGGTGTGTCCAAAACCCTCGGGATCCTGTACGGAACGGCTTCCATTGCCATCTCCTGTACCATTCTCGGCATCGATATTATTATGCGGGAGCCCATCGGCATCGCCATGTTCATCGACTCGATCGTCGTCGGAAAGGCTGTCGATTTCTTCAATCATTTCCATGTCGTGCCACCCTGCCGCTCTCTGGCGACGGGCATTCCGGTAATGATCGTGGGTCTTTTTATTCTGGCCTATACGCAGTACACCTATATGATCGCATCCCTTGGATGCGGGCCGCGCGATACCCTTCTGGTCGGAGTCGCAAAGCGGCTGAAACAGATTCCCATCGGCGCCGTGAGCATTTCCATTCTGAGCTTTGCGACCCTGATCGGATGGCTTCTGGGCGGTCCCGTCGGCATCGGTACCCTGATCTGTGCGTTCGCGACCGGTCCCATCATGCAGACTGCTTTTCATACTGTCCATTTTGATGCCACCAGAGTTCATCATCAGAAGCTGCAGGAATCGTTCCGGGTGATCCTTTCCCGGGGCAGTGTATAGCAGAAAGTACGGGGAAAGATATTCGAGCCAGCTTTCTTTCACAGCCTGCTTCTGGGACTCAGATTTTTTCGAAAACTCATCTTGTTATCTGTCTGAATCTTTGCTATAATAAGATTGCCGCCGCAATAATATCGACGGCAATCTTTTTTTCTGTTTCATTTTTTTCTTTTTCGTTATTTTTATTCTTTTTTCACCTGTTCCCACTCTGTTCTTTTTCCCAGACAACCCAGCATAATGATAAGAAGGAGGTACTGACTTGAAAAAACTGCTTTCCTGTGTTTTAAGTGTAGTGTTTGCCGCCAGCTGTTTCACCATTCCTGTCGCTGCAGAGCAGAATCCGGAAACAGTTCAGATTCAGATCATTTCCACCAGTGACGGACACGGAAAATTCCTTCCCTATGACTATGCGTTGAACGCACCGGATACATCCGGGAGCCTTTCCCAGACTTCCTCCGCGTTCAACGAGCTGATCAACGAAAACACCATTCTGGTAGATGTCGGCGATACCATTCAGGGCAATTCCGCCGAGCTTTTCATTCACGACGAAATGCATCCGATGGTCCGTGCCCAGAACCTGATGAATTACGACGTATGGGTCCTTGGAAATCACGAATTCAACTATGGTATGGACGTCGTCAAAAATGTCATCGATCAGCATGACTGCAATGTCCTGTGCGGAAACGTCTATTATAAGGACGGCACCTGCATTGCCGATCACTACGTGATCCTCGAGCGGGCCGGCGTCAAGATCGGCATCATCGGCATGGTTACGCCCAATATCGTCAAGTGGGACAAGGCAAATCTGGAAGCCGACGGCATCATCGTAACAGATCCTGCCGAAGAGATCCGTGAATCCATAAACGAACTCAAGGATAAGGTCGACGTTATTGTTGCCGCCTGCCATATGGACTGCGAGAACGAATACGGTCTGGAAGACTCCGGCGTGTACGATGTAGCCGACAAGAATCCGGAACTTGATCTGATCCTGGCCGCACACGGACACAAAAAGATCGAGGGAATCTACCGGAACGACGTTCTTATCACCGAAAACAACGACCTTGGAAAAACCCTCAGTCTGATCACCCTGACCCTTGAAAAAGGCGAAGACGGAAAATTCCAGCTGGCTTCCCGCGAAAGCGTCAGCTACGACATGGCAGAATATGAGGAAGACCCAAAGATCAGCGAGGATGAACTGATCGTCGAGGCCGACGCAAGGGCGAAAGAAGATGCGACGACAGTGATCGGCCGTCTGACCAACGAATATCTCTCTCCGGAGGATGAGATTCCGGGAATCACCCAGGCCAAGCTTCAGGACACCGCCCTCATCCGTCTGATCAACGACGTTCAGATGTATTATACCGGCGCCAAGATTTCCGGCGCGGCTCTCTTTGTGGACAGTGCCAATCTGTATCAGGGCGACATCCAGAAATGCGACATGGCTCTGGTGTACAAATACGCCAATACGCTGTATAAGCTGAGCATGACCGGCAACCAGCTGAAAAAATGGATGGAATGGTCCTACAACTATATCAACACCTATCAGGAAGGCGATCTGAGCATTTCCTTCAACGAAGAGATCCGCGGGTACAATTATGACATGTTCAGCGGCGTCAAATATGAAGTGGATATCTCGCAGCCGGTCGGCAGCAGGATTCAGAATCTGACCCTTCCGGACGGAACGCCGATCGATATGGAAGCAAAATACGAAGTGGCAGTCAATAACTATCGCGCGAACAGCCAGCTTCTCTCCTACGGCGAGATCTACACCGAGGAGGACGGACTTCCAGAGCTTCTTGAAATCGACGTGCGCGGCGACATCGGCGGTGTCCGTGAGCTGATCGGCGATTACATCATGAACGTAAAAGGTGTTCCCGGCGAGGACGGCCTGGTTGACTTCACCGTCGAGGACGTCACCGAAGAAAACGCCAACTGGAAGCTCACCGGCTTCTCCTGGGATGAAGAAAAACACGCCCAGGTCGCAGAACTGGTAAAAGAAGGAAAACTGGAGCTGAAGAATTCTCAGGATGGCAGATACACCAACACCGCAGCCATCACGGAAGCGGACCTTGAAGCGGCACTCTTGGAAAACGCTGCTTAACAAATCTGTAATGGGGTCAGACCCCATTACGACCCCATTA
>CAMNNM010000121.1 GCA_946545425.1 uncultured Blautia sp. | reverse complement strand
CGGATCCGTACTCCTTCAAAGAAACCGGCGCTCCCTGTTCTTTTTCCGCATATCCCGGGATCATGACATTCAGATACTGCATAAAGATCATATTAGCGAGAACTGCTCTCCGTCTCTCACAGTTCAGGGAATAAGAAAACGGATCCTGATATGGCAGATAAGTGCCCTGCATGGCAGGCGACATCAGCGCCCCCATGCGCTCCGCATACTTTGTGAAATCAAATCCTTTTACATACCGTTCCACCGCACAGACGGACATCATCTTTTCCAGATCCATCTGGCAGAAGGCTTCGACATAAGCCGCCGCAGCCTCTTTCGGGCTTGCAAACCCCGTCTCAAGAGCGTCCGGAGTCCCCGCGGCCGGTTCTGCCGTTTCCGCGGCCGGGACCGCCTCTGCGGATCCTTCTGCAGACTCTGCCGATGGGTTTTCCGTTCCGGCTCCCGCAAGGAAACCCCAGTCAATTCCTGATGCTGCAGGCTGTACCGCCGCAAGCAGCGTCATTGTCATGGAAAGTATCACTGCAGTCAGTTTCTTTTTCACGTTTCCACCCCCCGTAATTTTCATCAACCGTCAGTAAACAGCCTTTCTTTTATCAGTTTATCATATAATCCGACAGAAAAAACCCTCATTTTTACTGAAAACAGCAGAATACGATTCAAAAATCCACTATAGCGCAAATCGGAATTATACGTTACAATATGCCATGGCAGAGGAAGCTTCCTCTGACTTTATATCATGAATCTTCTGACAGGACTTTCAGAAAGGATCACTATGAGCACAAAAGAACGTTTTACAGGAACTATTTCACGCGGAATCCGCTGCCCCATCATCCGTGAGGGCGACGACCTGGCACAGATCGTTTCCGATTCCGTTCTGAAGGCAGCCGAAGGAGAAGGCTTTGAACTTCGCGACCGTGATGTCATCGCCGTGACCGAATCCATCGTCGCCAGAGCACAGGGAAATTACGCTACCGTCGAAAACATTGCAAAAGATGTCCGCGAAAAGCTGGGCGGCGGCACCATCGGCGTCATTTTCCCCATTCTTTCCAGAAACCGTTTCGCCATCTGCCTGCGCGGCATTTCAATGGGTGCGAAAAAGGTGGTCCTGATGCTTTCCTATCCTTCTGACGAAGTAGGAAACGAACTGGTCTCCCTGGATCAGCTGGACGCGGCCGGCGTCAACCCCTACAGCGATGTTCTGACGCTTGAAAAATACCGCGAACTGTTCGGCGAGAACCGTCACCCCTTCACCGGCGTCGACTACGTTGCCTACTACGAAGGCCTGATCCGCGAATGCGGCGCGGAGCCCGTGATCCTCTTCGCCAACCAGGCAAAAGCCATTCTCGACTTTGCCGACTGCATCCTCACCTGTGATATCCACACCCGCAGACGCACCAAGAGGATTCTGAAGGACGCCGGCGCGAAAGTGGTCCTGGGTCTCGACGACATCCTGAACGCTCCGGTCGACGGATCCGGCTATAACGAAAACTACGGCCTCCTTGGCTCCAACAAGTCCACCGAGGACAAGGTAAAGCTCTTCCCCAGAGCCTCCCAGGATCTGGTCCTGAACATTCAGAAGCGCATTCTGGAAGCCTGCGGAAAGCACGTGGAAGTCATGGTCTACGGCGACGGTGCCTTCAAGGATCCCCAGGGCAAGATCTGGGAGCTGGCAGACCCGGTCGTATCGCCCTTCCATACCGAAGGCCTGATCGGAACGCCCAACGAACTGAAACTCAAATATCTTGCAGACAACGACTACAAGGATCTTTCCGGCGAAGCACTGAAGGAAGCCATTTCCGAAAGCATCCGCAAAAAGGATTCCGATCTGAAGGGAAGCATGGCCTCCCAGGGAACGACCCCGCGCCAGCTCACCGACCTGATCGGCTCTCTCTGCGACCTGACCAGCGGTTCCGGCGACAAGGGAACTCCTGTGGTTCTGGTGCAGGGATATTTCGACAATTATACCAACGATTAAGTCAGAAAACGCGCCGGGAAACAACTGTCCCGGCGCGTTTTTCGCATTTTTCAAGTCTCGCTTGCGAGAAAAGGACCGTCACCGGTCCTTTTCATATTCAAAGCTCTTTAAAAACTCCTGCGCCCGCTCCGTTGCAGGCTTCTCAAAAAACTTCTTCGGGTCTCTGCTCTCCTCCACGATCCCGCCATGCTCCAGAAAAATAATCCGGTCGGCGACCGCTCTTGCAAAAGCCATCTCGTGGGTCACGATGATCATGGTCCTGCCGGCTTCGGCCAGAGAGATCACCACTTCCAGCACCTCCCGCACCATCTCGGGATCCAGCGCCGCCGTGATCTCGTCCAGCAGCAGGATCTCCGGGTGCATGCACAACGCACGTACGATAGCAACCCTCTGCTTCTGCCCGCCGGACAGCTGCCTGGGATAGTCGTCCTTCCGGTCCTTCAGGCCTACCCGCTCCAGAAGCTCCATCGCTTCCTTTTCCGTCTCATCCTTCGGACGCTTCTGCACTTTTCGCGGCGCCAGCGTAATATTGTCCAGCACGGTCTTGTGCGGGAACAGATCATAGCTCTGGAATACCATTCCGATCTTCTGGCGCATCACGGAGATGTTCCTGGATTCCTTCCGGACCGGCTCTCCGTCCAGCAGTATTCTCCCCTCCTGAAAATCCTCCAGCCCGTTGATGCAGCGAAGCAGGGTGCTTTTCCCGCACCCGGAGGGACCGATCACCACGATCACCTCTCCCTTATGTACCGTCAGGCTCAGGTCCTTCAGGACCACATGATCCCCGAAGACCTTATGAAGATGTTCGATTTTCAGCAAAGCCGTTTCGATCGTCATGCCCACCTCTTTTCAAGCCCGGCAGCAAGTCTGCTTATGGGCCAGCAGATCAGAAAATACAGAAAGAACACCATGCCGAATACCCCGAAGGCCGCATTGGGCGAAGCCTTCCGGTTCGCCTCGATGATCTGCTGCCCTACCTTCAGCACTTCCACCATTCCGATCATCATCACAAGACTCGTAGTCTTGATCATCCGCGTGATCAGATTGATGGAAAGCGGGATCATCCGGCGTATGGTCTGCGGAAGGATCACGTATCGGAAAAGCGTCCCTTCCTTCATTCCCAGCGCCCTTGCGCTTTCATACTGGATCCTCGGAATGCTGATCAGCGCTCCCCTCACCAGATCACCCATTTCCGCCGTTCCCCAGAAGCTGAACACGATGATGGCCGCGGCTTCCGATGTCAGATTCCAGCCAAAGACCCGGGTCGTCCCGAAATATACCACGAACAGCAGGACCATCTGGGGCATGATCCGCACGATTTCCAGATAGATCCGGAAAACAGCCTTCAGGATCCGGCTTTTCGAGGTCATCAGCATGCCCATCACAACGCCCAGGACAATGCTGATCAGCACGGCGATCAGACTGATCCGTACCGAGACCCACAGGCCTTCCAGCAGCCGGAGAAAATTCCGGCCCTTAAACAATGCGTCAATCCCCAAACTCTGCATAGCGCATCCTCCTTTCCACCAGGCTTCCCAGAAAAGAGACCGGAAGGAGCATGATCAGATAAAAGATCACCAGCAGGGTCAGGCATTCCGTTGTCCGGGCATACATGCCGATCAGATCCTTTGCGGTAAACATCAGATCCATCAGGCTGATGGTCGAAAATACGCTGGTTTCCTTCAGAAGGAAAATAACATTTGCGATCAGTCCGGGTACGCTGGACGCCGCTGCCTGGGGCAGGATCACATACCGGAACGCCTGCAGCGGATTCATTCCGAGACTTGCCGCGCTTTCCGACTGGATCACAGGAATACTTTCCAGTCCGCTCCGGATCGTCTCCGTCATGTATGCTCCCCCGATCAGTCCCAGTCCCAGGCTTCCGCACAGTCCCGGCGAAAGCCGAAGCCCGATCTTCGGCAGGGCAAAATACAGAAAGAACAGCTGCACCAGCAGCGGCGTATTCCGGAACAGTTCAATATAGATCTGTACGATCCCCCGCAGAAGGGGGACCCGCAGATGCAGCACCACCGCACACAGAAGGCCGGTCAAAAAGGCCAGGAGCACGCCCTGCCACCCGATCTTCAGTGTGAGCAGCAAGGCGTCTCTGTAAAGCGGCAGATACGATTTCATGATCTCAAGATCCATGTTCAGGCTCCGACTTTTCCGCCCTCTACCACAAGCGTATCTTCATAATCCTTTCCATAGGTATCCAGAAGGGTGGCCTCGTAATCCTGGTGGAAGAAATTCTCCCCGCCCAGGGCTTCGATCTCCTCGTTCAGCCAGTTCAGAAGACTTTCGTTTCCTTTGGTGACTGCCGGTGCAATGGTATCCTGGCTTCCCAGCGAAGGAATGCCCACCACGTAGCCTTCGTTCTCGATGGCAAAGGCGATCACTTCCGTGTTGTCGTTGGCCCAGGCAGCGCCGTACCCGTTCTCAAAGGCAGTCTTGGCTTCCGCATAGGCGTCATATTTCTGAAGCCTGATCTCGGGATTATTCTTCTCCAGATAGGTCTCGGCGGTGGTTCCGGAAATGACGATGACCTCATCGTCCTCCCCGATCTGATCAAGACTCTCGATCACCGCATCCTCAGGCGAAACGATGCCCAGCGCAACATTCATGTACGGAAGTGCAAAGTCCACGACCTCGGCCCGTTCCTCTGTCACGGTAAAGTTGGCCAGGATAATATCCACCTTTCCCGTTTCCAGGTATTCGATGCGGCTGGCGGCTTCAGTGGAAACATAGTTGATCTCCACGCCCAGATCCTGTCCGATCCGCTCAGCAAAGTAGACGTCGTAGCCCTGATATTCGCCGTATTCATCCACGTATCCAAACGGGCTCTTGTCCGAGAAAACTCCGATGTTGATGGTTCCGCTTTCCTTGATCTCGTCCAGAGTGCGGAAGTTTCCGGCGCTCTCTGCGTCCGCTTTTACGGTCAGTGCATTCAGCGGAAGCCCCGCCGCAAGTGTAAGACCCAGTACAACCGTTCCAATTCGTTTTGCGATCGTGATATTTTTCATTTGTCTGTCCTTCTTTCTATTATTCTACTGCTGCGAAGCCCTGTTCCAGATCCCACAGAATGTCATCAATGTGCTCGGTTCCGATGGAAAGCCGGATGGTATTCTGCCGGATTCCTGCTGCCTCCAGCTGCTCCGGCGTCATCTCGGCGTGCGTCGTATCATACGGATGGATCACCAGGCTCTTGACGTCCGCCACATTGGCCAGCAGCGAAAACAGTTTCAGCCCGTCAATGAACGCATAAGCCTCCTTCTGTCCTCCCTTGATATCAAAGGTGAAGATCGATGCGCCGCCGTTCGGGAAATATTTTTCATACAGTGCATGCTGCGGATGATCGGGAAGTGACGGATGGTTGATCTTTTCCACCAGCGGGTGCTTTGCCAGAAATTCCACTACCTTCTTTGTGTTCTCCGCGTGACGCTCCAGCCTGAGGGACAGCGTCTCCAGTCCCTGAAGCAGGATCCATGCATTGAACGGGGATATCGCTGCACCGGTATCCCTTAAAAGAATGGCCCGGATGTAAGTCACATAAGCTGCGGGTCCTGCTGCCTGTACGAACGATACACCATGATAGCTGGGGTTCGGCTCTGTCAGCTGCGGATACTTGCCGGATGCGGCCCAGTCAAATTTCCCGCCGTCCACAATGATGCCGCCCAGAGTGGTTCCATGTCCGCCGATAAACTTGGTAGCCGAATGAACGATGATGTCTGCTCCGTGCTCGATCGGACGGATCAGATAGGGTGTTCCGAAAGTATTGTCAATGACAAGAGGAATCCCATGCGCATGTGCGATCTCCGCCACAGCATCGATATCGGGAATATCCGAGTTGGGATTTCCAAGCGTCTCGATGAAGACGGCTTTCGTCTTTTCGTTGATCGCGTTCTTTACCTCTTCCAGATCATGAATATCCACAAAAGTCGTGGCGATTCCATAATTCGGGAGCGTATTGTCCAGCAGATTATAGCTTCCGCCGTAAATCGTTTTCTGAGCCACGATGTTGTCGCCGGCTCCCGCCAGTGCAAGAATGGAGTACGTCACAGCTGCCGCCCCGGCCGAGACCGCCAGTGCCGCCGCGCCGCCTTCCAGCGCCGCCACCCGGTCTTCCAGAACGCCCTGGGTGGAGTTGGTCAGTCTCCCGTAAATATTTCCGGCGTCTCTCAGATTGAACCGGTCCGCCGCATGCTGCGCACTGTGAAACACATAGGATGTTGTCTGATAGATCGGAACTGCCCGTGCGTCTGTTGCGGGATCCGCATTTTCCTGTCCGACATGAAGCTGCAGTGTCTCAAAACGATATGTATGTTCACTCATGGTATTTCTCCTTATTTCTTTCTTAACGCTTATCTGAATCCTTGCATTAAACAGGTAAAAAAAGGGGGAGGCTTTTGCCTCCCCGAAATTCACGTTCAACCACACTCACATACACATTCGCATATCCAGGTGATGCCGGATGACAGAGAAGCCTCTTTTATTTGGCATACAGAAGCAGGGCGCCATACACATGCCGTCCATCGTCCCGCACATCATTTTGTTTGTATCCGTATTTCTGCCGTACAACATGCCAGCTCCTCCTTTCCTTGTTTTTATATCATATTTTTCCTACCTGTTTAGTGGGTATTATACGCCTGGCTACTTTTCATGTCAACCCCTGAATCAAGATTTTTTGTATTTATTCAAAACTCAAGACTTTTCTGCCACCCACAAATGCACCGGCTCCATCTGCTGCCAATGAATCCCGGCCCTTTCAAGGGCCTGTCCGGCAGCCTCCCTCTCCTGAAGCTCCGTACGCCAGGAAAGTCCGCAGCCGGCGCTCAGCTGCCGCGGAACCGGGATCATCCTTCCGGAAATGCCCTGCTCCTTCAGTGTCTTCTCGGCAGCGATCGCATCTGAGGTTTCCGCAAAAGTGATGACCAGAAATTCCTTCCGGATCCGCATTA
>CAMNNM010000120.1 GCA_946545425.1 uncultured Blautia sp. | reverse complement strand
TATGATATGCTGATGTCCCTTCCGTTTGAGACGCGGACCGTCGCCGGATGCAAGTTCCTGTATATGTATGTAAAAAGTCTGCCGTGGTATCTGTCCATATCCTTTGCCATGATGATCGGATACGGATATTATGCCCGCCCGGCCATTTACATTTACCCGTTATGGATCCTGCTTTCCTTTTTCCTTCCGCTGATTCCCATGCTGGCTGCCGCCTTTCTGGGATTTCTGATCGCCAGGATCAGCGCGGGCTTCAAAAAGACCAACATCATCCAGACCGTACTTACGTTTCTTCTGATCATCTTCTGTTTTTCCCTGCGTTTCATCCTGGAAGGCATCTTCCGGAATGACGAAGTGCAGTCCGTACTGGAAACAACATCAGATGTGACTGAAAAGGCCGGCAGATATTACCTGCCGGCGGGATGGTTTTCTGATGCGGTTGTAAAGGCTGATATATTGTCCGCGCTTCTGCTGATCGGACTCAGTTCGCTGCTGTTCCTGATCGTGTTCCATATTGTGGGAAGGTCTTACAGGAACATCAACTCGGCGCTGAAGTCTCACGCCTCGGCCAGGAACTATAAGATGACCCGGCAGAAAAAACGGAGCGTGGTCACTTCCATCGCCTTTAAGGAATTCCGTCGCCTGACCGGTTCCACCGTGTACATGACAAACGCCGCGATGGGCGAACTTCTGGCCGCGCTGCTGGGCATTATTACGCTGATCGCCGGCTTCGACAGGATCATAAATACGGTGACGCAGGGGGCTCCCCTAGATTCTTCCATTCTGCGGCCCGCGATTCCCTATATCGTCTATTTCCTGATCGGTATGGTGGCCACCACGACCTGCTCTCCTTCTCTGGAAGGAAAGCAGTACTGGATCCTTCAGAGCATGCCGATAGAAAAAAAGACCGTCTATCAGGGAAAAATGCTGTTCAACATGGTATTATCCGTACCCTTTATGGCCTTTTCGACCCTGTGCCTGTGTATCTCAGCAAAGGTTCCGCTGATCGAATCGCTTTTATATCTGCTTCTTGGTTTCCTGCTGTGCGCCTTCTCGACGGCCTGGGGCTGCGTGTGCGGTATCCGGCACATGAAGCTTGACTGGGAAAACGAGGTTGAGGTGATCAAGCAGGGAGCGGCAGTCGCAGTATACATGCTGCCCAACATGCTCGTGGTCATGGGGCTGACCGTGCTGGTCGTTGTTCTGGGAATGCGTATGGATCACCGGCTGCTTGCGGCGGTCCTGATTTTGGTCACCGCGGGACTTGCGGCCCTGAGCTACAGGATCGTCATGCGGCTGGCGAAGTAGCAGTGTATCACGCATCATTGTCTGACGGCACTCTTCCCAGCAGCTTATACATCAGCCCTTCCTGGGTCTGGTCCTCAGCTTCATGATAAATATCGATCCGGTCCGGATCGCCGCAGCGGTCCGAAAAGGCAGGATACAAAAAACCGAAGACCGGCTTGTCCGGTTCATATTCCCCGCAAAGCGGACTGATGGTACAGATCAGAAAATTGTACACCGTTTCGGAATCTTCGAGCCTCTGTCCGTCGGAAGTCTTTGCGGGGACATCATATGTTCCGGCAAAAACATAGACCGCATATTCGTAATCCGCCGGAAATCCGTCGGCGATCTGTTCGTAAAAAATGTCCATCAGGGCGTCGTTTTTCAGCCTGCACGAAAGCATCCCCTGCAGCAGCTGGTAAACGCTGTCCGTGCCTTTGGCTGTTACCGGGATCGTATATTCTTTCAGCTGCCGGTTTGTGCCGGAAAACGGCACCGTCTTGGCAAGCTTCAGATTCTTTTCTTTGTCGGGCGCTTTGAGATTCAGAAAGTTGATATTGAAGGTATCGTCCACAAAGCCGTCCTCATCCACATATGCGCCGGCGATCCTGGTAAAACAGGTGCGGGATACCGTCATACGGCGGGTCAGCTCCAGCATGTCTCCTCGGTTGATCATAGATTCCTCCGAAAACCTCTGTATGATTTTTCTGAAAGCCGGAATTCAATCTTCATCATCTTCCAGGATATATTCACTTCTGCCAAACAGAGTCTTCATGTAATCACTTTTTGAATACAGGACTCTGCCCACTTCCATAACGTTTCCACGAATACGGTAAAAAGCAATATAAGCCTTGAAGGGTACCATATAAATTCCTGTGAATTCTCCCATGTACAAAAGAGGGTTTCCCGTCTTCGGATATTTTTTCTTCTTACGGATCTTATCTCTTAAGTCATCCAAATACCGATCCGCTGTATCAAAGCTTCCGGAAGCTTCCCATACTCCATACCAGATATGATCAAGATCTTCCAGGGCTGCCGGGGAATAACGCAGATCATGGCTCATGGCTCATTTACACTCTCTGCCATACTTCTGCGTCTTGCGGCAAAATGGCTGTCTAAATCTTCATCCGTCAGCCATCCCTCTTCTTCTCCTGAGCGAAACCCTTTATTCAGCTCTGTCAGCAGTCTGATCATGGCTTTTGCCTTTTCAAACTCTTCGTCATCTTCAATCCGATGAACGCTGAATTCTCCGCGTCCGTTCTTTGTCAGATAAACAGGCGCATTCGGCTTCACTTTCTCCAGAACCTGTCCATAATTACGAAGATCTGAAATCGGTGTGATCGTTGGCATATCGGGCCTCCTCTCTTTTATCTTCACATTATCATTTTTCGAAAAATATTTCAACTAATCTTTCGAAAAATCCATACAGATTCAGTTGTCTCAGTCGATCTTTTTACGCGCTCGCCTGCTCGAACTGGGAATTGTAAAGCTCCGCGTAGAAGCCGCCTTTTTTCAGAAGCTCTTCGTGATTTCCCTGCTCGATGATGTCGCCGTCCTTCATGACCAGGATCAGGTCCGCATTCCGGATGGTGGACAGTCTGTGGGCGATGACAAAGCTTGTCCGGCCCTTCACCAGCTCGTCCATGGCCTTCTGAATGCGGTGCTCTGTCCTCGTATCCACCGAGCTGGTGGCTTCATCCAGGATCATAATGGGACTGTTGGCCAGAATGGCCCTTGCTATGGTCAGAAGCTGCTTCTGTCCCTGAGAAACATTGTCGCTCTCCTCGTTCAGTTCCATCTGATAACCGCCCGGAAGGGACTCGATAAAGTGATGCGCGTGAGCGGCTTTGGCCGCGGCGATGACTTCCTCGTCGGTTGCATCCTGTCTTCCGTAGCGGATGTTTTCCATGATGGTACCCTTGAACAGCCAGGTATCCTGAAGCACCATTCCGAAGTAGTTCCGCAGATCGTGCCGGTCAAAATCACGGATATCGTGTCCATCCAGGGTGATGCTGCCGCTGTTCACGTCGTAGAAGCGCATCAGCAACTTTACCATGGTGGTCTTGCCGGCGCCCGTGGGACCGACGATGGCGATGCTCTGGCCGGGCTTCACCTTGCTGTTGAAGTCATGGATGATGATCTTTTCCGGATCATAGCCGAACTTCACATGCTCGAAGGCGATGTCGCCGTTCAGATGTTCAAGTTTTACAGCGTTCTCCGATGCAGGCACCTCTTCCTCTGCTTCGAGGAAGTCGAATACACGCTCGGCCGCCGCGGCCATCATCTGCAGCATGTTGCCCACCTGGGCCATCTGCTGAAGCGGCTGGGTGAAATTACGGACATACTGGATAAAGGCCTGAATGTCGCCGACCTGGATGGTTCCGGCTGCAGCCAGAATGCTTCCGCTGATGGCGACGCCCACATATCCCAGGTTTCCGACAAACATGATGATGGGCTGCATAAGGCCGCCGAACAGCTGGGCCTTCCAGGCGGATTCGTACAGCTTTTCGTTGGTGGCGTCGAAGGCCTCGATGGTCTCTTCCTCACGGTTATACGCCTTGATCACGTTCTGGCCGCTGTAGTCCTCCTCCACCTGTCCGTTGATCTCGCCCAGATAATTCTGCTGGTTGACGAAATGCTTCTGGGAATGCTTCATGATAAAGGCCAGAAGCACCACCGAGATGGGCAGGATGATCAGGGCGATCAGGGTCATCAGCGGGCTGATGGAAATCATCATCACCAGCACGCCGATCAGGGTCGTGACCGAGGTGATCAGAGTCGTGATACTCTGGCTCATGCTCTGCCCCAGCGTATCCACGTCGTTGGTGATTCTGGAAAGCACGTCGCCGATCTGTCTTGATTCAAAGTATTTCATCGGTATGCGGTTAATCTTTTCGGAGATCTCTTTCCGCATCCGGTATACAAGCTTCTGCGAAACGCCGGTCATGATCCATCCCTGAAGGAAGGAAAACAGGGCCGACACCGCATAAATGGATCCGAGCAGCAGAAGAATCCTGCCGACCTTTCCAAAGTCGATGCTTCCGCTTCCCTGAATTTTCTGCATCAGGCCGTTAAACAGCTCGGTGGTGGCGCGGCTCAGTATCTTTGGTCCGATGACGTTGAAGATGGTGGAGGCCGCGGCAAAGATCATCACAAACAGAAGCGCGATCTTATACCGGCCGATATACTGCAGAAGATTCCGGATACTCTTTTTAAAGTCCCTGGGCTTTGCGAAACGGCTGAGGCGGCCGTTCACCCGGAGGTCCTGCCTGTTTTCGGCTTTCTTTCCGGCTTTGTCCGGATTGTTTTTCTTCTTTCCGATCATCTGGCCGCACCTCCTTTCAGCTCTTCCTCGGACAGCTGGGATCTGGCGATCTCCTGGTACGCCGTGCAGCTCTCCATCAGCTGTGCGTGGGTTCCCGCTCCGACGATCCGTCCCTCTTCCAGGACCAGGATCTGGTCGGCGTTCAGGACTGTGTTGATACGCTGGGCGACGATGATGACCGCCGTATCTCCCAGTTCCTCACGGAGTGCTTTCCGAAGAATGGCGTCCGTTTTATAGTCCAGTGCCGAAAAGCTGTCATCAAACACGCAGATGGCAGGGCGCTTCGCCAGAGCCCTTGCGATGCTGAGGCGCTGCTTCTGACCGCCGGATACATTGGAGCCTCCCTGGGCGATCTGGTGGTGCCAGCCGTCGGGAGAAGCCGTGATGAATTCCTCGGCCTGGGCGATCTGCGCGGCTTTTTTTGCCTGTTCTTCCGGCATGTCGTCGTCTGCAAAGCGCAGGTTGCTCATGATGTCTCCGGAAAACAGCACAGCCTTCTGCTGTACAAAGCCGATGGCGCTGCGGAGCTTCTCCAGGGAGATGTCACGGATATCGATGCCGTCCAGTGTGATCCTGCCGCCCGTCACGTCGTAGAAGCGCGGGATCAGGTTCACGAGGGTCGATTTGCCGCAGCCCGTGGATCCGATGATGGCCGTCGTCTTACCAGGTTCGGCCTTGAAGCTGATGCCAGAAAGCGCATCGGCTTTCGCTCCTTCATAACGGAAATTCACGTTTTCAAATACCAGCTCGCCCCTGATATTGGGAAGCCGGTCGTCGGCCGGATGCTCCGGATCCCGCACGGTCGCTTCGGTATCCAGGACCTCCTGGATTCTTTCCGCGGCGACGCCGGCTCTTGGAAGCATGATCGAGATTCCGGCGATCATCAGGAAGGACATGATGATCTGCATGGAGTAGGTGATAAAGGCGATCATATCGCCGACCTGAAGATTTCCAGCTTCAATGCCGTGACCGCCAAACCACACGATGGCGATGGCGACGCCGTTCATCAGAAGCATCATGGCCGGCATCATAACGTTCATCAGCCGGCTGGTGAACAGCTGGGTGCGCATCAGATCGGTATTGGCCTTGTCAAACCGTTCTTCCTCGTATCTTTCGCGGCCAAAGGCCCGGATCACCGAAAGACCTGTCAACAGCTCGCGGGAGATCAGGTTCAGCCGGTCCACCAGCGTCTGCATGATTTTAAATTTCGGATAGGCCAGAAGCAAGAGGCTCACAAGCAAAATCGATACCGCCACTACTGCGAGTACGATGATCCATCCGAGGCCTGTCTTTGTCGACAGAACACGGATCACGCCGCCCACGCCCAGAATAGGCGCATAGGCGACCATGCGCAGCAGCATCACCGTCACGAACTGCACCTGCTGAATGTCGTTGGTGCTTCGGGTGATGAGGGACGCCGTCGAAAAGCGGTCCATCTGTGCGTTGGAAAAGGACATGACTTTGCGGAAGACCCGCTTTCTCATGCTCCGTCCGACACTGGCGGATACCCGCGCCGACAAGAGGGAGCACAGAATACCTACGGTAAGCATCAGCGCCGAGATGGCCATCATCTTTCCGCCCGTCCGGAACAGATAGCCTCTCTGGAGGCTTTCCAGATTCACATTGCAGGCTTCATATTCCGATCGCACAAACTGCGCCGCCACCTGCGACAGCACGGAATCGCTCATGGATCCGTACTGCTCAAACATGACGTCTTCCTGTCCCAGCATGTAGGTGCGGAACTTGTCCCGGTCAATGACGTCCTTGTCCATCAGCTCCAGAATGGTGTCCAGTGTAAAGCCGCTTCTGTCCGTCAGATCCACGCCGGAGGTCAGAAGCTTCGGCAGGCTGATGCCCATTTCGTTCATCAGAGCCAGCTGATCGGCCGGATCCTGAGAGGCGGCGGCGCCAGGCGCTGAGGAGGCGGCGCCGGCCGGCATGTTTTCCATGGAGTACACCATAACCTCCGGGCCCGTCAGAAGCTTTTCGATTTCCTCACGCTTTGCATCTGAAATGTCCGACAGATGAAGAAAATGGTTTTCTCCCTTTCCCTCTTCATAGCAGCTTCTGACTGTCTCTTCGTCTTCCTCCTCCATGAAAAGGGCAAGCTTTGCAAGGGTACTCTCCCGGATCGTTTCCGGAACATTGTCCTCGATTCCATATTGTTCCAGGCCTACGTCGACGATTGCCGAGGTGTAGGACGGCAGTGCAAGATCGCACCAGGCCTGAACTACCAGAAGAAGGACGATCAACAGAACCTGAAGCTTATGCTCCATCAGATTTTTCAGTATTACTTTCACGCGGTATAACTCCTTCGGTTCAGGATCAGCAGCAAAACAGCCCTGCTGTTTTGCCTGTTGCCGGGCTCAGATGC
>CAMNNM010000119.1 GCA_946545425.1 uncultured Blautia sp. | reverse complement strand
CCAAACTCGACAAGAAAAAGTACAAGGAAAAACTCGAAAAGCGGGCAAAGCAGTACCCGTCCGTTTCTTACGAGATCGCAGACCGTATTTTCAAGAAGACCGGTGCGGAAGTCAGGATCACGGTTCCGGGCCACACCCAGAGAGGCGGAGAGCCCTGCCCGTATGACCGCGTGCTTTCCACCAGGATCGGTGCCGGAGCGGCGCAGGCCATCCTTGACGAGGAATACGGCATCATGATCGGTATCGTAAACAACAAGATCAAGAGAGTTCCGCTGGCCGAGTGTGCAGGTAAGCTCAAGATGGTTTCGCCCAAGGACGAGACCGTCAAGGCGGCCAAGGCGATCGGAATCAGCTTTGGAGACTGATAAAAAGGAGTAAGGCGGATTCATGAGCTATACCGCTCTGTACAGAAAATTCCGGCCGGATAATTTTGAAGACGTAAAAGGACAGGAAGCCGTGGTCACCACGCTGAAGAATCAGGTAAGAAAAGGCCGGATCGGCCATGCCTATCTGTTCTGCGGCACCCGGGGGACGGGAAAGACCACGGCGGCCAAAATCCTTGCAAGGGCCGTAAACTGTGAAAACCCGAAGGATGGCAGTCCCTGCGGGGAGTGTGCCATGTGCCGGGCCATAAAGGCGGGCACATCCATGAACGTGATCGAGATCGACGCCGCTTCCAACAACGGCGTTGACAATATCCGGGAGATCCGGGAGGAAGTGGCTTACAGACCCACGGAAGGAAATTACAAGGTCTATATCATCGATGAGGTCCATATGCTTTCGGCCGGCGCGTTCAATGCGCTCCTCAAGACACTGGAAGAACCGCCCGCATATGTGATCTTTATTCTTGCGACAACCGAAGTGAACAAGATCCCGGTTACGATCCTGTCGAGATGCCAGAGATACGATTTCAGACGGATCTCTCTGGATACCATATCGGCACGTCTGTCAGAGCTTCTCAAAGAGGAAGGCGTGGAGGCGGAGGAAAAAGCCGTCCGCTATATCGCCAGAGCCGGAGACGGTTCCATGCGTGACGCTCTGAGTCTTCTGGATCAGTGCATTTCGTTCTATATCGACGAGAAGCTGACGTACGACAATGTTCTGAAGGTACTGGGAGCGGTGGATACCGAGGTGTTCAGCCGCCTTCTCAGAAAAATCCTCCGGGGGGATGCATCCTCTGCTGTCCGGATCCTGGAAGAAATGATCGCAGGCGGTAAGGAGCTGACGGTGTTTGTCAGCGATTTTACCTGGTATCTGCGGAATCTTCTGCTTGTAAAGACATCTGAGAATCCTTCGGAAGCTGTGGATCTTTCTTCTGAAAATCTGAAGCTTCTTATGGAAGAAAAGGATATGGCGGACATGGACACGCTCATGCGTTACATCCGCGTGCTGTCCGAACTGTCCGGACAGATCCGTTATTCAGCCCAGAAAAGAGTCCTGACGGAGATCGCTCTGATCCGGCTGTGCCGGCCCGAAATGGAAACCCGCACCGACGCTCTGTTAGACCGGATCCGCGTGCTGGAAGAGAAGATCGAAGAGATCGAACAGAACGGGATCGCCGTAAAACCCGGAAGAGCACCGGCAGGAGATACCGAAGAAGCACAGGAGGAGCGCCTGCCGGAGGAACAGCCCCGGCAGGCAGCGCCGGAAGACCTTAAGAAGATCGCGGCCCAGTGGCCGTCGGTGATCCGGGAAACGCAGGGCATCTTCCGGGAAATCCTGAAAAATTCGGAGCCGAGGTATGACGGCCGTACGGGAGGCCCTGTGCTGTTTGTGGTATTCCGCGGGTTCATAGCCAGAAACTATGTCGATAATCCGGAGTACGCGTCTGTTCTGCAAAGGATTATTCTGGAGAAGACCGGAAAGACCGCAGAGGTAAGGATGGTCATGCAGGAGGACGCAAAGGGTACAGGTCTTTCAACGATCCCCGTTGAGACAAAAATACGGGAAAACGTTCATTTTGATGTTGTGACGGAAGAAGATGATGAGGAGGAATAATGGCAAAACGAGGCGGATTTCCGGGCGGAATGCCCGGCAACATGAATAACATGATCAAACAGGCGCAGAGAATGCAGCGCCAGATGGAAGAAAACCAGAAGGAATTTGAAGAGAAGGAATTCACGGCATCAGCCGGAGGCGGAGCTGTTGAAGTGACAGTTTCCGGAAAGAAGGAAATCCTCAGGGTGAAGCTTTCGGAGGAAGTGGTGGATCCCGATGACATCGAGATGCTGGAAGACCTGATCGTTGCCGCGGCCAATGAGGCTCTGCGCAGCATGGAAGAGGAGTCTAAAGCCATGATGTCAAAGCTCGCCGGCGGAATCGGCGGACTTGGAGGCCTTGGCGGTCTTGGCGGAGGCCTGCCGTTCTGATGGATTATTACAGCAGTCATATCAACAGACTGATCGAACAGTTTTCGAGACTTCCGGGGATCGGCGCAAAATCCGCGCAGCGTCTGGCTTTTCATATTCTGAATATGCCGAAGGAGCAGGTGGAAACCTTTGCGAGAACGATATCGGAAGCCAGGGATCACGTGCGTTACTGCCGGGACTGCTGCACCTTGACGGATCAGGAATTATGTCCTATCTGCAGCAATCCGTCCCGGGATCATCAGACCATTATGGTGGTCGAGAATACCCGTGATCTGGCAGCATATGAAAAGACAGGAAAATACGAGGGGGTCTACCACGTTCTGCACGGGGCGATTTCCCCTATGCTCGGAATCGGCCCGGATGACATACGTCTGAAGGAGCTGATGCAGAGGCTTTCCAGAGATCCTGTAAAAGAAGTCATTATCGCCACGAATTCCAGCCTGGAGGGCGAGACGACGGCCATGTATCTCAGCAGACTGATCAAGCCGACGGGAATACGCGTCAGCCGGATCGCCAGCGGAGTTCCCGTGGGAGGAGACCTGGAATATATCGATGAGGTGACGCTTCTGCGCGCGCTGGACGGAAGGACCGATCTTTAGAAACCCGCAACATCACTTTTGCACCATGAGAAACAAACAGAAACCAGAAGGAGGAATCATTTATGGAAACGCTTGAGCTTCGAAAGATTGCCAACGAAGTCCGCAAGGATATCGTGACAGCAGTTCATTCTGCCAAGGCAGGACATCCCGGCGGTTCGCTGTCCGCGGCCGATGTGTTTACGTATCTCTATTTTGAAGAGATGAATATCGATCCGAAGGATCCCAAAAATCCGGGCCGCGACCGTTTTGTACTGAGCAAGGGACACAACGCTCCCGGGCTTTATGCTGTTCTTGCAGAGAGAGGATATTTTCCGAAAGAAGATCTGCCGACACTTCGCCACCTCGGTTCTTACCTTCAGGGACATCCGGACATGAAACATATTCCGGGTGTCGATATGTCCAGCGGTTCGCTCGGACAGGGCATTTCAGCGGCAGTCGGCATGGCACTGGCAGGAAAAATGGACCAGGCTTCCTACCGTGTGTATACACTGCTCGGCGACGGTGAGATCCAGGAAGGACAGGTATGGGAGGCAGCCATGTTTGCCGGAGCCAGAAAGCTGGACAACCTGGTTGTCATCGTTGACAACAACGGACTTCAGATCGACGGACCCATCGAAAAGGTCTGCTCTCCGTACCCCATCGACAGAAAATTCGAAGCCTTCAATTTCCATGTTATCAATGTTGACGACGGAAACGACATGGACCAGCTGAGAGCTGCATTTGCAGAGGCAAAGGCAGTCAAAGGCATGCCTTCGGCGATCATCATGAAGACCGTAAAGGGCAAGGGTGTTTCCTTTATGGAAGGCCAGGCCGGATGGCACGGAAAAGCTCCGAACGACGAACAGTATGAACAGGCAATGAAAGATCTGGAGAAGGTGGGTGAGTCATTATGACAGAGGTAAAGAAAATCGCGACCAGAGCCAGCTATGGATCAGCACTGGTAGAACTTGGAAAAAAATATGACAATCTTGTTGTTCTGGACGCAGACCTTGCGAACGCTACCCAGACCCAGATGTTCCAGAAGGAATTTCCGGAGAGACATATCGACTGCGGTATTGCCGAGTGCAACATGACTGTGATCGGTGCAGGCCTTTCCACCTGCGGAAAGGTTCCGTTTGTCAGCACGTTTGCGATGTTTGCCGCAGGCCGTGCCTACGAGCAGGTACGCAACTCCATCGGATATCCGCATCTGAATGTCAAGATCGGAGCAACCCACGGCGGTATTTCCGTCGGCGAGGACGGTGCGAGCCATCAGTGTCTCGAAGACTTCGCGCTCATGAGAGTGATTCCGGGAATGGTCGTTGCCTGCCCCTCTGATGATATCGAGGCAAAGGCACTCGTAGAAGCCGCATACCATTACGAGGGACCGGTCTATATGAGATTCGGCCGCCTTGCGGTACCGGTGATCAACGATAATCCGGATTATCATTTTGAACTTGGAAAGGGAATTACCCTCAAAGAAGGAAAAGATCTTACCATTATCGCGAACGGACTTTGCGTGGCACCGGCTCTCGAGGCTGCCCGGAAGCTTGCACAGGACGGCATCGATGCCAGAGTCATCAACATCCATACCATCAAGCCGCTTGATGAAGAACTTGTCATCAAAGCAGCGAAGGAGACCGGAAAGATCTTTACGGTGGAAGAACATTCGGTGATCGGAGGCCTTGGCGGCGCGGTCAGCGAGTGCCTGGCAGAAAAGTGCCCGACCTTTGTAAAGAAGATCGGTATCTATGACACCTTCGGCGAATCAGGGCCGGCAGCGGCACTGCTTCAGAAATACGGACTTGATGCAGATGGCATTTACAGACAGGTAAAAGCGGCTCTGTAATCGTTCTTTATTACGGTGGAAGCCAGATCGTTTCTCTGACTTCCACCGTAATGACTTATGTGGAGATATAGAATGGCGTTGTTTTCTGGAAAATCAAAAAGTAACCAAAGGGTCCGGAGAAGCCGGAACGGATATGAAAGGGAATACAGCGAGGAGGAGTACGAGATCCATATACAGCGGGTGCGGCGCCGCAGGACGCTGAGACTTGCACTGATCTTCATTGTACTGATCATCGCGGCGCTTCTGTTTCTGCTGTTCAATGAAAAACGATCCTATCACGGCTACAAGATCATAGCCTCCAGTGAACAGGAGGATATCGTTTCGACCACATATATGGAAATGGACGGAAACATCCTTCGTTATAATTCGGACGGTGTATCGCTTGTTACCAAGGATCTGGAAACGGTATGGAGCGATACGTATTCCATGCAGAATCCGGTCGGCGACGTGCGGGGGAAGCACGCCGTCATTGCGGATGTGGACGGCATGAACATATCCATTTACGACAGCAACGGACTTACCGGAACAGTGACCACCTCGTATTCGATCGTAAAAGCCAAGGTTTCGGACGACGGTCTGGTCGCGGCGATACTTGACAGCGGCGACACCACCTATATCAACTTTTACAGCGCAGGAGGAGAACTGCTGGCAGAGACGCTGACAGAGATCGATGATCCGGGTTATCCTATGGATGTAGCCATCTCCAACAACGGGATCCTTCTGATGGTGACATTCCAGTACGTGAACGGCGGTGAGACGACCAGTTATGTGGCGTTTTATAATTTCGGAGACGTGGGACAGAACGAGGACGACCGGATCGTCAGCGGCTACCGGTATGAGGGATGTGTGATCCCGGAGGTGCATTATCTTGACGGGGCTTCCTGCGCGGCCATCCGGGACGACGGATTTACAATCTACTCAGGAAAGCAGATTCCGGAGGAGAAGACGACCGTAAAGGTAGACGAGGAAATCGTAAGCGTCTTTCACGACAATCAGACCATAGGCCTGGTATTCCGCAATGAAGGAAGCGGCAAGCTGTATACCATGAAGGTCTATGACGATACGGGAAACAAAAAGTTCGAAAAGGAATTCAACGTTCCGTATTCACAGATCAAGGTAAGCGAAGATTATATCATCATGTACAACAGTTCTCAGTTCTGCATCATGAACGGGAACGGCGTGACGAAGTATGAAGGAACGGTAGACGGATCGATCCATGACCTGATCAAAGTCGGAATGAACCGGTATCTTCTGGTGCTGGAAACCGGCATCAATATGATCAAGCTTTCATAAAAAGGCAGAAGAGCAGCAGACAGAAGCTACAGATGCAAAATGCCTTAAGAGAGGAATGAGAATATGTCTTTAACCTGGGTAGGGGGCGTCTGTGCTGCGTTTCTGCTGTGTGGATTTCTGTCAGGGTGGTACAGGGGCCTTCTGAAAATGCTGGTTTCCGTGCTGATCCTGGCTGTTTCGCTGGCAGCGGTTTGGTTCGCAGAGCCATATGTAAGAACCTTTCTCGATGAAAACACGGGCATCCGGTCCAGAATAAGCGAAGGCTGCGAAGAATTTGCGGCAGAAAAGCTGAGGGATGCCATGCAGAACGGCAGCATGTATCTTTCAGACGGCGTAAATTCCGGAGCCGGTTCTCTTGTGAAGACGCTGGGACTGCCGGAACTTCTGGCGGAGCAGCTTGAAAAGACCGAAACCGTAGCAGAAGCGGCAGAGAATATGGCCGCGGGCGGTACGCAGGTGTTTGCTGCCCGTGTAGGAGAAGCTCTCGCGGAGATTGCCCTCCGGTGCCTGTCATTTATTCTTACGTTTGTGCTTGTATCGATCCTGATCCGTGTGCTTGTTTTTGCCGTGAACCTGTTTTCAATGATACCAGTGGTCTCGGGCATCAACCGGCTGGCCGGTGCTCTTTTGGGAAGTGCAGAATTTCTTGTGCTTCTGTGGATCGTGATGACGGCAGTCACTCTGATCTGCAATCTGCAGACGGGGCAGAAGGCACTGGAACTGATCCATGGCGATACGATAGCGGATACACTGTACAAATGGAATCCGATCATCCGGTTCTTCAAATGAGTCAGCACCCCTTTTTAAGGGGTGCTGATTCATTATATAAGCCGCAAAAAGCACTGAAAAAACTTTTTTGAAAAAACTCAAAAAAAGTGTTGACACCCCCTATGGAACGTGCTATTATAATCGAGCTGCCGGAAAAACAGAAATAAAACAAACACCGGCAGGAACCTTGATAACTGAACAGTGAGACACATACGATTCTCGAAAA
>CAMNNM010000118.1 GCA_946545425.1 uncultured Blautia sp. | reverse complement strand
AACGGAAAAGATGTGACCTGCATGACGGACGTCCGCATGCCTCTTCTGGAACTGCTGAGAAACGAGTTCGGCCTTACTTCCGTAAAAAGAGGATGTGAGGTGGGAGAGTGCGGGGCATGTACGGTCCTGATCAACGGAGAAGCCTTTGACTCCTGCATTTATCTGGCGGTATGGGCTGAAGGCAAGGATGTTCTTACTCTGGAAGGAATCACAGGTCCCAACGGGGAGCTCTCCGATATTCAGCAGGCTTTTATCGAAGAAGCCGCGATCCAGTGCGGATTCTGCTCGCCCGGCTTTATTCTTTCGGCCTGGGAGATTCTGGAATCGGGTAAAGAATATACAGATGACGAGCTGAAGAAGCTTCTGTCCGGACACCTTTGCAGATGTACCGGTTACGAAAACATCTTCCGTGCCGTAAAGAAGACCATGAAGAGACGGCTTGAAAAGGCTGCGGCAGAGGAGAATAAGGAATGACCGGAATCGAATCGATTTCCGGCAGGATCATTGCGATAACAGGAGCAGGCGGGAAGACCAGCCTGCTCTTCGCATTACAGAGAAAATTCTGCCGGGAAGGAAAGCGGGTCATCGTCACGACGACGACCCATATGCTGGATGAAAAGGACAGGCCGTCGGTGATCATACGAAGTTCTTCTTTTGATCAACTGATAGATACTATTCCGAAAATGCTGGACCATTTTGGCTATGTGGTTGTTGCAGAAGAGGATCCCGGTAGGAATAAGATCCGGGCTGTCACCGGAGTAACTGGTTGGATCACGAAGTTATCAAAGCTTTGTGATGTGCTGCTGATCGAAGCGGATGGAGCAAGAAGACTGCCCGTCAAAGCACCGGGACCGGAAGAACCGGTGATACCTGATGAGGCAGATGTGGTTCTCGGGGTGATCGGACTTTCGGCACTTCACAGGCCGATTTCGGAAATTGCTTTTCGTTCTGAAGCCCTGGCCGGCCTTTTGGGGAAAACGGTATCCGATCCGTTTGAGACCGAAGATCTGCTTCCATTGATCCTGTCGGAAAACGGTCTCAGAAAAAATGTGAGAAACCGGAGATTTGAAGTGATCCTGAATCAGGCAGATAACCTGACAGACAAAAATGATCTGGAAGAAGTGCATGAAATTGCTGAAAAGGCGGCAAAGTACCGGATTCCGATTCATATCTGTTCGCTGACTCCCTGCAGGAAACTCAGTCTTATTCTGCTTGCGGCGGGCAACAGCGTGAGGTACGGCGCCAATAAGCTAATGACAGAGATGCCGGACGGAAGAAGAATGTATCAGGTAATGCTGGATATGCTGGATGATACAGTGAACCGGTTCCGGACAGAAGAATATAGAAACAGGTTCCGCACAGAACTGTCGGTGACGGTCGTAACGCAAGAGAAGTACAATGAACTGGCCGAAGCAGCCGTGGAAAAAAGTTTCCGGGTCTTTTTTAACCCTGCGCCAGAAAGAGGAATTGCTTCTTCTTTGCAGACAGGACTGTATCAGAACCTTGACGCGGATGCATGCCTGTTTACTGTCTGTGATCAGCCGTCGCTTTCTGCTGAGACACTTGAAGCGATAATCCGGAGTTTCCTGGAAGGAGCTGGCAGGATCGTATGTGCATCTGCCGGCGGAGTACCCGGGAACCCGTGTCTGTTTTCTTCAGAATTCTACAGAGAGCTGATGGCGCTTTCGGGAGACCGGGGAGGAAAGCAGATCGTGAAGAAACATCTGGATAAAGTCTCTTTGGTGGAGGTTGGGACGGAAGAACTGAAAGATGTGGATTATCCTGAGAATCGCGAGGCTTGAATTGGATGAGAAACATACCATCCGTACGGGAAGGGATGTTGGCACGGATGGCATGAACAAAATATGCCTGCCATCCGTGTTGAAATAATATCCGCACGGATGGCAGGCAAAAATTGTTTATTCCGTCCGATTATTACCGGGTGTAGTTCCTGATTTCATCAAGAATCCGCTCGATAAAGGCATCGGCAGTGGTGTTGTGGGTCTGGTCGGTTGCACGTTCTCTTACGGAGATGGTCCGTTCGGCCACTTCTTTTTCACCTACAATGACCATATACGGAACCTTGTCCTCCTGCCGTGCGGCACGGATCTTGTAGCCGATCTTTTCGTTGCGGTCGTCAAGCTCAACACGAATGCGGGCTTTGCGAAGCATCTGATAGACTTCGTCGGCGTAATCGAGGCTCTTCTCGGAAACCGGCATAACCTTTACCTGGACCGGAGCAAGCCATACGGGGAAGCATCCCTTGGTCTCCTCGATCAGGTAAGCCATGAAACGGTCCAGACTGCCGAGGATGGCGCGATGCAGTACTACGGGTGTCTTTTCGGACCCATCCTTGTCGGTATAGGTCAGGTCGAATTTGGCGGGGAGACAGAAGTCAAGCTGGCAGGTGGATAAGGTATATTCCGCGCCAACTGCGGGCTGAACATTGACATCCAGCTTGGGTCCGTAGAAGGCAGCTTCGCCGATCTCTTCGGTAAAGTCGATGCCAAGCTCCAGGAGAACTTCCCGCAGGGCAGCCTCGGCTTTTTCCCACATCGCGTCGTCCTGATGATATTTGACCTTGTCCTCCGGGTCGCGAAGAGAGAGTACGCAGCGGTAATTGGTGATACCGAAATCCTTATATACGTCGAAAATCAGATTGACTACATTTCCGACCTCATCCTTGATCTGCTCCGGAGTCACAAAAAGATGCGCGTCGTTCTGGCAGAAATGACGTCCTCTTTCAATACCCTTCAGCGTACCGCTGGACTCAAAGCGGAAGTCATGGGCAATCTCACCGATCCTGATGGGCAGATCTCTGTAGGAATGCATCTGATTAGCGTAGATCATCATGTGATGCGGGCAGTTCATGGGGCGAAGAACAAACTGCTCTCCCTCAACTTCCATTGCGGGGAACATGTTGTCGCGATAGTGTTCCCAGTGTCCGCTGGTCTGATACAGGCCCACGGTACCGACGCACGGCGTAAGAACATGCTGATAGCCAAGCTGCAGTTCTTTCTGCTTGATGTAGTTTTCAAGCTCCTGCCATACCTGATAGCCTCTCGGCAGGAACATCGGCATGCCTTTTCCGACCAGATCGTGGGTCATGAAAAGACGCATTTCTTTGCCGATCTTTCTGTGGTCTCTGCTTTTTGCTTCAGCTATCCGGACTTCGTATTCTTTCAGCTCATCCTGGGTTGCAAATGCGACACCGTTCAGGCGGGTGAGCATCTTGTTTTTCTGGTCATTTTTCCAGTATGCTCCGGAGACGGTGGTCAGCTTGAAGGCCTTCAGCGCTTTGGTATAGGTCATGTGCGGTCCCCTGCACATGTCGATATAATCACCCTGCTGATAAAAAGTAATGACCGCATCCTCCGGAAGATCCGCAATATGCTCCACCTTGTAAATTTCGCCCCGTTCTTTCATAAGAGCAATCGCTTCTTCTCTGGGAAGTGCATATACCTTGAACGGAAGGTTCTCCTTTACGATCTTTTTCATTTCCTGTTCGATGGCAGTCAGATCTTCTTCGCCGATCGTTCTGTCACCGGGATCGATATCATAGTAAAACCCTTTTTCCGTTGCCGGGCCATAGGCAAAGTGAACATCCGGATACAGACGTTTCACTGCCTGTGCCATGATATGTGCAGCCGAGTGGCGCAGTACTTCTGTCTCAAGTTCTTTTGGACATTCATCAGCATGTCCGTCGTTGTAAAGAATTTTCATAGATTACCCTCCGTAAAAAAATCTATTGTTATATTACTCATACTTTAAAGGGTTGTCAATTCTCTGGTTGACAATAAAACAGAGAATTCAGTGGAAAATCAAGAAGTATTGCGCTATACTCATAGACAGGAAGCATACAGGAAGGAGGGCCGGCTGATGAAGTTGAAACGGACAGCGTCATTTCTTATCACAATCCTGCTGGGAGCGTGCATGGCTCCTTATGCTGTGTATTCCGAGGAGCTTTCTGCCGGTGATGAACTGGAAGAATTCTGGGCGGCTGATTATGACATTCTGAGCGCAGGAGATGCGGAAGGGGAAAGCCAGGGGACCTTGCTAACGGATTCTTCCGATACGTCAGATTACTGGGCGGGCAGTGACGGACCTTATATTCAGGCAAAAGAAAACAGCCTCTTTCACGTAAGTGTCGTAATACCGGAAAACCGGGAACTGTCTGTTTACATCGATGACGGGAACATAGTCGTTGTGAAGGGTAAGGAGCATTACGAATCCGATACGGGCGGAGAATATGTTACGAAGCTGACACTGAAGGCGTTAAAAGCAGGCACCACATTCCTTCACGTGTATGATGGCAAAAATGAGGTATGGACATACGAGATTTCGGTTGCGGTTCCATCTGAAAGAGAGCCTCGCATTGCAAATATAAACGACACTACGGTCTCCGGTATTTCTGATCTGGTTCTGAAACCGGGTACCTATTATCCGATCACGGTTCATGGTGCAGGTACGGAGAATCATGATCCGGTTGAAGGAGATACCAGATGGGTTCCTTTATACTGGAAAGAGGAATCCGGTACCGATCTCAGGATAAACTGGCGATTTGGAACTGTCGACGGTCTCAACGAGGAAAGCAGGATCCCGATCCTCATTTATCTGCAGGAACAACAATATGACGAGGTTACCGGCGACTGGGAGGCGACGGGATCCGTCGGTAATATAACTGCGGTTGTGACGACGTCAGCCTGGTATGACCCATATAAGGTGGATCAGCCGACTCTGATCGCCGCTTATAACGGGGCAAAAGGAATCGGTATCAAATTCTATAAAGAAGAAGGGGCTCTTGAATATCTGATCTACCGGAAATACAGCGGCGTATGGAGCTATGTCTGCAGTGTCAAAGCAAACGATCCGGGACTTCAGTTTTCGGGTGAAACGATTATGTACACGGACACGTCCGTGGCTGCGGAGTATGGCAAGGGATATATTTATTCGGTTGCGGCAAAACGGGAAGAATATATTACCACTTATGATACAAAGGGCGCTGCGATCTATCGTCTGACCCCGCCGGCCCTTACAAAAATCACGAACTCTGAAGCCGGAACGGCCGTTGTAGCCTGGAACGGAGTTTTCGGAAACACCGAGACCAACGGCGCTTATGATCTGCAATATGCGGAATACAAGGATGGCAAAACCGGTGAATTCAGATCGGTCACGGCGCTTCCGGGATATGGATACCAGACGCTCAGCACTGCGGTGAGCGGTCTGACAAAAGGCTCCAGATATGTGTTCCGGATCCGGTGTTCAAAAACAAACAAGGACAGGGGAACCTATTACAGCGAGTACAGCAGATGGCTCAGTGTGACGATAAATAAATGAAAAAAAGAACGTCATCTTCCGAAAGAAAAGGAGATGACGCTCTTTTATTGTTTACAGATGAATTCTTGTTCCCGTATTCCCCATGATCCCTTCTTTGGCCTTCTGAAGAAGTGTGATAAGCGCCGTCCGTCCTGTTCCGGATGCAGCGAACTCTACGGCCGCTTCGATTTTCGGAAGCATGGAACCAGCGGCAAATTCGCCCTGTTCGATATATTTCCGGGCGTCCGAGACGCTGAGGTCGGAAAGCCATTCTTCGTTTTCTTTGCCGAAATGGATCGCGACCTTTTCGACAGCGGTAAGAATGATCAGCATGTCGGCGTCAAGATCTCTGGCCAGAAGGCTGCTGGCAAAGTCTTTGTCGATGACGGCAGATGCCCCTTTCAGGTGATGACCGTTTAATGTGACCGGAATTCCGCCGCCTCCGCAGCAGATGACGATCTTGTTGGCGTCCACCAGGCTGTTGATGGCGTCGAGCTCCACGATCTCCACGGGCTTGGGCGAGGCGACGACCCTTCGGTAACCGCGGCCGGCGTCTTCTTTCATGATATGGCCGTACTTTTCAGCCTGAAGTTCCGCCTCTTCTTTTGAAAGGAACCTTCCAATCGGCTTGGAGGGATTTTTAAAAGCGGGATCATCGGCATCCACACGAACCTGTGTCACGACGGTGACGACCGGAGTACGCATAAAGCCGCGCAGCCTGAGCTCTTCTCGAAGAGCATTCTGAAGATCGTATCCGATGTATGCCTGGCTCATGGCGACACAGACGGAGAGCGGCGTGTTGGGCTGCCGTTCGTCCTCCCGCGACAGCGCTGCCATGGCGTTGTTGATCATGCCGACCTGCGGTCCGTTTCCGTGGACCACAACCACCTGATGACCGTCTTCGATCAGATCGCAAAGGGCCTTTGCGGTCTTTTTTACATTGATCATCTGTTCGGGAAGCGTATCGCCCAGCGCGTTACCCCCTAAAGCTACGACAATTCGTTTTCTTCTGAACATGATATAGTTTTCCCCCTGTGAAAAAAAGAAGCCCCGGCAGGTGCTTCCCTGTAAGAAACAACCGGCCGGGGACGCATTGGCATATTACTGGAAGAATCTCTGAAGACCTCTTTCTTCGAGCTTCTTCATGATTTCCTGCGGCTTCTCGTACTTGGAGAGCAGGATCATGGCTGCAATGATATACGGCTTGAAGCTGGCCTGTTTGTAAAGCGGGATGCGATAGCGGTCAAATACGGAAGCATCCACTTCGCCTTCCTCGCAGCTGACGCCGCTGATATCGGCCGGCAGGCAGTGCAGATAAAGCGCTTTGCCGTCCTTGGTAAGCTTCATCATTTCTTCGGAGCAGGTCCAATCCTTATGCTCGGCGTTCTGTGCAAGGAGTCTCTTCTCAAGTGCATCGATGCCGTCGAAGTCGCCTTTGCCGTAAAGATCCGTACGTTCCTCCATGGCGGCAAAAGATGCCCAGCTCTTGGGATACACGATGTCGGCGTCCTTGAACGCTTCTTCCATGCTGTTGGTCTTTGTAAAGGAACCGCCGGTAGCTGCCGCGTTCTTCTTCGCAATCTCCTCGATCTCGGGCATTACATCATATCCTTCGGGATGCGCAAGCACGACGTCCATACCGAATCTGGTCATCAGGCCGATGACGCCCTGGGGTACGGAAAGAGGCTTGCCGTAGGAAGGAGAGTAAGCCCATGTCATGGCGAGCTTTTTGCCCTTCAGATTTTCTACGCCGCCGAATTCATGGATA
>CAMNNM010000117.1 GCA_946545425.1 uncultured Blautia sp. | reverse complement strand
AACAGAAGCCCACAAACCGCGCAGTTATGCGGTTTGTGGGCTCTTTACTCTTAATCAACTGTCAAAGACGGGATATTATACATTAAAACCTGTCACTTGAAAATGTTTTTCTTCATATAATTGAAGAAGCCGGCGCTGCATGCACAAGGCCTGCAGCGCCGGCTCTCCCCTCTTCAAACGGATGATTCGTCAGATTTCTTTTAGAATCTGCTTCCTGCGGCGCAGATCCTCGTTTGCTTTTTCAACATTCAGTCTTGTCAGGATCAGCGTGATCAGGAGATTGAAGATCATCGGCATCCAGAGATACATGACATGCAGCATATTTATGCACGACGCACTCTGTTCCGCCGCGCCGCCCACATAGCCGCTGAGTGCCAGCAGCCATCCGGCCAGCGCCGTTCCGATGCCTCCACCCAGTTTTGTGCCGAGGGAGGTACAGGAATACATGGTTCCGTCCACCCGCTTTCCGCTGGTCAGGTAGGTGTATTCCGAGCAGGTGGCGATCAGGGCGTTCATGTCGCCCTGCAGCGGGCTCATGCCGATGGCTGCCACAGCGGTGCAGGCAAGCATCAGCGGAACCGATCCGAGGTATCCCGCTATGACGACGCCCAGCCTTCCTATGGTTCCGATGGTATAGCCCGTCAGGTTCAGTTTGTACATACCGCCCCATCTGGCGACGAGCATCGGCGTAAACAGAAGACCGACGATCATGGGAATATTGATGGCCCAGGAAAATACACCGAGCAGGTTCGCGTTTTTCAGAACATAGGTCATATAATATATTCCCATGTTAAGTGTCGCCGTATAGATCTGCATCAGAATGTAGGAAAGACAGATCATCAGATAGTATTTGTTCCGGATCAGCAGCCGGAATGCATCGATCAGGCTGTACTTTTCATCCTCGTCCGGTGTCTGCTGTACCTCCCCTTCCGTCAGCTCCTCGGGATCCAGCTCTTTTACGGACATGACCGAAATCGTGTTTGAGATCACGCCGACAATGGCATAAATGATCGCGACGGTGCGCCAGGCTGCAGCGCCTCCGCCAAAATGCGCAACCATTCCCACAGTGATGGTCTGAATAAGCATGCTGGTGCCAAAGGCGAACATAAACCGGATGGATCCCATCTGGACACGTTCATGATTGTTTTTCGTAACGAGAGCGGTCAGTGCCGAATAAGCAATATTGTTGGCCGTATAGAAGCCGGCGTTCAGCAGCGTATAGGCGATAAAGAACCAGGCGTACTGTGCCGTAGCGCTCATGTCTGCCGGGATGCAGAAGATAGCAACCAGGCAGACGGCGCAGCCGAAGAATCCGTAAAACATCCATGGGCGGGCCTTTCCCATTTTTGTGTGCGTCTTGTCGATCAGGGATCCGAAGAAAATATCAGAGACCCCGTCAAACAGCTTCGATACGGCGATCAGGGTTCCGACGACGCCTGCATTCATGCCGACGGTGTCCGTCAGGAAGATCATAACGAATGCGGAAAGCAGGGCGTAAACCACATTTCCCGCGATGTCTCCGGAACCGTAGCCGACCTTGTTGTACCATTTCAGATATGTTTTTTCGTTCATAACGTACCTCCCCCTGGCATACAGATATTTGCTGTTTCAAATGTATCTATTCAGCACCCCAAGCCCGGGATGCTTTGCAGACAGGGGTGCTGAATAAATACTTTCAGATTACTTCGGGCCTGATCAAAAAGGAAAAACGGAACGAGTCCGCCGAGACACGGTATTTTTCCGAGAGGTCCGGACCGCAGCTTTTCGATCCGATCCCTGCCATCTGATGATCCAGGCATAAAACCGTATTTCCGCAGGGCTCCAGTTCGTAATTATGTCTCTTTTTCTCCAGCTCCTCCTGCGTATACACGGAAGCGTTGAAGGAAAAGGGCCTGCCGTCCGCGGAAGCGGCCGAAAGAGCGATGCCTCCGCCCGTAAGCCGCACATAGTCGCAGTCCCACCGGCTTCCGTTTTCCTGCGGACGGATATAGTCCTCATGAAGGTCTTTTACGGCCGTATGGTACACTCCGTGCCGTCCGCCCCGGCATTTGTCGGGGTAGCTCTCGTAAGGTCCGATCCCATAGTACTCGGCAGTGTCAAGACAGGATGGCAGAAACATGCGTATCCCGATCCTTGGAAGATCTGCGATCTGCCTGTCCTTTTCGGCACGGACATCCATCCGGATCGTCCCGTCCGGATAAATACGGCAGCAGTTATACAGCATCAGCACCGGCTGAACTGATTCGGCTCCCACAGACTGCCGGATGCGGATAACAGCGGCATTGTCCTCCATGTCATACTGTGTTTCATAGGCCCGGGTGACGGTATGGTCCAGGCGTTCCCATTTCCAGAGATACGCCGGCGCCCGGTCGTTGTCTGTAGGGGCTCTCCACAGGTTGAAGTCCAGCGGGTTTTTCAGAAACTCGGCGCCGCCTGTTCTCAGAGACGTAAACACGCCGGAAAGTGTATCCAGTGTGTAGGCAAATCCGTCTCCGATGATGCAGAGGTCGGGTCCGTTTTTTATCACCATGGGAATGCGTTGGACCAGGGCATTTCCCTGTTTCACTCCCGCCTTGCAGAAGGCAGTATTCCCTTTTTCCGGGAACGGGAACAGCTGTGCGGCTTTCTGGTTTCTTTCATCCGCATTCGGGATCCTGATATCGTCAAACCCGAACACATGCCCCGGCTCAAGGCCGGGCAGCGGTTTTTTCAGGATAAAGGTTACGGTAAGAAAACACCTTCCCCTGTCCGGTACAGAAAGCATGAGCGGAATGTCCGCGTGTTCATGCGGCCGGACATCCGGCAGCTTAAGTACTCCCGTTTCCGTTTCCGTCCCGTCCACGGTAAGGCTGTACTGCGCCTCGATCCAGGGCGAAAGCGTCAGAAAGTCCAGATGATTTTCGACGGTAAGAAGACCCTTTCCGGGATCAAAGGAGGCCCGGACAGGGCGGTGCACATTCTTGTATTCGTAAAGCCCCGTGTGAGGCGTGCGGTCCGGATATACAAGCCCGTCCAGGCAGAAATTCCCGTCGTGCTGCTGCTCTTTGTGGTCGCCTCCGTACCAGTACATGGACTTTCCGTCTTCGGTCTTCCCCTTGTAAACGGCATGATCGCAAAATTCCCATACAAAACCGCCGCAGAGGGCCGGATACTTTTCCGTCAGATCCCGGTATTCCAGAAGATCGCCGGGGCTGTTTCCCATGGAGTGGCAGTACTCGACAAGAAGAAGCGGCTTTTTAGGCTCTGCTTTCATATAGTTCGTGATCTCCTCGAAGGCCGGATACATTCTGCCGAAAATATCGATGTCCGAGACGTCATACTCCCGGTCGGACGGAAGATAAAACGCACTTTCATAATGCGTAAGCCGGGTCGGATCCGTTTGCTTTGTCCACCGGAGAGCCTGTTCAAACGTGCAGCCGTATCCGCACTCGTTTCCCATGGACCAAATGAGGATCGAAGGCCGGTTCCGGTTTCTAAGGACCATGGAGGATACGCGGTCGAGGGTCGGTTCCAGAAAAGACGGATTATCCGCGATCCGTTCATGGGCAAGCCGCATGCGTTCTGCATAGTCGTCTTCTCTGTGGTATAAGGATGCCGTGCCATGACTTTCGTTGTCGGCCTCATCGACCACATACAGGCCGAGGGCGTCACAGAGCTGGTAGAAATACGGCACATTCGGATAATGGCTGCAGCGGACCGCGTTAAAGTTGTTTTCCTTGATCATGATCAGATCCTTCAGGACCTGATCTCTGTTCACGACACTGCCCGTGACCGGGTCCGATTCGTGGCGGTTGACGCCCCGGAATTTGACAGGCGACCCGTTCAGCAGTACAATATTATCCCGCACTGCAATACTTCGGATCCCGACCTGCTCCCGGATCGTCTCGTGCTCCGTCTCGATGAGCAGGGTATACAGATACGGTTCTTCGGCGTTCCAAAGAACCGGCTCCCGGATCGTAAGCTGCATCGTGTCCCCGTTTTCCGTCCATGCTTCGTTTTCCTGTCCGCAGAGCGTAAGCCGGACCGGGATTTTTTCCCCTTCCCGGAAAGAAAACCGGACGGAAAGGACTGCCGTATGCAGATCAGCAGAAAGTGCGGTCGTGATCACATAATCCGTGATATGCCTTTGGGGGCGTTTCAGCAGATAGACATCCCTGATGATGCCGGACATGCGGAATTTGTCCTGATCCTCCAGGTAGGAGCCGTCGCACCATTTCAGAACAAGGACGGCCAGAACATTTTCTCCCTCATGCAGAAATGACGTCACGTCGAACTCCGCAGTATGGTGCGTGACCTGGCTGTAGCCCAGATAGCTTCCGTTGATCCATACATAAAAGCAGGAATCGACCCCTTCAAAGTTCAGGAAGGTGCGGGGAGCTTCCGGATCCGGATGCCAGTTAAATCTGTGCAGATATGCGCCGCATGGATTGTGCTGCGGCACATAAGGCGGATCAAAGGGAAACGGGTACCGGATATTGGTATACTGGTTCCTGTCGTACCCTCTCATCTGCCAGCAGAAGGGGACTTCTTCTTTTTTCCATTCCGGACCGGCTTTAAACCCGGTTTTCCAGAATTCTTCCTTCAGGTCATGGACGCTTCGATAATACCGGAACTCCCAGCTGCGGCCGGAAAGCATCTCGATCCGGTCCGAGGTCTCTCGAAGGTCTGTGCCCGGAAACTGTTTGCAGAGTCCGTCGTTCTGCCTCCCGGCCTGCCGGTCTTCGCTTTGCTTCCCGGAGCAGGGAATGAAGTAACAGTGAACCGGAAGGGTATTCTGATGCAGAACCGACAGATCTTCATATAATCGTGGAATCAGCATGGCGGATTACTCCTTTCTCTTCTGTGCCTCACTTTTGCTTCCATTTCATCATAGCGCCGCCCGTCTTTTCTGCATATGAACAAACCCGTTCATTTTCTGCACTTCCCCCGCGGGGTATGGAAAAAGTCCTGCAGGTCCGGTAAACTGTACAGATAAGCAGCACAAGGCAAGGGAATTTCTGTTTTATCCATAAGAAGGAGGCAGCATAGCAGCATGTATGTCAATTCGGGTTATCTGAACAATTCGAGAGTTCCGTTCCGCGAAAAAAAGAAGGCGCTGCGGATTCTGAGCGCCGGCACGTATCAGCTGCATTCCTGGAAAAGGCTTCCCACCTGGAGGCCGAAGGGGCGCGTCGACTGGCAGCTGGTCTATGTATGTGCAGGAGAAGGTCATTTTATTCTGGACGGAAAGGAGGTCCTGATCCCTGCCGGAAATATGGTCCTCTATCAGCCGAAACAGGAACAGCGCTACTATTTTCTTGGAAAAGACAGCTCCCAGTACTGGTTCGTTCATTTTTCCGGCCGTATGGTCAAAAGCATCCTGAAGCATTACGAAATCCCGCTGGACGGATATGTCCTGCACACGGGAATTTCTTATGCCTATGAAGATTTGTTTAGACGAATGCGGGATGAACTGATAGAATGTTCCTGGGGATATGAGGAGCTGCTGGTGTATCTCTTCCGGTGCCTTCTGATCGAGATGAACCGGAGGCTCCATCAGGCTTTACCGATGGCCGCCGGCTTTGTACGGGACGAAATGGACAGGGCGAAGGATTATTTCCGGGAGCATTACAACGAAGAGATCAGCATCGAACAGTACGCCGTGTCCAGAAACATGAGCAGCAGCTGGTTTGGCAAAAGCTTTGCCGCCGCAGCCGGTATGTCACCGAAGCAGTATATTCTGGAGCTTCGGATCCGCAACGCCCAGCTTCTTCTGGAAACGACCGACGGCACGGTCAGCGAGATCGCACAGATCGTCGGATACGACAACCCCATGTATTTCAGCCGCCTTTTCCGAAAGGCAAAGGGACTTTCTCCGCAGAAGTACCGGAAAACATACCGGGAAAAAGACGGGTAATCGATTGAAAGAGAGGTCTGTTTATGAATAAAAAAGAGATCAATGAGATCAAACGGCAGTTTACGGAGGCGAACTGTACGCTCAACCGGATCCGCTGCTGTTATGTAGATTATGAAAAACAGAAAAAGACAGAACTGAACGAAGCGTTTCTTTCTCTTCCGCAGGAAGAAACGTTCAAATATTTTGACATTTTCCAGAAGGCTCTTTCGGGAACCATCGGCAAAAATCTGCTGAACATGGAATTTCCGCTGGAGCAGGAACAGGAAGGCGGAAGCCAGGCCTTTCTTCTGAAGCTGCGTCAGAGCCGACTGGAGGACGACGACCTTGTGAATACATTCTTTGACAAGGTTATAGAGAATTATGAATACGAAGAGAATTATTATATCATTCTGGTGCACGGGGCTTACGATATTCCCGGGCGCGGCTCGGACGGTCTGGACATGTTCGACGCTTCGTCGGAAATCTACGAGCATCTGCTGTTCTGTATCTGCCCCGTAAAGCAGACAAAAGCCGGCCTTTTTTACAATCAGGTACACAACATTTTCGAGGACCGTGCCGGTGACTGGTACGTGGACAAGCCGGCCATCGCGTTTCTGTTCCCGCTGTTTCAGGACCGCAGCTCCGACATTCACGGCCTGCTCTACTATGCTGCGAAACCGGAAACGCAGCACGCAGGCTTTGCCCAGGAGGTCCTGGGATGCACTGCGCCTCTCTCCCCGGCCGTTCAGAAGGAAGCCTTCAACGCTCTGGTAGAGGAAACGCTGGGGGACGAATGCTCCTACGATACCGTAGTGGCCATTCAGGAGAAGATTCACGAGATGATCGAAGCCCGGAAGGAGGAGCCGGATCCTGTCGTTCTTGGCAAGTCCGATGTCCGAAGGGTTCTGGAGGAATGCGGCGTTTCGAACGAAAAGCTGGGCGCCTTTGAGGAACAGTACGATCTGAACGCCGGCGAGGATACTACTCTTATGGCCTCGAATATCACCAATACCCGGAAGATGGAAGTGAAGATGCCGGATATCACCGTGAATGTGACGCCCGAAAAGGCCATGCTGCTGGAGACGGCCGAGATTAACGGGCGGACCTGTCTGATCATTCCGCTGGACGCGGACGTGGCTGTGAACGGGATTCATGTGAGGAACGGAAGTCTGGCGCCGCTGGAGCCGGAAGATGCGGACAGCGGTAATTTTGAATAAGAGTCAATAGCGGCCGGGCAGACGAATTCAACGGGGGCCGCATTGGTA
>CAMNNM010000116.1 GCA_946545425.1 uncultured Blautia sp. | reverse complement strand
GGCCGGAACAAATATAAAAAACAAGAATATATCTAATGAAATATATCAGTTTTACTTTATATTTCAAGGGTGTTAATATGTAGTCAGAAGCAGATGGCAGGGAGCAGAAAACAGAAAACTACCTGCTGCGACGTTCATTGTGGGAGGAGGACAAAATGACCCTGAATGAATTGCTGACAATGTGCAAAACAGTACGGACTGACATTTTGACCATGGTTCATGAAGCCGGATCGGGACATCCCGGCGGATCACTTTCCGCGGCAGAGATCATGACGGCGTTGTATTTCGGAGATGTGATGCATGTGGATCCCCAGAATCCTGACTGGGAAGACCGGGACCGCTTCATTCTTTCAAAGGGACATGTGGCACCGGTACTCTACAGCGTGCTGGCAAGAAAAGGCTTCTTCCCGGTGGAAGAGCTGAAGACACTCAGGAAATTCGGCAGCATCCTTCAGGGACATCCGCACAAACAGAGCACGCCGGGTCTCGACTGCTCCTCCGGTTCCCTCGGACAGGGACTTTCCATCGCAAACGGTATCGCGATCGGACTGAAAAAACAGAATAAGAACAGCAGAGTCTACTGCCTGATGGGCGACGGCGAGCTTCAGGAAGGACAGATCTGGGAGGCAGTCATGACGGCGGCCCAGAATAAACTGGACAATGTCTGCGCGATCGTGGATTACAACCATGTTCAGCTGGACGGCACCACCGAAGATATTAAGGATCTTGGAGATCTGGTCGAAAAATGGCATGTCTTCGGATGGAACGTGATCGAGGTGGACGGACACGATCTGGAAGCCGTCCTCAAAGCATTTGCCATGGCGGCCGCCTTCAAAGGAAAGCCCACCGTGCTGATCGCCAACACCGTAAAGGGCAAGGGTGTATCGTTTATGGAAAACGACTGCAACTGGCACGGAACCGCGCCAAACGCGGACCAGCTGGCACAGGCACTGGAAGAAGTAAACAGATAAGGAGGACTTGAAAAATGGAAAAGATCCCAATGAGAGACGGATACGGAAAAGCCCTGCTTGAACTGTGCGCGGAAGAAGAAAGCAAAGTAATGGTTCTGGACGCCGACGTGGCAAAATCCACCAGGACCATCTGGATCAGAGATAAATACCCCGAAAAGTTCATGGACATGGGCATTTCGGAACAGGATATGGTGGGAACGGCAGCAGGGCTTGCCCTGTCCGGCATGGTTCCCTTCTGCTCGACCTACTGTGTATTTCTGGCAGGCAGAGCCTGGGACCAGATCAGGACGACGGTCTGCTACAACAACCTGAACGTTAAGTTCGGCGGCGCCCACGCAGGCATCTCCGTAGGACCGGACGGCGCGACCCATCAGGCCCTCGAGGATGTGGCGCTTACCCGCGTGCTTCCCAACATGACGGTCATCGTGCCCTGTGACGCCGAAGAAACAAGAAAAGCGACGCTTGCAGTTTCAAAGGTGAACGGACCCTGCTTCCTGCGCTTCGGCCGCGAAGCCGTACCGGTCGTGACGGACGAAAATACGCCCTTTGAGATCGGCAAGGCAAGGCTTGTAAAAGAAGGAACCGACGTAACGGTATTCGCCAACGGCGCCATGGTCTATGAAGCATGCAACGCCGCAGAAAAACTGGCACAGCAGGGAATCTCGGTACGGGTCTATGATCTGCATACGGTGAAGCCCCTCGATGTGGAAACCGTGGTCAAAGCCGCAAAAGAGACCGGCGCCGTGGTCACGGCAGAAGAGCATCAGATCTACGGCGGCATGGGAAGTGCAGTGGCAGAATGTCTGGCACTGAACTGCCCGGTTCCCATGGAAATGGTCGCGGTCAACGACAGCTTCGGTCAGTCCGGCGAGCCTCAGGAGCTGATGGATCACTACGGCCTGAACGCCGACGGCATCGTCGAAAAGGTCCTGAACGTAATAAAAAGGAAATAAATGGAATCAGTACCCCTGAACGGGGAGTGAAAAAAGACCAGGACAAGGGGGTGCCTGGTCTTTTTCCGATACCGGAGGAACAGACAAGATGACAGATCACCAGAAACTGATCAGAAAAATTACAGAAGAATACCAGATCCCGAAGACAGGAACCGATCTGAAAGAAGTTCTGACACTTTGCCTGCCCGGGATGAACGCCCTCTGCGCGGATCCGCCCGAAGACTGGCTGAACTACAGCTACGCGTTTTTGCAGGCCCGCTTTTTCCCGGAAAATTTTGACGCAGAAAAAGCCCCGGAACGCAGAAAGGCAGTCGAATTTTATCTGAAGGTGCTGAACCGGCTGTTCGAGCGCGAGAGAAAGGAGATCCCCTTTGACGCAAGGCGGGACTTCTGCCTGATGCAGCCGGAGGAGGAAGCGTACTGCGACATCCGGGACGAATACAGAAGGTTCGAAAAAAGCTTCCACGAAGGCTTCGTGTATGCATTTCTTCGTCTGTCCCGGGTCTGCACTCCGTATAACACGCTGGGCCATGTGGCCGGCGTGCACCACGTGGCGATGCATATGGCCAGGCAGCTTTTAAAGACCGAAGTGAGTGTGGACCCCGGCCTCATGTCGGCGGCCGCCATGGTGCACGACATGGGAAAATTTGGCTGCCGCCCCGCGGAAGCCCGGCGTGTTCCGTACCTGCATTATTACTATACCTATCAGTTCTGCCGGCTGTACCGCATTCCGGTGATCGGCAGCATCGCGTCCAATCATTCGGTCTGGGATCTGGAACTGGACAATCTGTCCTGCGAGAGCCTGCTGCTCATCTATGCCGATTTCCGGGTCAAGAGCGTATTCGACGCAGATCGTAACGAACACATTCATTTCTGGACCCTCAAGGATTCCTTTGATGTGATCCTTTCCAAGCTCGACAATGTGGACGACGCCAAAAAACAGCGCTACATGCGCGTCTACGCCAAGCTGAAGGATTTCGAGGATTATCTGGTTTCCCTGGGCTGCAGCACGGAGCTCGACACAGAGGACGGAACACCGGCCATATCCGGTGCATTGGCGGCGGCGCCGGCTGTCCGCGCTGCCGAAACCGGCAGGCGCTATCCGGTCCTGATGCCGGAAGCGGAGGTAACCGACACCTTCAAACATCTCTCGATCCGCTTCAATCTGTCCGTCATGCACGACGCAAACGACGAAGAGCGTTTCCGGACCCTGCTGGAGCATATCCGCAGCGAAAAGGACTGGAGACATGTCAGGGCATTTCTGACGGCGGCGGGAGAGTATTCGGTCTATTTCCCGCAGGAGCTGAAGAAGCGGCTTCTGTGGTTCCTGGGCGACATGATGTCGCATCAGGAAGGCGATATCCGCCGGCAGGCAGCCGCGATCGCCGGACGCATGATCGCCGACTACGAGATCAGCTTTACCAAAGAGATCCCGGCGGGGTATGAATGCCCGAAATTGGGAGACTCCATGCTCCACGCGTGGGAAAGCTTTCTGGACCGGATCTTTTCGCCGGGGCCCTATATGCAGGACCGGCAGATCCGCTGGACGGGATATGCCCTGAAAACCGTGATCGATACGCTTCTCAAAGCAGTTCCGGATCAGCAGAAGAGCAGCCTGATCCACGCCTACGCGGGACGATGCCGCTGCCTGCGGTATTCCGACCTGATCATCTTTATTCTGATCGACTGTGCCTCACAGATTCCCTACGGATACTGCGAGGAAGAAGACGCCCGTATCCTGAGCAGCTTTGCGGCATCACTGGCCCGCGAAAAGACCGGAGAGATCCGGGTGGCTGCCATGTGGTTCCTGCTTGGGTGGCTTCGCCAGGGCTTCCGCCCAGAAGCCGGAGAGTCCTATGCGTGCATCACCGGCATGAGCCGGGAGACCATTGGCCTCGAAAACTATTGTCTTCGCTACCTGGACGCCCGGATCAACGAGTTCTTCGGCATTCCCAGCGTACAGGGAATCGGCGTTTACGAGCTTTCCAGCCTTTACCTGGAGAATCAGCGGGCCGAGATCCCGTGGATTTATAAATATCTGAACCTTGAGATCCTTCACAAGCTTTACGAAGAACAGAACGACGAGAACGAACGGTATCAGTATGCTTCCCACCTGCTGCATCTTCTGCAGTTCGGCGGCCGCATCGTCAACCGGCTGCAGGCGGGAGAGCATCTGCTGGACGTGATGAAGCATCTGAAGGCGCCCCAGCGATACGAAATTCTGCTGGAACTGGCCAGGGCACTCGAGATCAACGAGTATGCGATCGCCAAATACATTCCGCCGTATCTCGGCCGGCTTTTGTTCTTCCTTCCGTGCCGGGAGCAGCATGACTTCCTGGAACGTCTGAAAATGCTGATCACCGGAAGAAATACCAAGTCCGCCGTTGTGGCCCTGGAGACGGCAGGAGTCTATCTGGAAGAGTTTGCCGCCTCCGATGACCCGGCTTATGAGGAGCTTCAAAAAGAAGCCCTGGGCCTTCTGTGCATCGGCCTGTCCCACTATGAGGTGGAGATTTCGCGGGAAAGCCTGTACATTACGGGCCAGAGACTGTTTGGAAGCCGGAATGTCCCGCTAAGCCGCAAGGCGGAATATTATTCCTTCATGGCCCGAAAGATCCTTTCGCTTACCGGATTTGAAGGCGGAAGCCTGACCCGGTACTTCATGGCTGCCGCGCTTCATTACATTTATACTTTTATATCCGATTACGAGCAGGCGTATCATGGACAGCCTCTGCGCGAAGAGGCGCTCCCCTGCGCCTTCTTCCCCGGCACCTTTGATCCGTTTTCGCTGGGGCATGCAAAAATCGTACAGGAGATCCGCAGGATGGGATACCGGGTCTATCTTGCGGCCGACGAGTTTTCGTGGTCCAAGCGGACCCAGCCCTTCGAGGTGCGCCGGAAGATCATCGAAATGTCCACGGCCCATATGGAGGACGTTTATCTGTTTCCGGAAGAAATTCCCGTCAACATTGCGTTTCCGCAGGACATCCGGCGCCTGATCGATGCGATGAACGGCCGCCGGCCTGCCCTTGTGGCCGGCAGTGATGTGGTAAAAAATGCTTCTGCCTACCGGAAGGCACCGGAAGCAGATTCGGTGCAGAGCCTGCATCATATTATTTTTGCCAGGGACTGTTCCGAAATCGACGAGAAAGAGATCGCCGGAAAGCTTCTGAACAAACCGGATTTCGTACATCTGCCGCCGCATCTGGAGAGCATCAGTTCCACCATGATCCGGGACAATGTCAATGAGGGCAGAGAGATCTCTGCACTGGTCAGCACGCTTGCCGAAAACTACATCCGCACCTACGGGCTGTACGCCATGGAGCCGGCTTACAAGAAAGCAGCGGTCTGCCTGCCGGTGGAGACAGAAATCCATCCGGACGTCATTTCCATTGTCCGGGAAGATCCGGAGCGTGAGATCTGTGGAAATGTGTGGTATCATGAGATCAATCAGGGAGACCTTTACGAGGAATGCCATGACGTGGAGACAGCCTCCATTCTGCGCCGCCTTGTTTCCGGCAGGATCGCCGTGATCACCCGGGTAGAGGGCGAAGTGACCGAAGCGGACGACAAGAGACTGACCGCCGTAAACGAAGCCCTGGAATGGTTTCAGGAAAACAGCTTCTCTTACGCGCTGTGCTTCTGTCTGCACGAATACGAGGATACGCTGAAGACCCATGGCTTTGTTCCGGTCGCAGGCACCCGGGACGTGGGAATCGTGGACCTTAGGAATCCTGTGGTACTGTTTTACGACACGGCTTCGGCCGTTAAGGAGCCTCTTTCCGGCAGCAGGGCCGTGCGGCTGGCTATCCGGTCGGCCCATCTTTCGCTCCTTGATGCCATCACCGCAATGTTCCCGGGACAGCTGATCCTTTGCTTCGAGTCGGGCGTCATGAATTACCGTCTTGCGAAGCTGATCACAAGAGAGAATCCCCGGGAGGCGGGAGACGAAAACGCAAAGTATCCGCCTAAAATGTGCGTTCCCTTCGGAAAGATCCTGAAAGGGAACGTCGTCCCGGATACCGTGACCAAGGGCCTTGACACCGAAAAGGTATTCGACGAAGATCTGGAGCATTTCACGATTTCGGAATTTCCGGGATATGCGCCCCTGGATCATCAGCTCCGGGCCATCCGCTCGTTCTATCGTCCGCTGATCCTGGTGGACGATCTGTATCACAGCGGGTACCGTGCCGAAAAGATCCTGGAATCCTGCAAAAAGGAAGAAATCCGCGATGTTCAGCTGATCACCGGTGTGCTTTCGGGAAGAGGAAAAGACCTGTCCCGATCCCGCAATATACCGGTGCGCTCGGTCTACTCGGTTCCGAACATGAAAACCTGGTTTATCGAGTCCGACCTGTACCCGTTCCTGGGAGGAGACAGCGTGGGCCTTTCCGGCAGCGGCTCCGACGGGGACACCCGCCGTTCTTCGGCGCCGCCGCTTTCGCTTCCGTCCATCAACACCATTCTTCCCTACGAAGTGCCGGGATTTCTGAAGGACGTGGATCTTGCGTCGGTCTATCACCTGTCCGAGGTATGCCTTGAAAGCGCCCGCAACATCTTCCGGGCGCTGGAAGAAGAATACAGCCGCACATACGGAAGAAGGCTTGTAACGGAGCGCCTCCGCGAAGTGATCGCAGAGCCCCGCCACCCGGACAGCGTCAACTTTGACGAGGAAATGCTTCAGGAGCTGACGTCTGCGGTGCTCGATCAGCAGCTGAAGCGCCTGCGCAGGCTGAAATATCCGATGAACAGGAAATAAGAAAGGGAAACATACATGAAAAAACTGACAGATCTTGTCATGCAGGATGAGAATAAGGATAAAATGCTGAAATCTTCCTGCCCGGCCCCCGGGATCACCTGGCTCTGCCGGGAACCGGGAAAAAAGGTCCGGATCCATATGGCCGGCCTTGGAGACGTCGGACAGAACGTGGCGATCGGCCTTACGACTCTTGGCGGAGATAAGGTTTCAAGACTTGGCCTTTATGACCTGAACAGTGCTCAGTGCCTGCGGATGCAGACTGAGCTCTCACAGATCGCGGATCCGTTTACCGGCCGGGTCTTCCCGCAGATCACGCTGCCGAAAGCGGAAGAGCTTTTTGACTGTGATGTGTTCCTGTTTTGTGCCACACGGTCCGTTCCGGCTCTGAATTCCGGCATCACCGATGTCCGTATGGCACAGTATGCTGCAAACAAGCCGATCGTGGAGAGCTACGCGCGGCAGGCAGCAGAGGCAGGATACCGCGG
>CAMNNM010000115.1 GCA_946545425.1 uncultured Blautia sp. | reverse complement strand
TACTGCCGCTCCGGCAGATCCGTCATGCTTTTCAGTGAAATCGCGATCGTCGACGTATTGTGCAGCAGCGCCGCCATCGCAGGCGTGATCACACCAAGAACGCCCAGAAGGATCAGCATACTGTTAAAGCCCATGATGCTCCGGTAATTCCAGTTGATCCGCTTCATCAGCTCACGGCTCAGGGTCCGCAGCACCAGGATCTCGTGCAGATCGTCCGCGGAAATCGTGATGTCGGCCACTTCTCTTGCAATGGCAGCGCCGGCCGCAATGGCAATTCCGGCGTCCGCTTCCGAAAGGGCAGGCGAATCATTCACGCCGTCCCCCACCATGATGACCTTGCGTCCCAGCTTATGCTCGCGGCGGATATATGCCGCCTTGTCTTCGGGAAGTACTTCGGCTTCATATTCGTCGAGACCCAGCTCTGCTGCCACCCGGGCCGCCGTATGCCTGCTGTCGCCCGTCATCATGCACACCTTGGAAAAGCCCGCTTTGTGAAGCTCGTCGATCACCTTCCGGGCGTCCGGACGCAGCGGATCCTCGATCAGCAGCACGGCCGCCAGCTTTCCGTCCAGCGCAAGATACAGATGGGAATGCTCCCGCGGAAGTTCTTCGAACCGCTTCTGCTCTTCTTCGCCGATCACGGTTCCCTCATCCTCAAAAATAAAATGATAGCTTCCGATCAGGACTTTACGGCCGTCGATGGTACTGGCAATGCCGTGGGCCACCACGTATTCCACCTTTGTGTGCATCTCGCTGTGCTCAACGCTCAGCTCAGCTGCACGCTTCACCACGGCGTTGGCAATGGAATGTGGAAAATGCTCTTCCAGGCAGGCCGCGATCCTGAGCATTTCCGTTTCGTCCTGTCCGCCAAAGGGGATGATCCTGGCCAGCTTCGGCTGTGCATGAGTCAGCGTCCCGGTCTTATCAAATACGATGGTATCGGCGTCGGCGACGGCTTCCATAAATTTGCCGCCCTTTACATCAATATGATGCTCCCCTGCCTGCCGCATGGCAGAAAGCACCGAAACCGGCATGGCCAGCTTCAGGGCGCAGGAGTAGTCTACCATCAGGATTGCCAGGGCCTTGCTGACATTCCGTGTCAAAAGCCACGCAAGCGCCGTACCGCCAAGACTCCAGGGGACCAGGCGGTCCGCCAGATGAGAGGCCCGGCTCTCGGTTTCCGATTTCAGCTTTTCCGATTCCTCGATCATACGAACGATCCGGTCGTAGCGGCCGCTGCCCGTTACCTGTGTGACACGGATGCAGCACTCTCCCTCATCCACCACGGTCCCGGCAAAGACCGCGCTTCCGGCTTCTTTTCGAACCGGCAGAGCTTCGCCCGTCATGGAAGCCTGATTTACCGCCGCGTCACCCGACACGACGATGCCGTCCAGCGGGATCATATTTCCCATGCGGCAGACCACGATATCGCCGGCTTTTACGTCACTTACCGGAACCAGCACTTCGGCGCCCTCCGCCTGAAGCCATACCTTGTCGACGTTCAGGTACATCCGCTGAGCCAGTGATTCCACGGACTTTCTGTGGGTCCACTCCTCCAGAAGCTCGCCCAGATCCAGCAGGAAGATGATAGAGCCGGCTGTGCCGAAATCGCCTGTCAGCATGGAAACGCTGATGGTCGTGGCGTCCAGCACAGGAACCTCGATCCGGCCTTTCCGTAATTTGCCGATTCCCTTCGCAATATAAGGCACAGCCCGGATCAGCGTATATACAGGCCGGATCGGTGCCGGCAAAAGAAACCGCGCGGCGGCTCTTCGGACCGCCATCCAGAACATACGATCCTCGTATTCGCGTTCCAGAAGCCTGCCTGTCCGTTCCGGAACCTGCACCCTGGTCTCCTTGTAGTCGAACTCCGAAAAAGCCCTTACGATCCCGTCCCGGTTCTTTTTAAACCGGACGACGGCGTCGCATGTCCGGTCGTTCACCTTGACATGTGTGACCCCAGGGACCTCCTGCAGATAATACTGCAGCTTGTCTGCCTGATCCGGACTCATATATTTCTGCTGCATGCGGACCCGCATTCTCCCTCCGGATTCGTGAAGGATCCTGCATCTCATGCCTTATCTTCTTCCTCCGCTTTTGCCTCTTCGGCGCATCTCAGAATCTCTTTTGCATCTTCAATCCGGCGGGCTTCTTCTTCCTGACGGCGTCTTTCGTTGATTTCCTCGGCCTCAGCCTTGATGTCGCCGCAGTTCTCACCCAGGATCTGCACGTCGCGCATCACCTCGTCCTTCATTCTGAGCGCGCCAGCTGTACAATGGGTATAAAATTTCTTTGCATCTTTGCTTCCCAGAATCTTCAGTCCATAGCTTCCCGCCAGCATTCCTCCTGCAAACAACGCGCATCTTTTCCAGATATCATTCATGATCTCCCGCTCCTTTCCGGTTTTTTAACTGTTAAAAAAGCCGGGGGCTGCTTCATGCTGCTACGCATGCCTGCAACCCCCGGCTTGAAATCCTGATTTGCTTCCGACTGTATTTTACAGTACAAAATTCGGTTTTGTCAACCGCACGGGGCTGTTTCGTCAACAACAGGCAAGACACCCAGCTCCGACAGGATCTCCTGCGGTTCCCTCATCTGTCCGCCTTCTTCCTCCGACGCCAGATCCTGCGCCATCATGACCGCGGCGGCTGAGCGCAGATCCGGCAGCAGGGTTTTCTTTCCCGAATAATTCGTCATGCTGTGCAGGACCGTAAGTAATGACAGGCCGCTTGCGACGCGGGCCGCATTGCCGGCGGTGATCACTCCCGCCGTCCCCAGACTTCCCAGTGCCGCATTGACCGGAAGAAGCCGGGTTCCCGTTTTTCTTACACGCTCCGCGATCCTGTCAGACAGACTCCGAAGCCACAGGATCGCTTTCAGATCCCCCTCCGGGATCAGGATATCTGCATTTTTCGCGGCAAGAGGAACACTTCCCGTCACCGCGATCCCAACATCCGCCGCACGAAGAGCCGGCACGTCGTTGATGCCGTCTCCGACCATCACCGTGACACGTCCTTCCCGGCGTTCCTTTTCGATAAAGGCTTCTTTATCCTCTGCCGAGACACCCGAATAATAGGCGTCGAAGCCGGCTGTTTCCGCCGCGGTACGGGCCGCGTGCTCACTGTCGCCGGTCATCAGGACGATCTTTTTGAATCCGGCTTCTCTCAGCTTCCCGATCGTCCCGGGAACATTTTTCCGGATCGGATCCTCCAGACTCAGAACTGCCGCGAGCCGGCCGCCCACCGCCATGTAAAGATGTGAGTGCGTCTTCAAAAGCGTTTTATATTTTTCCTGCTCTTCTTCCGGAACCGGCACGTTCTCATCGTCCACCACAAAATGTTTGCTGCCGATCACGACCCGTTCGCCGTTCAGCGTGCTGGCAATGCCGTGAGAAGAAACGTATTCTACCTTTGTATGCTGCTCCTCGTGCAGAAGCCCTCTTCTTTCTGCTTCCCGGACCACGGCGTCCGCCATGCTGTGGGGGAAATGCTCCTCCAGGCAGGCCGCCGTTTTCAGAATGTCTTCTTCTTCAAATCCGTTAAATGTATCCACGCGGACCACGGAAGGCTTTCCTTCCGTCAGAATGCCCCGCTTGTTGAACAAAATCGTATCTGCCTGCCGGAGCTTTAACAGAGCCGGGCCGCTCTTTACAACGATACCCTTTGCCCCCGCCTCGCGCATTGCCCCGATCACAGCCGCCGGAAGCACCGCGTTCATGGTATGGGTAACGTCTGCCAGCATAAAGGGAAGCATCCGCACGGCGCTTCCGGTAACCAGTCCCGCGGCCAGTCCGGCCATAAGAAACGCACCGGAAATAAACCGGGTATCTTTCCCCGCAAATTCTCTAAAATCCGGCGTCAGGCGTCCGCTGCTCTGCAGCATTCCCACGATCCGGCCATACCTTCCTTCTCCGGCTGTTTCTTCAACGATCAGTACGCATTCGCCCGATTCAACCACCGAGCCGGCGTACAGATAACTGCCGGCCGTCTTTTTTTGCCGCTCGTGGCTTCCCGTCAGCTCCGCCTGGTCAACCATTACCTCTCCGGCTGCAAGAACGCCGTCCACCGGCACCAGATCTCCGGCACGCAGACGTATCCGTTCTCCGCCCTGCAGATCCTTCGCATCGGTTTCCTTCTCTACCTCCGCCGTTTTGTCCGCTCCGTCCAGAATGACCCAGACCCTTTCATCCCCCGTCTGGATCCGGTCGGCCAGAAGGTCGGCCTGACGCCGCACGGTCCACTCTTTCAGGATCTCTCCCAGCCTGTCGGCAAACAGAAGCGAGGACGCCGTTCCGATCTGTCCGGTCAGAAGGCTCACCGCCGCTGCGGCAAGACGTAAATTGAACACACTGCCCGGCGCCGCAGGAAGAAGACCTTCCGGACCGTTCTGCCCGGAAGCACTCTGCAGATTCCTTCTTCGGATCACGGACGTTCGTGCCGCCATAAGGATCCTCGGTACGCCCCGGGTCACTGTCAGCACGTTCCGTACCGGTACCGGGATCACAAGCCGCAGAAGCCGGCCAGCAAACTGCCTGAGGAGCTTGTCCTCCAGCTCGCGGTACAGCTCTCTTCCGGTGTGAGCCGGAACACGGACCGCGGTCTGTACATGATAGTCGGAAAGCGCCTTCTGAAGGCTTTTTCCGTTTTTTCCGTCTGTAAAAATCACGATATTTCCGGTCCGCTCGTGAACCTTTACGTCCCGTACTCCGCGGACCGCACGCAGATAGTATTCCAGCCGGTCCGCCTCGCGAAGCGGGAGCGTCCTTTTTCCGGTCCGGATGCGGATCCGTTTTTTCGACTCGCTAAGTACAGTATAATTCATTTATGTGCCTCACTCTTTTCCGAAGCTTTCCTTCATCTCGAGCAGTTCAAAATACCGGTTCATTTTTTCCTCGAGAAGGCGGTCGGTTTCCTCCTTCTCTTTCGTCAGCGCGGCCAGCTTCACAAAGTCCGTGGCGCAGGCGTTCATTTCTTTTTCAAGTGCGCCGCTCTTTTCCTCCAGACCGCTGATCACGTCTTCTATGGTATCATACTCCTTCTGCTCTCTCCAGGAGAATTTCGTCTTGGGCGCCTCGGCGCGAAAACGGCCGGTCTTTTGTTTTCCGTCTTTTTCTTCTGTCCCTTTTCCGGCGCTTTCCTGTACGTCTTCCCGGCCTTTCTCCGGCCTGCCCTCTCCGGCGGCCGTGCTTCCGGGTTCTCCGCCAAAGGGATCCCGGCCTTCTTCCTCGCAATGGATCAGATAATCGGTATAGCTTCCCTCGCTCTGCCAGAGTGTCCCGCCGTTTTCAAAGGCAAAAATGCGGGTCACCACCCGGTCCAGAAAATACCGGTCATGGGAGACCGTGATCACGACACCCGGAAAATGGTCCAGATAATCCTCCAGCACCTCCAGCGTTTCGATGTCCAGATCATTGGTCGGCTCGTCCAGCACCAGCACGTTCGGCGCGCTCATCAGAACGCGCAGAAGAGAAAGCCTGCGCTTCTCGCCGCCTGACAGCTTTTCGATCAGATTGTACTGAAGCGTCCCGTCAAACAAAAACTGCTCGCACATGGCGGAGGCCGTCAGATAGCCGTCCGCCGTGGGAATATATTCCGCAATGTTGCGGACCGAATCGATCACCTTTTCCGACGGATCCAGGTTTTCGTTTTCCTGGCCGAAATACCCGATCTTCACCGTCTGCCCGATCTCCACCGTTCCGGAAACCGGCTGCGTCTTTCCCACCAGGCAGTTCAGGAGCGTCGTTTTTCCACAGCCGTTGGGACCTATTATGCCGATGCGGTCTGTTTTTAAAAAGCGGTAGGTAAAGTCCCGCACAAAAATCTGCCCGTCATAGCCTGCCGACACGTTCTCCGCCGAAATGATCTGCTTTCCCAGACGGCTGGGCAGCGATTCCAGATAAACCTTCCGGTCCTCCACGATCTTTTCGCGGTCCCGCAGGGCTTCAAAGCGCTGAATATGCGCCTTCTGTTTGGTACTCCGGGCCCTGGCACCGCGCATCATCCATTTCAGGTCCTGCCGGTAAAGGGCCGCTTTTTTCCGTTCGGCCGCCCGTTCATAGTCGCGGCGTTCCGCCTTCATTTCCAGATATCCGCTGAAGCCGGCCGCATAGCGGTAGGCTGATCCCCTGTCAATCTCCACGATCCCGTTGGTCACACGGTCCAGAAAATACCGGTCATGGGTTACCATCAGCACGGCGCCCTCCCGTTCGGCCAGCCAGTTTTCCAGCCACTCGATCATCCGGCTGTCCAGATGGTTCGTTGGCTCGTCAAGGATCAGCAGGTCGCAGGGCGTCAGAACCGCAGCTGCCAGAGCGGCCCGTTTCCGCTGGCCTCCCGAAAGCTGTGATGGAGCTGCGTTCAGATCTTCCAGATCGAATTGGCGCAGCTGCTCCGCCGCTTCCCGCTCCGTCTCCCAGATGTCGGCTTTTCCGCTGATCATCGAGGCGACGTTTTCCAGAAGCGTCTTTTCGTCGTCAAATTCCGGGGTCTGCGGAAGGTAGGCGATCCGCAGGTTCCTCGCCCTGACAACTTCCCCCTCGTCCGGCTCCAGCACCCCTGCGGCGATGGCCAGAAGCGTGGATTTCCCGGTGCCGTTCACCCCGACCACTCCGATTTTGTCTGTATCCTCCATCCCGAAGCTGACCCCCGAAAGGATCGTCTTCGAGAGAAAGCTCTTTCCGACGTTTTCAAAATTCAACAGGTGCATTACTGCGCTTCCCTCCTGACTTCAGAAGTATCTTTCCCTGTATATACATGTCCAATGTATATCAATCTGTTCTGCATGCCTATTTTATCATAAGAAAGGCTCGAAAAACAGCTGTCATTCTGGAATACTGTGCCATGCATGACATCATCGTACAGGCTTCCGCCCAGGCATGTGACTTTGAACTGACCAGAAAAGAATGGTATGAGATCTATCTGTCTGCCGGAAACAAGCTGCCATAAAAATACACATTTATTGGCGGCACGCGTTGGCATCCTCGATACTGAATATAACGCCCCCCTCTTTGTACGGCGCTGCAGCAGCCGCGGCAGAGGGGGGCTTTTTATCCATCCTTATATGAATATTTCATCATGAGCCGGTCGTTTTTGCACAGCTTACGCTTCCGGCTTCGGTTCTCCGCACAGCGGGCAGAACAGTCCGGTATTTCCGGCATGTCCGTTAGAGCAGGTCCATGTGTCCACGTCCGGAAGCCTCAGGCTTTCCGCCGTCTCGCGGATCCTCTGCTGTGCCTGCTGCGCTTCCAGAAGACCTTCCTGAG
>CAMNNM010000114.1 GCA_946545425.1 uncultured Blautia sp. | reverse complement strand
GACCATGAGCTATGTCTCCGGCAACCGCAAGAACGCGGTGGAGATGCAGTTTTCCGCCTGCAAGGCCGCAGTCAAAAAAGACTACACCGATCAGGAAACCATCGTTTCCGTGCGGAGCGCTCTGGAAAAGCTGAAAGGCATGATCCGCGAGGACGGCAACAAGCTGGCTTCCATGCAGGGAGGCGTGCAGAGCGAGACCAAGTACTATAAAGAAGGAGAGCTGGTCGATTCCGATCCGTATCCCGAGTACTCGGCCGATCCCAATGCGGCGGCAAAATACGAAAACTGGTACGAAGCCGCCACTCTTATCAAGGAACTTCTGGATACCGCCTACATGGGATATCTGGACAAAGATTTCGAAGCAGCCGAGGACAATCTGAATACCGCCTATTACACGGTGTACGAGGAATCCGGCCTGGATCACGCGATCTACACGGACCTTTCCCTGGAAGACCGTCTTTCCATGGAGAAGCATTTTACCGGACTTCGAAACCTCATAGCTTCCGCCGGAGAAAAGTATCAGAAGAACAAGTACCGGACCAGCACCGACTCGGCGAAAAACACGGTCCTGAAGCTGGCAAAGGCTATCGACGAGAAGAATGAGGCTGCAAAGGCCGAAGAAGAGGGTGCACAGGAGGATGCCGCAGAAGAGGTCGCAGAAGAGAAGCCCTCCGATCCGAGACTTCTGACCTTCCTCGGAGCCTTCGGCATCATTGTCAGAGAAGGCCTGGAGGCCATCCTGGTGATCGCCGCCATCATTGCATATCTGATGAAGAGCGGAAACCAGAAGAGCCTCAAAAATGTTTACATCGGCGCGGTATGCGGAATCGCCGCCAGCTTCGCGGCAGCAGGCGTTCTGTTCGCTGCAAAGCGCGCGTTCGCAAGCGCCGGAATGGCACAGGAGATCATCGAAGGAATCACCGCACTGATCGCCGTCTGCGTTCTGTTCTATGTATCCAACTGGATGATCTCGAAGGCCGAGGCCGCCAGCTGGAGCCGCTATATTGACGGCAAGGTACAGAGCTCCGTGGAACAGGGAAGCGCGTTCGCGCTGGCCTTCACCGCTTTTCTTTCGGTATTCCGCGAAGGAGCCGAGGTGGTTCTGTTCTATCAGCCGATGCTTTCCGAAGGAAATCCCGGCATGGTCTGGGCAGGATTCGGAGCAGGCTGTGTCCTGCTGGTGTTCGTCTACCTGGCGATCACAAAGCTGTCCATCAAGCTGCCGATCAAGGTGTTCTTCACCGCGACGAGCATTCTGATGGCCGTGATGTGCGTATCCTTCCTTGGAAGCGGCATCAAGGAGCTGGCCGAAGGAAATGTGTTCGACCTGGCCCTCAGAGTTCCGGGAATTCCCGAAAACGACGTGATCCAGATCTTCGGAATCTATCCGTGGCTTGAGACGCTGGTACCGCAGCTGATCCTTTCGATCATCCTGCTGGTGACCTTCCTGATCGCCCACTACCGCGGAAAGATCGATGCAGTGAAAGCGCAGTACAGCGCAGATTAATGCGCACGAATTTTCATCGGTAAGATGCCGCTGAAGCGGCGAAAATTCGGCGCAGAAAACGAATAAAACGCATACGTTTTATCCGTTTTCTATAACATCTCCCCGCCTCCGCAATGCGGAGCGGACCAATACGTTCTCCATGCGGCACTACCCCGCGCGGCGCCGGCTGAAGATAATAGAAACACAGTACTATTTTTCAGGAGGAAATTAAAATGAAGAAGTTTATCGCTCTTTTACTGGCTGTAATGACTCTCAGCGTTCCGGTAACCGCTATGGCTGAAGAGGCTGGTTTTGATGAATACGAACTTGGCGTTGAAGGCGAGCAGGAAGTTGGATTTATGACCATGAGCATGGTTTATTTCCAGCCGGTCGACATGGCTCCGTCAGATCTGGCCGCTCCGAAGGAAGGCTCCGATCTTCATATCGAAGTTGACCTGACTGCAAACGAGAATCCGTACTCCTTCCCGGTTGACGGATGGGTTCCCTATCTGAGCATCGACTATGTGATCAAGGATACCGAAGGCAAGGAAGTTCTTTCTGGTTCCATGATGCCCATGGCTGCTTCCGATGGCCCGCACTACGGAAACAACATCGCTCTTCCGGAAGGTGAGTATTCCATCACGCTTTCCATCAAGAGCCCGGCTGAGAACGGATATCTTCTTCATGTAGATCCCGAGACCGGCGTAGAAGCTGACGAATTCTGGACCGAGCCGCTTGAGGCTACCTGGACCGGATGGAAGTTTGTCAAGGAGTGGTAATCATCCCTGAAGACAAAATCCCTGAAAGCCCTGAGCTTTCAGGGAAAACTGAATAGAGAAAATTCATGTTTGCTGGTGCATATCTGCGGGGGACTATGCATCAGCATACGTGCGTTTTTTGGAGGGCCTGAATTTTGCTGAAATATCTCTGGATGGTGACCCAGGATCTCTTTGTCACCGTAACTCTGGCAACATGGCTCCATGCAATTCTCGGAAGACTGTATGGAAAAAAGGGGCGCGTCATTCACGGAACCGGACTTGTCACAGGAGTCCTTTCGTCACTTGCCCTGGCAATCGTCAAAGGAACGTCCAACCGTATTATTTCCAGCCACTGGAATCATTATATCTATGCATTTATCATCTGCCTCACACTGGCAGTGATCATTCTGAGTCTTATTTTCGGAAGAAAAGAAGAGGGGACGCTTACAAAGGGCGGAATTCTTCTCTGCATTGCGGCGGCCGGACTGTCTGCCGTACTGATTTTCTATCAGCTGCCGGGCGTAATGCTGTATCCCTTCAGCTTTAATACCATGGGAAACGGCTATCTGTCGTCCTACTATATGGTCCGTCTGGCGGGCCTTGTGCTGGCGCTGATCCTTCTGTTTGTCTATTCCTGCATTTTATATCAATGCGCTTGCCATATAAGACCGCTTTCGCATGTAACGCGGCTGACCTGCATCAGCGCGGCGGTCTATGCACTTTATTGTTTCGGCCGTTATTTCGTACCCTGGGTCAACCGGGCGAAATGGCTCAACTGGCCCGTGAAATACAACGAGGACTCCTTCGGATGGATCGGCAGCTGGATGATGTTTACCGCAAATTACGCCATGCTGTTTATCTGGGTGATCGTTGCACTCGCCGCTTTGTCACTGATCATCTGTTTTGCGCAGAACATCAAAGTGACGGAACCCTACGAAAATCCGGCGCAGAAGAGAAAGCTGAGAGCAAAAAACCGGCATTACCGCAGGCTTTCCTGCACGGCCGCCGGTGCCCTTGTGATCTTCACCCTGGTCCTGACCCTGGTCAAGAGCTATGACACCCGCGTGGTGGAGCTTTCGGCTCCCGAAAGCTTTACCGTAGAGGAAGACCGGATCCTGGTCCCGATGGAAGCCGTCAACGATTTCCATCTTCACCGTTTCGAATATCAGACCGAAAACGGCGTGAACGTACGCTGGATCGTGGTGCGCAAGCCCAATTCCGCCTCCTACGGCGTGGGACTGGACGCCTGCGAGGTCTGCGGAAACGCAGGATACTACGAACGGAACGGACAGGTGGTCTGCCGCCGCTGCGACGTCGTCATGAATATCAACACCATCGGATTCAAGGGCGGATGCAACCCGATCCCGCTTAAATACGAGGTGGACGGCGGTAACCTGGTGTTCGCCATGGAAGACATTATGGCCGGCGAACGGGAATTCAAGTAATAAGGGAAGAGGTGACAGGCTGCTATGCTTTTCAGATTAATTCGCGGCGTGCTCCTGCATCAGAGGAGCAAAATGCTGCTGATCGCCGTTACCATCGCACTCGGCGCGTCTCTTGCGACGGGCATGCTGAATGTGGTGATGGGCGTAGAAGAAAAAGTCAATAAAGAGCTGAAAAACTATGGTGCGAACATTACGGTCAAACCAAAGGACGCATCGCTCTTATCCGATATTTATGACGTCGGAGACGGGGGAGAACTGAACACGGCCTATCTGCGGGAAGACGAGCTGGGAAAGCTGAAGACCATTTTCTGGGCGTTCAATATCGTGGACTTTACCCCCTTCCTGAGCGCAGAAGCCGTGCTTACGGACGGGACGCAGGCCGAGGTGACCGGCACATGGTTCAACCATCATCTGTCGCTGCCGACGGGCGAGGAGCTGGACGCCGGCGTGCAGAGCATGCGTTCCTGGTGGGAGATCACGGACGGCCGCTGGCTCGATGAGGCCGACGAAAATGCCGGAAACGAAATCATGGTAGGAACCGCGCTTGCCACGGAAAAACGCTGGACTGTGGGCGAAACGATCGAACTCACCACCAGCCAGGGCTCCATGAAGGGCGAGATCGTCGGTATCTATGACGCCGGCGGAGACGAGGATGATCAGATCTTCGCGACCCTGGACGCAGTGCAGGCGCTGACGGACCGGGAGGGAAAGGTGGCTTCCATCGAAGTCTCGGCCCTGACGACCCCCGATAACGATCTGGCCCGCAGAGCGGCAAGAAATCCCGCCGCACTTACCAGCCGCGATTACGAGACCTGGTACTGTACGGCCTATGTAAGCGCCATCTGCTATCAGATCCAGGAGGCCATCACGGGTTCCGTGGCCAGCGCTGTCCGTCAGGTGGCGGAAAGCGAGGGCATGATCCTTGACAAAACCAAGCTGCTTATGATCCTGATCACCGCGCTGAGCCTGATCGGATCGGCTCTCGGCATTTCCAACCTGGTCACGGCATCTGTTATGGAACGTGCGCAGGAGATCGGCCTTCTGAAGGCGATCGGTGCAAAGGACCACTCTATTACAGGCGTGGTCATGACCGAGATCCTCATTACCGCCCTGATCGGACTCGCGGCGGGCACCGCCCTGGGCTTCGGCTTCGCGCAGCTGATCGGACGCAGCGTATTCGGCTCGGCCATCGACATGAACCCTGCGGTCATTCCCATCGTTGCGGCGCTGATCGCCCTGGTGACCATAGCGGGAAGCCTTCCGGCCATCCGCATGGTGCTCCGCCTGAAACCTGCAGAAGTCCTGCACGGCGGACATTGACGGAGGTGCATGATGACAAAACGAAGAATGTTTTTACGAATGGTCACGGCGTCCCTGTTAAGACGCCGCTCACGTATGCTGATCGCTCTGTTGTCCATCGGCATCGGATCGACGATCCTGGCAGGACTCCTGACGATCTATTACGACGTGCCCCGGCAGATGCGTGCCCAGATGCGTTCCTACGGCGCAAACATGCTTCTGATGCCCGAGGACGGCACCACCCTTGACAGCGCAAAACTGGAGGAAACGCTGGAAACGTTTCCGGAGGATGCTTTGGTGGGGGCATCGCCCTACCGCTATGTGCGTCTTGACATGACATCACGCCAGCAGTCCTTTACGACCGCCGGTACCGATTTTGAACAGGTGCAGAAGACCAGCCCCTATTTCAGTGTGGAAGGAAATTATCCCGAAGCTGCCCGCGAGATCCTTGTGGGAAAAGAAGTAGCCGAGACCATCGGGGTCAAGGTGGGATCCGAGATGGAGCTTACCTGGCAGCCGACCCTTTCTCAGGCGGGGAATGAAGCCTCTGCAGAGGGCGCAGAGGGGAACAATGCTTCGGCGGACTGGGTTCCCGGAGCGACGCTGGTCGGCAGCGCCGAAGGCTTCGGCGAGGCAGTCCTGTCTGTAACGGCAAAGCTGGACGACGAGGCAAAGATCGCGGAGTTTGAGGTGGATGCTTCCACGCAGACCGAGGACATCGGGTCCCTGGCAGGGACCGACGAGGCGTTCCTTTCCCAGTTTATCGGGAAAGAGCTGCCCCTTGAACTTGGAAAGGATGTGGACGCCCTTTCCGGCGCCACCATCACATCCGAAGCTGTCGTAAACGCTCTGAACAGTGCAAGAAGCGCTGAGACGGCAGCACGTCCCAGCACGGCAAAATATACCGTAAGCGGAATTCTCGTCACGGGCGGCGAGGAAGAGGGATACGTGTTCATGTCCCTTACCGATCTGCAGAATCTTACAGGCGAAGACCGGCTGGACGTGGCGGAGCTGAGCGTATCCGCCGACGAGGAACAGCTGAACGGCTACTGCGAAGAGATAGCATCACAGGGAAGCGGCGTGTCGGCACGTCTTGTAAAAAGAGTGACCAAATCCGAGACGGCCGTGCTTGGAAAGCTTCAGGCGCTGGTCTTTCTGGTCACCGTGGTGGTGCTGCTTCTTACCATGATCTGCGTATCCACCACGATGATGGCAGTTGTTTCGGAACGAAGAAAAGAGATCGGACTTCGAAAGGCTCTTGGAGCCTCGGATAATTCCATCCGCGGAGAATTCCTGGGAGAAGGCATGTTCCTGGGACTTCTGGGCGGCGTGATCGGCGCTGTGCTGGGCTTTGTATTTGCACAGGTGGTGAGCATCAACGTATTCGGCTCCTCCATCACATTCCAGCCCCTGCTTCTGCCGGCGGCGGTCATCGTTTCCATGGCCATCGCGGCGGTCAGCTGCCTTGCGCCGATCAAACGGGCCGTGGCCATCGATCCCGCCCTGGTACTGAAAGGAGAATAAGGTATGAGCCTTCTTGAACTGAAGAATATCTCAAAAATATATGGTGAACTGAAAGCGCTGGACAATGTAAGCATCAGTGTGGACAAAGGAGAATGGGTGGCAATCATGGGTCCGTCCGGATCCGGAAAGAGCACGATGATGAACATCATCGGCTGCATGGACAAGCCCACCAAAGGAGAAGTCCTGCTGGACGGCGTTGATATTTCAAAGGAGAGCAGCAAGCACCTGACCGATATCCGCCGTGACAAAATCGGCCTGATCTTCCAGCAGTTCCACATGGTCAACTATCTGACCGCTGTGGAAAATGTAATGGTATCCCAGTATTATCATTCCATGCCCGACGAAGAGGAAGCCCTGGAGGCCCTCGGACGGGTAGGCCTCCGGGAACGCGCGAGACACCTTCCCAGCCAGCTTTCGGGCGGCGAGCAGCAGAGAGTCTGCGTGGCCCGGGCCCTGATCAATCATCCCGAACTGATCCTGGCCGACGAGCCCACCGGAAACCTGGACGAGGCGAATGAAAACATCGTACTGGATCTGTTCCGCCAGCTGCACCGCGAGGGAACGACTCTGATCGTCGTCACCCACGACCCGGAGGTGGCCGAAGCGGCCCAGCGGACTATCGTGCTGGAGCACGGCAGAGTCGCGCGGGAAATCAAAAACGAGAACTTTGTAGAATGATCGGCCCCTGTCATAAATGACTAGTAGAACGTTAATTAATTAGCTGTACCAATGAGTGAACCAAAATCCTCCAT
>CAMNNM010000113.1 GCA_946545425.1 uncultured Blautia sp. | reverse complement strand
CGCTGTCCGCAAGACCGGTAATGGAAGCATCCGAAGCCGTCAGCGGCGTTCCGTCGTAAACCTTTGATGCTGAACCGGTGGTCACCGTCGCCGGTGCCGGCGATACCGTCAGTGTTCCTTTCACGGTTTTAATACCCGAGAATGCGTCTGTCACATCTTCTCCATTGCCGTCCAGGATCTTCCAACTGACAACAACATTGTCGCTGCTTCCGGCGTCCTTCTGGCCGCCTGACGTCTCTGCCGCAAAGGAAAGACCCGACGGGATCCCTTCCGCCGTAAAAGAAGATTCTCTGAGCTCTGTCCCATCATAGATTTTGGAAGCAGAAGCCGCGGTAAAGGTGATCTCGCTTTCATTCACCGTGACCGTAATGGTTCCGTTCACAAGTTTGATGTTTTTGAATCTGGATGTCGCATCAGCGCCTTCCGGATCAAAAATCGCATATGAGGTGATGCGGACGGGACTGCTTCCCACCTTTGTCTGACTTCCTGAAACCTCTGCGGTAAAAGTAAAACCCTCAGGCAGGCCCGTTGCCGTTACAAGTTCCTCTGAAAGAGCTGCCCCCGCAGACGGAACTTCCTCGGATTCTATCTCAGGCGGAAGGCTTTCCGCCGGTGTTTCTTCAGACACAGACGCTTCCGCATTTCCGACCACCAGCGCCGTCCCGTCATAAGGCTTGCTGAATGATTTTGCCGTTAACGTGATCTCGGCTGCGTTTTCCGTCACCTCCAGAATTCCCGGCCGTTCCGTCAGAACATAGTTGCCGGAGTCGGTGCTGCCCCAGTCGATGGTGTAGGTATTCGTGCTCCGGCCTGCTTCTGTCTGGCTTCCGGTGGCCGTGACAATGGCCGTCTCTCCGTTTACAAGCCCCGTGATGGAAGCCTCCGGGTTCGTAAGCGGCGTTCCGTCATATTCTTTGGACGCGGAACCTGTCGTCACCACGGCTTCGGCTGCCGTCACCTTTAAGGTTCCCAGCTCTTCGCTCAGAATATAGTTGTCCGGATTTGCACTGCCCCAGTCAATGGTGTAGGTATTGACAGATTCTCCCACATTCGTCTGACTTCCGGTGGCTTTAACAACGATCGAATCGTCCAGATCGATCGGAACAAAGTGCGCTTCCTCGTCCCCCAGCATCCTTCCGTTAAAGCTGGTAATATCCGTATCGATGGTGATCCGCACGTTCGTCGCATCACGCATCAGCTGATCCGAGGAGTCCGTTTCGACCAGAAGATCGTTCTTCTGTGTTTTCTCCTTCGTGCTTGCCGGAAGCTGCCGGATCAGTTCCTCCAGTTTTTCCCGGTTCCAGCCGGCATCCTGGCAGGCCTGTTCCATCAGCTCTTTGTTATCCGCGTAAAGGCGAAGGATCTCCTCGGGAAGTTCTTCCTCAGAGATGGTAACGATCACGTACTCCAGGCTCTGCCCGTCTGTATCCTTTAAAAGGCGGACCATCAGCTTCTGCCCGGCGAACAGCTCGATTTCCCTGGTCTCCCCGGTCAGGGGATTGGTTCCGTGAACCAGAGTCGTGCCGCACACGCCGTACAGGGTCTGGCTGTCAATGGACTGTTCGTTAAATTCCGTGAAGGTATAAGATGCGTTACGCCAGACGGGATCGTCCTTTCGGAAACCCGGGGCTGTCCGGAGAAGCGCTTCCTCATTGGTCAGCGGCAGGCCGTCGTAAACCTTTTCGGCGCTCCCCGTCCAGACCGTGGCAGGCGCGGGGTCTACCCTAAGAAGTCCGTCCACCCTGGTAATATTGGTGAAATGTCTGGTCACGTCTTCGCCCCGCACATTATAGATCGTGTACCCGGCGATGGGGTTCGGGCCTGTTCCGGCATCCGTAAGGCTGCCGCCCGCGCTTGTACGGATCGAAAAGCTTTCCGGCAGTCCGTAAACCAGCACATCTCCCGGCCGCGTAAGCGGCGTGCCGTCATAAAGCTTGCTGGCGCTCTGCGCGACTAGGGTTACCTCCTGGTTCCAGGTCCAGCTGCCGTCTGCCGCATAATTTCCGGAAGGATCTCCGCTCTGATTCTGCCCGGCCTCCATCCCTTTTTCGACCCGGTCCGCCAACACCTCGTCCTTCTCAAGCTGACGGGTCACGAATTCCGGAAATTCCTCTGCGCCCATTTCGGCGATCTCCAGGCTTTCGCTTTCTGTTATAACCACCTTCTGTCCTGAGGGAACCCTTTGGATGCGCTGAATTCCGTCCGCGCTTTTGTAGGAAACCTCCGCTTTCCCTTCCAGCACGCCGAGCGTCGTTCCGGCCTTGCCCGAAGCATCCGGGGAATTTGAAACATAGACGATCGTTCCCCGTATGCCGACCACCATGTTGGAGGTCTGAATATTCAAAGTTTCATCTTCGCCCAGCTTCTCCTGAACGTCCAGGAGAAGGCTTCCATCGGTAAGATTCAGCTCCAGTGCATTGGAACGCTTGACAAATTCCACCCTGGAATTCTCATCCATCGTCAGAATCTTGTCCGCATCCAGGCCGATGGCCGCCATGCTGTCCTCCCCGGTGCTCAAGGACTCGCCGCTGTTAAGCCGGATGTTTTCCATGACCAGGCCGGCATTTCCGGAGCTGTCCAGAATCTCCACTTCCCCTTCATAGTGCAGAAGACGCATGGTCGTGGCAGTATAATCCTCTGCCGCTTTCACCCGGAATCCCGGACACAGCATGAAGCAAAGCAGCAGGAAGGCAGTAAACAGACATTTATAAAACCTTTTCATCTTACACTAGTCCCTACCCTTTCTGTTGAAACCTCTTATGTATGACGAACGACCTCAAATCGTTCCAGCGTATAGGGATCGCTTTCCCTGATCCCGCCCTTCTGCATGGCGATGGCGATCTGCTGCTGCGGCGTGTCCACGCCGTCAAGATCCGGAAGAAGCAGTCCTCTTTTGTATCCGCAGCTCACGATCACGCCGTAACGCTTTACGTCCAGGTCAGCCGTCGAATCGATCTTCTCCGGCTTTCCGAGCACATCCACATTGATCTCCAGCCACTTCAGTTCGTCCTCCGAAATGGGGTCGAACCGGGGATCCCGCGTCGATGCACTGACCGCGTTCCGGATGATCTCCTGCGCCACATTCTCCGCCGTCGGAAAAATGGTGCCGATACATCCGCGCAGCTTTCCATGCTTATGGATGGATACAAACGCACCCGCACGGGTTTTCAGCATTTCTTCCGGAAGCCCGTCCGGAACCTGTATAAATGTTCCGTTTCGGATATAAGCCTCCAGTGACTGCCGGGCAAGCTTTACATAAGGATCTGCCTTTTCTGCCTGCTCAGCAAGCTTTGTTTCCTTCCGTTTCAGATACCGGTCCAGAAAATGCCGTTCTTCATCTTCTCCTTTCGGGTAGAAGGTGCAGATTCCGTATCCGACGCCGGTCACGTCCTGATGGGACAAGGCCTTTGCCTCCACGGCCATTCCGTCAAAGGCTCCGGCCATGATCACAAACGAACGATGTCCGCACTCAGCCGCTTTTTCACAGAAGGTCTCGTCAAAATCCAGCAGCTCGCCGAAAGCCCCCCGGCCGCAGACGTCCATGATCCGTTTGTCATATTCCGGACCCTCCGGCGCAAAGCCATACGGGCCGTAGGTCTGCAGCTTATGAGAAAGATCTCCGCTGGCCACGATCACGACCTTTCTGTTTTCGGCTTCGGCGGCCTCCTTCAGCATCATGCCAAACCGGTAATGGTCGGCGAGGGGCAGTCCCGACAGTCCGGTCCGGACGATCCTGAATCCGTCATAATGCCGGCGGATAAACCACAGCGGCACCATGGTCCCATGGTCCAGCCTTGGGTTTCTTTCCCCCATCGTCCCGGCCGGAAATCCCTGCTCCATCGAAAGAAGGCAGATCCGGTCGGTCAGTTCCTCGTCGTATTCCTCTGTAAACTTCACCTGGCCGGCCCGGAAATCTGCAAAGGATCCTTTTGCCTTTCGTCCCGGTGAAATGTGAAAATAGTCCGAGTACATGACGCTGTGGGGACTTGTGATAATAATGGTTTCCGGTCTGAGGCCTGCAATTTCTTTTGCGGCCTGCTCATATGCCTTTGTCGTCTCTTCGATCTGCGCTTCGCTTCCGCGTCCCACCGCCGGAACGATCATCGGCGGGTGCGGTACCATAAATGCACCAAGAACAGCCATATCAGTCCCCCCTTTCTTCCGGGTTCTGTCCGATCATTTTCCGTCCGGGAAACTGGTGAACATGCTTCTTTCCACCTCGGGATATCCTCCGTTCTCCTCTTTGGCCATCGCGATCGCTTCGATCAGAAACGCCATGTTCCTGGCAAGGTTCCGCATGGTCTGGAGACCTTCCAGATCCTTCTTTACATCTTCTGCCGTAAAACCATGCACCTGGTTCCAGTAGGTGCTGGAAGCGACCGGCATGCCGCTGATGGTAAAATACTTGTTCAGCACATCGAAGCTGGCTGTGTTGCCGCCTCTTCTGCAGCTTACCACTGCCGCGCCGACCTTCATATGTTTCGAAAAAGACGTGCTGTAGAACAGTCTGTCCAGAAATGAAAGCAGGGTTCCGTTGGGCGAGCCGTAATACACCGGACTTCCGACCACGAGACCATCAGCCGCTTCAAATTTGGGAGCCGTTTCGTTTACCAGGTCATCGTTGAACACACATCTTCCGTTCTTCTCGCAGAAGCCGCAGGCGGCGCAGCCGCGTATGCCCCTGCTGCCGACCTGGATCAGCTCAGTTTCGATACCCTCCTGTTTAAATATACGGATCATCTCATCAAGCGCCACCGCCGTACATCCGTTTTTATGGGGACTTCCGTTCAGTAAAAGAATCTTTGCCATTTTCCCTGCTCCTTATTTCTGTCATACCTCTGTTGTATGAGTCGTTACCTTTATTTTATTGCAGTTGACCGGTTCTGTAAAGGAAAGAACTGTCAAAATAAGCAGGTTCGTGCAAGCACGACCTGCCTATTCAGTCGTAACGGGGTCAGACCCCATTACGAATTTGTTACAACAACCAGCCACGTCTCTCCGGTCATGCCGTAGTCGGCGGCTTCGGGATGCAGGATGATCCAGCCCTGCTCGTATCCCACGTCACGCATCTTGTTGCGAAGGGAAGATGTAACGCGCACTTCCAGAGTGTTCGCGCCTTCGACAAGGAGGCCCGAAAGGTCTGCCGTGCGGCGGTCCATGTTTACAGGCACCTGGGTTCCGTTCACAAACACGGCTGCCGTGCCGCCCTCGAAGCTGTCCGCCCGGAAGATCACATGAGCACTCTCGTCCAGCATTGCACTGTCCGCCTCAAAGGAAGTCTGATAGGTTCCGATGCCCGATACCGTCTCGCCCACCGCTTCGATATCCTTCCAGGGAAGAAGCGCATCCAACGCGCCGGCATCCAGCATCACATGCCCGGTGTCATAAGCGACCTCGGTGGTGGTAAGGCCCGTCTCTTCGTTCTCCTCGGTACGGGTCAGCTTTTCGCCGGGGTTAAAGCTGTCCACGGTAAGCGTCCAGCCCGTGACCGGAACAATTGTCTCAGCCGCTTCGGCCGAGGTCTCGTATCCGTCCGCCACATCCGCATTCTTGTCAAGTGCCAGCAGCTGCGTCTCGCCGGGAGCGATGTTCACGTCGATCTCGGTACGGCCGTCCTTCACGCGCCAGTTCTCCGCCGCGGTCACCTTGCCGGACCAGGTATCGATAAAGTACGGAGCATAAACGCCGTCCACCGATACGGTCGTCTCAAAGTCATCGGCTTCTTCATACATGTAATGATAGAGATACAGATAATCGGCATCCGCGTCGTTTCGAAGCACCGGAAGCAGCACGGTGTTCGGTTCGCTGTACATGACACGCGGCAGGACGCCCAGCTCCTGCAGCGCCGCCATGGCGTCTGCTTCGCTCTCTACCGTACGAACACTTGCCTGCTCCTTGATCTCGGAAACGACCGCCGCAAGCTCTTCATCCGCCGCATTGTTCGATCCGGACCTGCTGCCGGCTGCGCCGTTTTCCTTCAGAATATCATCATTTGCGACCAGCTGCACGGCATTGTTTACGAACACCACCGGCAGGCCGTTCTTCGTCCAGTCCAGAAGAACCTTCGCGGCTTCGAGCGGCAGCTCGTCCTCCACGACCAGAAGCGCCTGATAAGCGGCGCCGTCTGCATTGACAAGGCCCTCCGTGCAGGTCACTTCCTCATCCGTCAGAAGCCAGGGTGAGAAATAATCATAGGTATAGCCTGCATTCTGCAGTCCCATGTCTCTCCAGTAATAGCCGTCCTGGGTATGCGCCTTGTTGCTGTACACGCCCTTTTCCACAAAATTCTGCATACCGCCGTTGGTCAGACGGTTGTTGAAGGCATAGTCCGAACGAAGAATACCGATGTCCATCTGCGGCACGCCCGCCTCCAGAGCCTTCTGCAGACGGCTGTAATGGAGATTCTGCGCCGCATAATCAACCTGCGCCGGCTGACGCTTGTTGAAGCGCTCCGACCACACCGCGTCCATGCCCTCAAAGCCCGGCCACTGAACGTACTCTTCCGGACCATACTCAGCAGAATAGCCGTGGGTCACGGTCTTCTGTACGCCGGATGCATACTGCATGTAGAACACCTGGCGATAATAATTGTTGTCATACACATAGTTACCCGAGATCCACGCGCCGGTCTCGCTGGACATACGCTTTCCGAACAAATGGGCACCGCCCGCCATGTTGCGGTGGCTGTCCAGCTCGTTACCGAACTCCATCGATTCGGTCTCGACATAATCAAGAACCTTTGCCGGCTCCGAAATTTCAAAAGGCGCGCCGTAGGAATTCTCGGCCCTCAGTCTCATGTTGCGGCCATGCAGCCAGTCCGCCAGCACCTGCAGGCAGTTTTCCATATAAAGCTCGGTCTGGGTCTGCTGGAAATCCAGCCGGAAATTGTCGACATACGTCTGCCCGGCTTCGTCGTCCGGCTCATAGAAGTAAACATTGGGCGCTCCGAAGGTCCCGCCCCTCTTGATGAGGAAGGGAAGCAGCGTATCGATGTCATAGGTGTTCCGGGCGGAGAACTGCTCCTCCATATCGGCGCACCACAGCTGCCCTGTGGTATCAGAGCCATGCACCGACAGCTCCAGAGAATCCATGTACAGATCGCATTCCTCGATCTGGTCGATCAGGGACTGCACCTCGTCTGTCAGCACTTCCTGATCCCAGTAGTCGATCAGAGCCTGCGCGCCTTCCGTGCTCAGATAGTTGATCGTGTAGCTCTTGTCGATCGCGGGCCGGTATGCTTCGCCGGTGGCGTACTGCCAGAAGGCAAACCGACCCCACTCTCCTGCTTCCGGGGCCCGTCAAGCGACCG
>CAMNNM010000112.1 GCA_946545425.1 uncultured Blautia sp. | reverse complement strand
GCGCCGGAGTAATCGCCCATGATGTCCTGATCCCAGTCTTCCTCGGGAAGTCTCTGGAACAGCATACCGCTGCGGCGGATCATGCGGGCAAGCTCTCTTGTGGTGATAACGGCATCCACATCCGGAATTCCGTTGACCTTCTCCTGCTCGCGGTCCTTCTCGTACTTCTTGGCAACGCAGGGCATAACGGATACAACGAAGACATCCTTCGGATCCAGGTTATTCTGCTTTGCCCACCAGGACTTGATGATGGCGCCCTGCATCTGGTGCGGGGACTTGCAGCTGGACAGATGCGGAAGAAGATCGCTGTAGTTCAGCTCGGCATAGTTGACCCAGCCGGGTGAGCAGGAAGTGATCATCGGAAGAACTCCGCCCTCGGTCAGACGATGCAGAAGCTCGGTTCCCTCTTCCATGATGGTAAGGTCGGCGCCGAAGTTTACGTCATATACACGCTCGAAGCCCAGACGGCGCATAGCAGCTGCCATCTTGCCGGTAACCGGAGTTCCGATCGGATAACCGAACTCTTCGCCGAGTGCCGCACGGACAGCCGGAGCTGCCTGAGCGATGACATGCTTGCCCTGACGGAATGCTTCGTCGATCTTCTCGATCTCGGAGTTTTCCATAAGAGCGCCGGTCGGACATACGTTCACGCACTGACCGCACTGGATACAGGGTGAATTTGCGAAGCTGCGGTTTTCTGCCGGAGAAACATAGGTTCTGAAACCACGATTCTCGAAGCCGAGGATTCCAAGGCCATGAGCGTTCTTGCATCTCTCGATGCAGCGTCCGCAGAGGATGCACTTGGAGGTATCGCGTACAAGGCCGGGAGCCAGACGGTCGATATGAACCTCTGAATGAACGCCTGCGAAAGCGTCATCTCTTGCGCCGGTCATGTTGGCAACATGAAGAAGCTCGCAGTTTCCGTTCTTGTCACACTGCTGGCAGTTCTTGTTATGGTTGGAAAGAAGCAGCTCTACGCTGCGGCGGCGTGCTTCGATCGCTGCGGGAGATCCGATACGGATTTCCATGCCCTCAGCTACCGGGTATACGCAGGATGCAACAAGGCCGCGGGCACCTGTAGCCTCTACCAGGCAGACACGGCAGGAGCCGACATTACATTCCCCGTGATTAAAGGTACAAAGAGAAGGGATCTCATATCCACAGGCCTTGGCGGCCTCCAGGATCGTCTGACCCGCCTCAACCTGATAGGGAATGCCTTCGATTTTAATATTGATCTTTGCCATTATTCATTCTCCTATCTTTATTTTTTCTCAATCGCGTTGAAACGGCATGCGCTGATGCAGGCGCCGCACTTCAGGCACTTCATCGGATCGATCTTCATGGATGCAAGCTTATGGCCGGGCGCGGTGTAATCGCTGCGCTCGATGCAGCCTGCCGGGCATCCCTTCGCGCACTTGCCGCAGCCGATACACTTGTCGGGATCGATGACGTACTGCATCAGGCTCTTGCAGACATGTGCACGGCACTTCTTCTCGTTGATGTGCTCCAGATATTCATCGCGGAAATGAGTCAGGGTAGAAGTAATGGGGTTGGCTGCTGTCTGGCCAAGAGCGCAGAGGGAGTTTGCCTTTACGGTCTTGGAAAGCTCGTCCAGATCTTCCAGATCCTGCATGGTTCCCTTACCCTCGGTAATTCTGGTAAGGATCTCAAGCATACGCTTGGTACCGATACGGCACGGCGTACATTTACCGCAGGACTCGTCGCAGATGAATTCCATGTAGAACTTGGCAACGTCGACCATGCAGTTGTCTTCGTCCATGACGATGGCACCGCCGGAACCCATCATGGATCCCTTGGCTACCAGGTTGTCGAAGTCGATCGGCTCGTCAAGATATTCCTTGGTCAGACATCCGCCGGACGGACCGCCGGTCTGAATGGCCTTGAATTCTTTGCCGTTCGGAATTCCGCCGCCGATGTCATAGATCAGCTCGCGGAGCGTGGTTCCCATCGGAACCTCGACAAGACCTACGTTGTTAACCTTGCCGCCGAGTGCGAATACCTTGGTTCCCTTGGATCTTTCGGTACCGACGCTTGCGAAGTTTGCGGCGCCCTCACGAAGGATGTACGGAACACAGGCCAGAGTCTCTACGTTGTTGATGATGGTAGGCTGATCCCACAGACCCTTGACTGCCGGGAAAGGCGGTCTGGGACGCGGCATGCCTCGTTTGCCCATGATGGAGTTCAGAAGGGCAGTCTCCTCGCCGCAGACGAAAGCGCCGGCGCCGAGACGGATATGGCAGTCAAAGCTGAAGTCGGTTCCCAGAATGTTCTTTCCAAGAAGGCCGGCCTCTCTTGCCTGCTGAATTGCAATCTTCAGTCTTCCGACAGCGATCGGATACTCGGCACGTACATAGAAGTAACCGTTCTGTGCGCCGATCGCATAACCTGCGATCATCATGCCTTCGATAACGCCAAGCGGATTTCCTTCCAGGATACTGCGGTCCATGAACGCGCCCGGGTCACCCTCGTCACCGTTGCAGACGACGTATTTCTCATCGCTCTGGGAATTGTAAGCGAACTGCCATTTTCTTCCGGTCGGGAAGCCTGCGCCGCCGCGGCCGCGTACTCCGGATGCCAGCACTTCGTCGATAACTTCCTGCCGGGTCATGGAGAGGGCTCTCTTCAGGCCCTGGAAAGCGCCCATTCCGAGAGCTTCGTTAATGTCTTCGGGATTGATGACGCCGCAGCCGTAAAGAGCCACGCGGCGCTGTTTCTTATAGAAGTTGATGTCGTCCTGCTTGGTGACCTTTTCGCCGGTAGCCGGATCGACATACAGAAGGCGCTCTACGATCTCGCCGTTCATGATATCTTTTTCGACGATCTCTTCGACGTCCTCGATCTTAACCAGACGATACAGGGTATCTTCCGGATAGATCTTGACGAACGGTCCCTGTGAGCAGAAACCGAAGCATCCTACCAGATTGACGGTCGCACGGTCAGCAACACCTTTTGCTTCCAGGACTTCGTTGAATTTCTCGCTGATCTCTCTGGAATGGTTGGAAAGACATCCGGTACCGCCGCAGAGCACGATATGGCGCTTGCCATCGGCTCCTTTGATCTTGTCCCCAAGGTCACGGGAACAGGCAGCAATACGCTCATTGAGCTGATCTACTGAATTAATCATGCTTTTGCACACTCCTTCGCCTTATTCTGCAGCCTTGTAATGTTCAATAACCTCAGGAACCTGAGACACTGACATCTTGGGATAAACGGTTCCATTGATGCTGACTGCAGGTGCGATACCGCAGGCACCGATGCAGCGCAGAGCATCCAGTGTAAACAGTCCGTCTTCGGTTGTCTCGCCCGGTTTGATCTTCAGGATCTCCGAGAATTTGTCGATAACATTCTGTGCGCCCTTTACGTAGCAGGCTGTGCCCAGGCAGCATCCAATGACATACTTTCCCTTCGGTGTCAGGGAGAAGAATGAATAGAAGGTCACAACGCCGTAGATTTCTGCAACTGAGATCCCGGTGTTGCGGGATACGATCTCCTGAACTTCAAGCGGAATATATCCGTATTCGTTCTGGATGTCACTCAGTATCATCATAAGCGGTGTCTTCTCATCTTTGTAGCGTTCGCAGATCTCGTTGATCTGTTTTACGGCAGCATCCGTTAAGCCACCCATACTATGATCCTCCTTTGCCTCTTTTTGCTTTTTTCTGAAAACAAAGCAGAAATTCCGTCAGTTTGTCGGTTCTAACTTCCGAAATACCCCTACTTTATATACAATTTATACCATGAATCAACGTTTTCGTGAACCCCTAAAATGTATTTTGTTAAATATTTGTTGATATCAGGCAAGGTATCGATATACGCCATCAACGGCCAAGCTGCTTCATGCACTCCTCTGCCTCGTCGAGCACCCGGGCGAACTTGTCAAGCGCCGCGTCGATGGGGTCGCACACCGACAGATCCACCCCGGCGTGCCGCAGCTCGTCCAGCGGATCCTGGCTGCAGCCCATGGAAAGGAATTCCAGATACTTCTTTACATTTCCTTCGGCCTTTCCCCTGTATTCGGCGCGGATACCTTCGGACAGAGCCACTGCCGCGGAATAGCTGGTCGCATACTTGTATACATAGAACGAGCGGTAGAAATGCGGGATTCTGGCCCATTCGTACCGGATCTCGTCGTCGATCACCATGTCCGGTCCGAAGTAATCCTTTACCAGTTCTTCGTAAAGTGCGCACAGCGCCTGCGGTGTCAGGGCTTCGCCCCGCTCGGACATCTCATGGGTCCTCTTCTCAAACTCCGCGAACATGGTCTGACGGTAGACGGTACCCTTGAAGTTTTCCAGATACTGGTTCAGAAGCGCCAGACGCTTTGCAGGATCCGTTTCCTTCTCGAGAAGGTTTTCGATCAGCAGGTTTTCGTTCACGGTGGAGGCCACCTCGGCGACAAAGATGGTGTACTCGGAATACTGCATGGGCTGGTGATGTCTCGAGAACCAGCTGTGCATGGAATGTCCCATTTCATGTACCAGAGTGGAAACGCTGTCCAGGCTTCCGGTGTAGTTCATCATGATGTAGGGATCCGAGAGATAGCAGCCCGATGAATAAGCACCGCCCCGCTTTCCCTTGTTCGGATAAACGTCCACCCAGCCGTCCTTCAGGCCCTGGCGGACCGCATTTCCATACTCCTCGCCCAGAGGTGCAACCGCTTCGCAGAGCAGTTCCTTTGCCTGCTCGAAGCTGTATTTAGCGTCGTTTTCCGGAACCAGCGGCGCATAGATGTCATAAAAATGCAGCTCGTCCACGCCAAGAAGTTTCTTTCTGAGGCGAACGTAACGGTACATGTCGGGCATGTGACGGCGTACGGTCTCGATCAGATTGTCGCAGACCTGGGTGGGCACTCTTTCTCCGAAGGCCATCATCTCGCGGGAGGATCCGAATTTTCTGAGGCTGGCCGTGACGGCGTCTGAACGGACATTCGCCTGAGTCGTGGCGGCAAAGGTGTTGATGTGACCCTTGAAGCCGGCGTAGTAATTTTCGAAGGTATTTTTTCTGAGGGTGCGGTCCGGGGACATCTGCAGAAGAACAAAGCTGGAGCCGCTTACCTCGTGCTCGTTTCCGTCCTGATCCTTTGCCGGAGCAAAGGTCATGTCGGAATCCTCAAGGCTTTCGGAAATGGTGCCGGGGGCAGAAAGCACTTCGCCGTAGGATGCGATGATCCGTTCTTCCGCGGCGCTGAGGGTATGTTTTTTCTTGTCGGCGATCCGTTCCAGAAGGATGCGGTATTCCGAAAGGAGCGGGCTCTCTGTTATTTCCTTCAGTGCTTCTTCGGAAAGAGACAAAAGCTCCGGTTCCGAGAAGGCCGAAAGCGTCTCGGCCTGCACCGCCAGGTTCATGGCGCGGGCATACATGCTTTTTGCCGCTTCCTCGCGGGTGTCCTCGCTCATACGGAGCATGGCGTAGCAGTACAGCTTTTCCAGCCTTCCTTCGAACTGCGTGCTGAATTCCATGTACTTTTTCACGTTCTCCGCCGTGTGAAGAGTACCCTCGAAGGCCGGGATCTGATTCACTTCTTCCTTCAGTGTCTCAAGATCCTTTTCCCATGCCGCGTCGTCCGCATACATCTTGGTCAGATTCCACATGTAGGCGGTGTCCATTTCCTTACGTTCCTTAAGCTGGTTCATTTTTATCTTCTCCTTTGTCTGTATTTATTCACGTAGTCGGCCTGGGGCTGTTCGACCCCCGGGACTTAAAACATCCAGGGCGCTGCGCGTCCTGGATGTTTTAAAAATTACGGTAATTATTCAGCACCCTGAAGACTGGGGTGCTGAATAAATACAAGATTACATCTCTCCCTGTTCCACGGCTTTCTCTGCTTCCTTCTGAATATCTTCCCAGTTGGAAAGCATGGGCTTTACATTCTTCTTACGGATCCGTCTGTCCACATAGTTCTTCGTAATCTTATACACCAGCGGAGACAGAGCGATGACGCCGATCAGGTTGGGGAGCATCATCATTCCGTTAAACGTGTCCGCCAGCTGCCATGAAAGGTTGTCTCCCATGACGGCACCGCCGTAGACCACCAGTACGAATGCAATGCTGTAAATGAACGCGCCTTTTTCTCCGAAAAGGAATTCACAGCTTTTCTTTCCGTAATGGCTCCATCCGAGAATGGTGGAGTAGGCGAACAGCATGACTGCGATGGCAACGAACGCTCCTCCGAGTTTTCCGAAGTGCATGGTAAAGACGGTGGATACGATGTTTGCCTTGGAAAGTGTCAGGCCTTCATAGGCTTCCTGGGTGACGCCTGTGCTCAGGTCCACAAGACCGGAACTCAGAACCGAGATGGCAGTGAGGCTGCAGACGATGATGGTGTCCGCAAATACCTCGAAGATGCCCCACATTCCCTGCCTGACCGGTTCATGAACATTGGCATTGGAGTGGACCATGACGGAGGAACCAAGGCCTGCTTCGTTCGAGAAGACACCTCTCTTCATACCCTGTTCGATGGCCAGCTTGATGCCGTAACCCATAATACCGCCGCCGGCCGCCTTCATGGCAAAAGCTCCCTGGAAGATTGCCGCGAACACCTCGCCGATCCTGGAAATGTTCGTAAAGAAAATGATGATGGATCCGATAATATAGAAGATCACCATGAAGGGAACGATCTTCTCGGTCACGTTTGCGACTCTCTGAAGACCTCCCAGCGTGACAAGAGCCGTCAGAGCAAGCACAACAATGCCTGTCACCCACATGGGAACGCCGAAGACCGCATTCATGTTCTCGGAGATGGAGTTGACCTGGGTCATGTTTCCGATTCCAAAGGATGCGATCAGGCAGAACGCAGCGAAGAGAACGGCCAGGACTCTTCCCAGCGTCTTGCAGTTTTTATAACCGCCGAGACCGTCCTGCAGATAATACATGGCTCCGCCGGACCACTCGCCGCTCTGGTTCTTTTTGCGGTAGAAGATGCCCAGCACGTTTTCCGCGAATTTGGTCATCATACCGAAAAAGGCGATGATCCACATCCAGAAAACTGCTCCGGGGCCGCCGGTGATGATCGCGCCGGAAACGCCGACGATATTACCCGTGCCGACGGTTCCCGCCAGGGCCGTACAAAGCGACTGGAACTGGCTGATGGATTTATCCTCCGTATGTCCCAGCACTTTTTTATCGCTGAAGATCGATCCGATGGTATTTTTCATCCAATGTCCGATGTGGGACACCTGAAAAAACTTTGTGATGAACGTGATCAGCACGCCAACGGCCGCCAGCAGGATCAATGCCGGCCATCCCCAGACGATGTTATTCACAAAGTTGTTGATGTTTGTAATAACTTCAAGCATTTTTCTG
>CAMNNM010000111.1 GCA_946545425.1 uncultured Blautia sp. | reverse complement strand
CTTGCGGACCTTGTTGGCCTTCTCTGCGATACCGATGGCGCCTTCTGCGGCTGCGAAGGACTCATGGCCTGCCAGGAATGCAAAGCACTCGGTCTCTTCTTCCAGAAGCATCTTGCCAAGATTTCCATGGCCAAGACCTACCTTACGGCGGTCAGCAACGGAACCCGGGATGCAGAATGCCTGAAGGCCGATACCGATGGCAGCTGCTGCGTCGGCTGCTCTGCGGCAGTTTTTCTTGATGGCGATGGCTGCGCCTACGGTGTAAGCCCATTTTGCGTTCTCAAAGCAGATCGGCTGAATGCCTTCGATCAGCTTGTAAACGTCAATGCCGGCAGCCTCGGTGATTTCCTTGCACTCTTCGATGGAAGAGATACCGTACTCCTTGAGGCAAGCAAGAATCTGAGGTTCTCTTCTTTCATATGATTCAAATAATGCCATGATAATTATCCTCCTATTTCTTACTCTTTTCTCGGGTCGATCAGGCGTACAGCATCGGCAACTCTTCCGTACTGGCCGGAAGCTTTCTTCAGTGCTTCATTTGCATCCATACCGGACTTGATGAAATCCATCATCTTGCCGAAGTTGACATACTTGTATCCGATGATCTCATCGTTCTCGTCGAGTGCGAGATGCGTGATGTAGCCGTCGGTCAGTTCAAGGTAACGCGGTCCCTTTTCGAGGGTTCCATAGGTGGTTCCGATCATGGTACGGTTGCCCTTGCCAAGGTCCTCGAGACCGGCGCCGATCTGCAGACCGTCTTCTGAGAATGCACTCTGGGTTCTGCCGTACACGATCTGAAGGAACAGTTCTCTCATGGCCGTGTTGATGGCGTCGCAGACAAGGTCGGTATTCAGGGCTTCCAGAATGGTGAGCCCCGGAAGGATCTCTGCTGCCATTGCTGCGGAATGGGTCATTCCGGAACATCCAAGAGTCTCTACCAGAGCTTCCTGAATGACGCCGTCTTTTACATTAAGGGACAGCTTGCAGCCGCCCTGCTGGGGAGCACACCAGCCAATACCGTGCGTATAACCGGAAATATCCTCGATCTTCTTGGCCTGAACCCATTTTGCTTCTTCGGGAATCGGCGCTGCACCGTGATGCACTCCCTGTGTGACAGGGCACATGTTCTTAACTTCTGTTGAATAAATCATAGCTTCCTCCTCAATAAACGTGTCGGTGAAGAATTAAATTCCTAATAATATTATCATACCTGAATTCATTAAGCAAGCGCCGACGCTAAAAAAGGGAGCGCTGCAAAGCAGCTCCCTCAATATACAAAAATCAAACGCTTATTTCACGAACAATGCAACCTTTACTTCGTAAGTAACCTTTTCCCCCGCTTCCAGGAACTTCAGCCGTCCCGTCTTCCTCATGACGTCCCGGCCATCCGGATAGCAGTTTCCGCATTCCAGACCCAGAACATAGTCTCTGACGCCCATCATCTTCCATTCCACAAAGCAGTCCAGCTGCTTCGGATCAAAACTGATGGTAAGGCCCTTCCCGATTTTCGGCTGATAAATGGATGCTTTGCCTTCCTTTTCAAAGGTATGATAATAGCACCGTTCCACATAACCGGCTTCCGGGCGGATCATGTGCATCCAGTTGGCAATGTCTTCTTCGGCATGGGCATCCCGGGCTGTTACGTTGTCCGAGGGGATCTCCACAATACTGTCTTCGTCCAGAAGCGGATATCCCATATTCATATGATAGAGGATTTCCACTGGCTGTGTTGTATCGCCGGTGTTTTCAATCGTGTCACAGATCCGGAAGAAATTCTCCTCAAGGCTCACGTGATATTCTCTGTAAAGCCGCAGTTTTCTGGCAAAGATCACCTCATCCTTTACAAGAGCGCGGATCACAAGCTCGCCGTTTTCTTCATACCACATCACCTGCTCGGTTGGGGTATTGGCTATAGAACCGTGAAGCGGAAGCTCTTCACCCTCGTCTACACAGGGCGAACCTACCGCCTGCAGTCCACAGGTGGTCAGAAAGCCGGCTGTAAAGGATTTCAGCCACCCCGTTCCCCTGGGATCGTAGTAAGCCGGCGAAACATATCCGCAGGGCGAGAAGTAGGACATATTGATGCCGCCAAAACGCAGCCGTGAAATATCCGCGCAGCGGTCAAGAGAAATCGTAAGCTCCAGCCCTTTTCCATTGTTCACTTCAAGGAGACGCATCCCATCGCCTTTTCCGCCCACCAGGCGATGTTCCTCGATTCCATAGCACTGCGAGTCATGACCAATATAGGAATTCATAATATACCTCCCTTTCCGGTGCTGGAAAACAGCTCCATCTTTTTAGCGGTCTCCCGCTTCACTGCTTCCACAGCTGCCGGGATCAGTACATCATTCAGGTTTACAAGCATAGTCGTTCTCCTTTTCTATATCAGTATTCGTTTTTGGACCATCCTGCCCGTATCCTGTTTTCCAGCTCTTCAAGCGGCAGAAGCCCGCTCAGCGCATCATACGCCGCCACACAGCAGGCACCGGTGGCCGCCGCATACTGCATACATTTTTCCGGTGGAAATCCTTTTAAAAGGGATGTCAGGAAGGCCGCAATACTGGTGTCGCCGGCACCTGTGCCGGACAGAACCCTCTCGGGCACATAGCTTTTTTCAAAGCCCTCTCTGTCCGCCCAGACCTTTGTATCCAGTTCCAGGTTCTGCGGGATCATCTGAAGCATCTCTTCCGACGACGTCCGGTAATACATTCCAGGTGCCCCGCATTTGATCAGAAGGATCTTCGTGCCCATGGCCATGCATTGATCTGCCAACGGACGAATATCCTCCGAAAAGGAGAGAACCTCACATACATCCCTGCCATCGGCTCTCTTCTGCAGCGCATCGAAGCCCGGTCTGTCCAGCATGTAGTAAAGCTCCTCAATACTGGGTACAAAGATATCCACATAGGGAAGAACCTTCTCGAGGATCTTTTTCCAGTCCGCCCTGCCGGATTCGGATGCAGGATCAACAGCCGCCAGGTCCATGGATGTGGCAGCCCCAAAGGCTTTTGCCTTTTTCATGACCTCCAGAAGACCTTCACCCTCGTTCTCGTACATTTTTTTCATAAGGGGCGGATATCCGAAGTGAAACAATACGGTGTCCTTCATCAGTTCCTCCGACAGATCATCCGCCGTAAAGGTGTCATTGGCTCCCGGATGGTGCAGGAAGATCCTGTCGATCCCCGGAACCGCCAGTACCACCGAGTAGGAAGAGGATTCGCCTTCTTTTCGTATCAGCCCCTTTTCCGCTCCGTACCGGCTTACAATACTCTGGATCATATCACCAAAGGCATCATCGCCGGTTTTTCCTGCCAGATATACGTCAGCTCCCAGTATTTTCATGGCAAGTCCCGTATTCGCAACACTGCCGCCCGTATGGACGTCTGCCGCTCCGACATTGATCAGTTTTCCGGGAAGCAGCATCTGACCGATCTCGGAAACCCTGTTTCCGCCGATCGCCGGCGTGATGTCAATACAGATATGACCTGCCGATACAACCTTTTTCCCCATTCGTATCCTCCTCAATCTGCTTATTCCTTCTTACTTCCGTCGGCCATACAAATATTTATCCCTGCTGATATAATAGCACAGTACTCATGGTTCTTTACACATTTTAGTTGCAAATTCCCAATGACAAGTATGATATTATTATCTATATTATAGGAAAACGATTCATAAAGGAGCTTCTACATGAAAACAGAACAATCCAGACTTTCCGTGTTAAAAAAGCTGTTCTTTTCAACGCTCTGTCTCAGTGCGTTTACCTTTGGTGGAGGATATGTGATCGTCACCTTGCTGAAGCAGAAATTTGTGGATGAACTCCATTGGATCGGTGACGAAGAGATGCTGGATCTTGTTGCGATCGCCCAGTCTTCGCCCGGAGCCATCGCTGTGAACGGAGCGATCGTGGTCGGCTATAAGCTGGCCGGTATTCCCGGTATTCTTGTCTCCGTTCTGGGTGCCATAATACCTCCGTTCTTAATACTGACTGTCATTTCCTTCTTTTACAGTGCCTTCAAAAACAGTTTTGTCATTCGCTGCCTGTTGAAGGGAATGAAGGCAGGCGTCAGCGCCGTGATCATGTCCGTGGTTTTTGACATGGCCTCCGGTATTGTAAAGACGGGGGATGTCCTTAATATTCTGCTGATGGCCGCAGCCTTTATCGCCAATTATTATCTGCATATCAATGTTGTGGTCATTATCGGGATATCCATTGTTCTTGGAATCGTGCGGTCTGTGATCCAGGCACAAACTTCGAAGAAGGGAAATTGAGAAATGGTCTATCTGAATTTATTCCTGGCTTTTTTACAGATTGGCGTGTTCAGTTTTGGAGGCGGATATGCCGCAATGCCTCTTATTCAGGAGCAGGTCATAACCCGCTACGGATGGCTTACCTTATCTGAATTCACAGACCTGGTCACGGTGGCGGAAATGACCCCCGGCCCGATCGCCATAAATGCCGCTACTTTTGTAGGCAATCAGACCGCCGGCATTCCTGGTGCCCTGACCGCCACACTTGGCTTTATTCTTCCCTCCTGTATCTTCGTCACGATTCTGGCTCTTTTATATACAAAATACCGGAATCTTGCCATGATGCAGACTGTACTGAAATCCCTGCGCCCTGCGGTTGTTTCCATGATCTTTGCGGCGGGCCTCTCCATCCTTCTTTCTGTTATCTTCAAAGACGGAAGCATCCGCTTTGAGGCAGATGCCATCGAAGTTCCTTCTCTTCTGTTATTTGCCGCTGCCTTCATACTGCTGCGGAAGAAAAAATGCAGTCCGATCCTCATCATGACCGGATGCGGGGCCGTACAGCTGCTGCTTGGCTGTGCAGGCCTGTAAGAAAGATCCCTGATCCTGTCATTCACTCATCCCGGATACATTTCCAGGCTTCCGTCAGACGTTCCATGTTCCAGGCGGCATTGGCCGGACTGGTAGACGGCAGGCATACAGCCTGCCGTCCGGTCACCGGCTGGGTATACTTCTGATAGTATTTCAGAGCCGTCTTCCCGTTTACGAAAATGGTTCTTATGGGAGCCGTATCCAGGATCACGGAAAGATCGTTGGGGACGACATTTTTTATCGATGCATCGGAGGACCCTGTGATATCACAGGAATGGATCACATCCCATGCTGCGATACTGTTCCGCAAAAGAAATGCTCTCTTTTCTTCCGTTGTTTCCGGCGTTTTTTCTTCAAATATGAACGAAACCACCTTCCAGAACCGGTTTTGCGGGTGACCGTAAAAGAATCCCGCTTCCCGGGATTTTACCGAGGGAAAGCTCCCGAGGATCAGTATTCTTGAATATTCGTCATATACCGGCGGGATCGGATGAACGATCCTGGCACCCGTCTTGTGATCTGACATTGTTTCACCTTTCATATCTCCATTCCTGCGGAAGCCTTTTCAAAAATAAACGGTTTCCTTTTTTTGTATCGAATTCGAATCCTGTCACCTTCCAGTTTCTCAGGGTCAGGATCCGGCAACGGATGAAATGAATACCATCCATGCAGCATTCTGCCATTCACATAATATGCAATTTCATAAGCGCTGTAAGTCGCTTTCCGCGGTCCCAGACGGGTTCTGACAGTTGCGGCCTCACTTTTTCCTGTAAAGACGCCATCCGTTTCAATCCATATATCGGGATTTCTATAATGTGTGATCCGAGAGATAAGCCCGAACAGATTCATGATTCCATCCTTATGCATCAGTCCTGCGTGATGATATATGCTTTCACTATTTCGCCGACATACATGGTATGAAAGTCCCTGTTTGCCATGGGATAAGTACCGTCCACATCCTGCGGATACATCCGGTTTCGAATATCCTCCGGTATCCGGCTCAGATCCTGATCCTGCGAATACAGGACTTTACACTCAATTGTCAGAGGATACTGCTTTATGCCCGGGGTACCTGTAGTCTCAGGATTCTCAAGATCGAGACCCGCCTCTTTTACTTTATCAATGTTGTGTCCGGACTGCCATCCGCAGATTTTGTTGATCTTCGAATCCGGATTGCCAAGCGGCACACTGATCGTAAATTCACCGGTTTTGTCAAGCTGCGATTTTGTATAGCGTCCCTGCCGCACATATACGTGGAAAGTAGGCCTGCCCCATAAAGTTCCAAGATGTCCCCACCCGATGACCATGGAATTAAACTTATCTCCATTGGTGTTCAGCAGGATTCCCTTCGGCAATGCCTTCGTGATCAGGTTGGCGTAATCTGTAATATCGATCTTTTCTTTCATAATAATTTTTCTCCTTGATATCAAATCGGTTAAGGTTCTCTATCGTTCTCATTACTGTAGCATTTTCAGAAACATCTTATCATAGATGCACCTCTGTGTGAAGCTTCCCTGATCGGATGAGTAACAAGAACATCTCGGAACGGAGACGCGCAAACCATACTTGACAATTTCATAGAAAAATCTACAATTAAAAAAGCATCGCGAGAAAACGAAAATCCGGAGAATACATTACACAGATCGTATTTGATCAGGTACCTAAGTACATTCCCTACAAGCTCTGGAATGCGGTCAACGGCCGCAGACTTCATATACACAGCTGGAAAAATCTCTTTTTGTACATATGGTTTGCCGCTCTGGGATGTCTTGCCTGTTCTGCCATGCTGGGAAGTGTGCTGGAGTGGACATACTCGTATTACGAGGAAATCATTCCTCTGACATTTGCGAATAATCTGGGCTTCTCTCTGGTTCTTGGGCTGCCGTCATTTATTGTACTGACCAATGAACGGACTTCTCTGCCGTTTTTCGTACCAAAGCGGACAGTTCCGAAAAGCATTACCCTTTCTCGCTATGCCTGGGGAATGATTGCAGCAGATACCGTCTGCTTTGGAATGGTGTTCCTTCTTTCTCTGATGAATCTGCACTGGGCCAACAGCATGGCTGCAAGGGTTTTCATGACTCTTTCGGTTCTTTGTATTGCCGGAACAGTATGCCTGCCCTGCATTGACACAGAATAACCACATTGGTTTACATTTCCCTGTACAGCTTCCCGGCGATAAATACGATTACGACAGTCCATACGGCACCCCATACTTCAACCGCCCACAGCGGAACAACGCCTCTCTGGTACAAAGCGGGGAATGTATCCATAAGCATATGCAGCAGGATGGCAGCCGGCAGGCAGATTCTTTTTGCATTAATGACGCCGTAATATACGATAACCGTAAGTCCGATATGGATGAGTATTGCAAACAGCCGTTCCATGACATTCATGGTCATCATACCATAATCAAACGCAGCTGCCGCTTGTACAGACGGAAGTGCAGCTTCGGCAGTTTCCTCCGTAATCTTGAGGGAACTGAGCGCGTTTTCTACATCTCCCCCTGAAAACAGGACTGCGATGGTAAGATAGGTGATCATCAGGGGAAGAGCAATAGCCAATATTTCTATTCCCCCGTGACCGATGCCGTACAGAACCGCATTCTCACGGGTATGGTTCTTTTTCAT
>CAMNNM010000110.1 GCA_946545425.1 uncultured Blautia sp. | reverse complement strand
ACAGGAGAAAGAATGAAAGAACCATTTGTAACACTTGAGAAACTGAAGGAAATCACTGCGGTTTACCCGACTCCGTTTCATCTTTACGACGAGAAAGGAATCCGCGAAAATGCAAAGGCATTGAAGGATGCTTTCTCCTGGAACCCAGGGTTCAAAGAGTTTTTTGCTGTAAAAGCAACTCCGAATCCGTATTTGATCCGTATTCTGAGAGATTACGGATGCGGCTGTGATTGTTCCTCTATGACCGAGCTGTATATGGCAAAGGCTGTTGGCTGCAAAGAAGGGGATATCATGTTCTCATCCAACGACACGCCGGATGAAGAATTTGCCTATGCCAACAAGATCGGCGGAATCATCAACCTGGATGACATTACGCACATTGAATCGCTGGAAAAATCCGTCGGATATATCCCTAAGAAGGTTTCATGCAGATTCAATCCGGGCGGCTTTTTCAAGATCAGCAATGATATCATGGATAATCCCGGTGATTCCAAATACGGAATGACGGAAGAGCAGATATTCGAGGCGTTTCGCATCCTGAAAGAAAAGGGAGCCGAAGAATTCGGAATTCATGCCTTCCTTGCAAGCAATACAGTCACAAACGAGTATTACCCGATGCTTGCGAAGATCATGTTCGAGCTGGCCGTGCGCCTTCAGAAAGAAACGGGAGCACATGTTTCGTTCATCAATCTGTCCGGTGGTATCGGAATCCCCTATACTCCCTATCAGGAAGCAAACGACATCAAAGTGATCGGAGAAGGAGTACGCAAAGTCTATGAAGAGATCCTGACGCCGGCTGGTATGGGAGACGTATCGATCTATACCGAACTGGGCCGTTTCATGTTAGGACCCTACGGCTGCCTTGTAACTACTGCAATCCATGAAAAACACATCCACAAGGAGTACATCGGTGTGGACGCCTGTGCCGTAAACCTGATGCGTCCGGCTATGTATGGCGCCTATCACCATATTACGGTCATGGGTAAGGAGAATGAACCCTGTGACCACAAATATGATGTGACAGGTTCTCTGTGCGAAAATAACGACAAATTTGCGATTGACCGGTACCTTCCGAAGATCGACATGGGCGACATTCTGGTGATCCACGATACCGGAGCGCATGGATTTTCTATGGGCTATAATTATAATGGCAAGCTTCGATCCGCGGAAATATTGCTTCAGGAGGACGGTTCTTTCAAGCTGATCCGCAGGGCCGAGACCCCTGCCGACTATTTTGCAACCTTCGACTGCTTCCCGGAAATTCATGAAAGTCTTTTGGAAGACGCCTGAGCTACTGAGGAAGAAGAAAAAGAGAACTGCTTGCAAAAATAATGTATATATGATAAAGTAATGATTGCGGCGGACATACCGCCGCATACGCCGGCATGTCGGAATGGCAGACGAGGCAGACTCAAAATCTGTTGTAGGTGACTACGTGTGGGTTCAAGTCCCACTGCCGGCATTCAAAGAAAACCGCTGCACTGGTTTGAGCAGCGGTTTTTTGTAATAGTAAAGAAAAGAAAAGGGGACGCCCATCGGGCGTCCCCTCAATTATTCTGATCTACCGATCAGTAAATGCTATGTTATTACTTATGCTGCAGGCTCAACTTCAACTGCTTCTGCAGTTCCGTCAGCGGGAGCTGCTGCAGCATCTGCTGCGGGATCGCCGGTGCCCATGACCTGATTGATCAGAGATTCCGGAACGCCTGCTGCCTGCAGATTAGCAAGAAGTGCATCGATCTTGAAGCCGCTGATCCAGCTGTTAGCCTGGGTGTCATCCTCGATATTGTAGGAGGTAGCTGCGCTCGGTGCGCCAAGTGCGGTGATTTCGGCCGGTGCGAAACTGATCGTTGCAGTTCCGAGAGAAGCGCCGCCAGTCTGGATGTCAAGCGTGAGGCTTCCGCTCTTGGATGCTTTGCTGAAGTTCCAGCTGCATACCGGAGTGAAGGAAGCAAGCATCTGAAGCGTGCTGTCGCTCTGAGTCATTTCGCTCTGAACAAGCTGTACAGAAGCAGAACCGGTAACAGGATCAGCAGCTGCATCCGTGGTCACATCGGTAAGGGTGATGGTTGCAACAGCCTGCGGTCCGACGTTGACGTTGTAGCTTCCGCTAAGCTTTCCATCGGCAAGTGTTCCGGCACCGGTGATGGAATAAGCTTCACCTTCCATAGCGATGGAAGCTTCAAAACCGATCTGGTCGCCGCTCTTCGGGAATTTGATATTAATGGTCGGAGCATCGGTAGAAATAGCGCCAGGAGCATCATAGCATTCCATAGTGAAGGCTGCCATGTTGCCTTCAGCATCCTGGAATACCTTGAAGTCAAAGTATTCGGTGCTGTCTGCCGTAGAAGAAGATGCTTCCTGTGCAGTCTGTGCCAGAGTGGCTTTCAGCTGCTCGTACAGATCCATGGGCTGGCCAAGCTGTGCAAACAGGGTTCCGAAGTTGTCAAGAACTGCTTCCAGTTCGGTATCGGTTGCAACGGTGTCATTCAGAGCCTGGACAATGGCGATGGCGCCCTTTTCATCCAGTGTTGCTTCGTATACCGTGCATTCAGCCGTAACACCGGAAGCGGTGACGGATGCGGTGGAAGTGCCCTGATCGGTAACGCCCGAAAGGATGACCGGAACATACTTGGAAATGAGGCTGGTCAGCTGTTCGCCTGTCGGGTAATACTGACCGATGTTCTTAGCCATATCAAGGATCTGCTGATACTGGGCCGGATCGATTCCCGCCTGGGCAAGAGCAGAATTCAGGGAAATATATGCATATGCATCGGACAGCTCAGGAATCTGGATGTACTCGATCATGTTCTGCATATCAGCGATGGCGTTCAGAGATGCGATATGCGTTCCGTTTACGAGTGCTTCGCCGATGATCGTTGCATTAAGATCATCCACTGCAACGCCCATATTCAGAGTGGCGCTGTTCAGCCAGGAGAAATCGATTCCGGTAGAAGCAAGAAGCTGTTTGCCTACGTCGCCAAGGGTTACGTCAATACCGACCTGTGCACTGCCCTTGGTCTCTCCGCTGTTGGCAAGACCCTCGGAATAAGCCTGGGCAAACGCGGGAAGCTCCGCGGCCAGATTTTCCTGGATCAGTCCGGTAAAGCTGTCTGCTGCAAAAACGGCAGACGGGAGTAACGAGGTGCCAAGAACGCCGGCAGCAGCTACTGCAGCGGCTTTCTTCATGAGTGTTTTCATCTTCATAATGTTACCCTCCTGAATTAAGAATTTACATGCAGGTAAAGCATACACCTTACCTGCGGTTGATCTGTAACTTTCACTTTTCAGTTTACCATCCTGTTGCATTATTGTCACGAGGTTTTTGACGCAAATTTTGTGAAAGTTTCAGCACAGTAATGTGATATACTAACAAGAAGTTTATATGCTGAGATTATCAGCAGGAGACGATAAGAACATGAACAGAAGAAATTATCAGAAGGAGCTTGACAGGATTCTGGATCAGCTCGTAAGTGAGAACAGGATCCCGCATCTGGTGCTCCACAGCTGCTGTGCGCCGTGCAGCAGCTATGTTCTGGAATATCTTTCCGAATTCTTCCGGATCACGGTTTTCTATTATAATCCCAATATTACAATAGAAGAAGAATACCGGCACAGAGTTTCCGAGCTGAAACGTCTTGTCTCGGAGATGCCTTTCAAAAATCCGGTGGAAGTGGTGGAAGGTTCCTATGATCCGCGTATTTTTTTCGAGACGGTGAAAGGACTTGAAAATATTCCGGAAGGCGGAGAGCGCTGCTTTCGGTGCTACAGGCTCAGGATGGAAGAAACCGCAAAGCTTGCAAAAGAGCTGGGCGCAGACTGTTTTACGACGACGCTTTCCATCAGTCCGCTGAAAAACGCCGAAAAGATCAACGAGATCGGAGAAGAGCTGGCCATGAAATATGGCGTTTCGCTGCTTCCGGCCGATTTCAAAAAGAAGAACGGATATAAACGGTCGGTCGAGCTGTCCAATGAGTACTGTTTGTACCGGCAGAATTACTGTGGATGTGTTTTTTCAAAAAGGGAGGCCGATAAATAAGATGGCACAGCTTTGGGGAGGGCGGTTTACAAAGGAAACAGACCGTCTGGTGTATAATTTTAACGCTTCTGTCACCTTTGACAGAAAAATGTACCGGCAGGATATTATCGGGAGCAAAGCCCATGCGGCCATGCTGGGAAAACAGGGCGTCCTGACACAGGAAGAGACACAGGCCATTCTGGAAGGGCTTGACGGAATTCTTGAGGATGTGGAAAACGGTAAGCTTCAGATTACGTCGGAATACGAGGACATTCACAGCTTTGTGGAAGCGGTTCTGACGCAGCGGATCGGAGACGCAGGTAAAAAACTCCATACAGGGCGGAGCCGCAACGACCAGGTAGCGCTTGACATGAAGCTTTATGTAAGAGATGAACTGGACGAGACAGAAGATCTTCTCAAGGAGCTTTTAAAGTCGCTGCTGCAAATCATGGAGGAGAACACGGACACATACATGCCCGGCTTTACCCACCTTCAGAAGGCTCAGCCGGTCACGCTGGCACACCATATCGGAGCTTACTTCGAAATGTTCCGGCGCGACAGGGAGAGGCTTGCGGATGTGCGGAAACGTCTGAATCTCTGCCCGCTGGGCTCCGGCGCCCTTGCCGGAACCACCTATCCCCTGGACCGGGATTTTACGGCCAGATGCCTGGGCTTTGACGGACCGACCAGAAACAGCATGGATTCGGTATCGGACAGGGATTATGTGATCGAATTTCTTTCGGCTCTTTCCACGATCATGATGCATCTGAGCCGCTTCTGCGAAGAGATCATCATATGGAACTCCAACGAATACCGTTTTGTCGAGATCGACGATGCCTACAGCACCGGAAGCAGCATCATGCCGCAGAAGAAAAATCCGGACATCGCCGAACTGATCCGAGGCAAGACCGGACGCGTCTACGGCGCCCTGATGTCCATTCTTACGACCATGAAGGGCATTCCTCTTGCCTATGACAAGGACATGCAGGAGGACAAGGAACTGACATTCGACGCCATCGATACGGTAAAAGGGTGCATAGCTCTTTTCCGCGGCATGGTTTCCACCATGACCTTCCGTAAAGATGTGATGGAACAGAGTGCGGGCAGAGGCTTTACAAACGCCACGGACGCAGCTGACTATCTGGTACGCCACGGGGTGCCCTTCCGTGACGCCCACTGCATTGTCGGACAGCTGGTACTTGTATGCCTGGAAAAGGGAATTTCCATGGACGAGCTTCCGCTTGACGAATACAAAAAGATCAGCCCTGCCTTTGAGGAAGATGTTTACGAGGCGATCAGCCTGAAAACATGTGTAGAGAAGAGAAACACGTTTGGAGCCCCGGGACCCGAGGCTATGGAAAAGGTCATCGGCGAATGCCGTGCATATCTCGAAGTTTGAATAAGGTGAACAGAGTAACGGACAGGAGAGAATTATGAGCGAAAAACTGAAGGTCGGTATTCTTGGAGCCACCGGAATGGTGGGACAGAGATTTATTTCGATTCTGGAAAATCATCCCTGGTTTGAGGTGACGACACTGGCAGCCAGTGCAAGAAGCGCCGGAAAGACCTATGAAGAAGCAGTGGGAGAAAGATGGAAAATGGATACTCCCATGCCGGAAAGCGTAAAGAAGATGCGCGTCCTTAATGTCCAGGACATCAAAGAAGTCGTATCCGGCGTGGATTTTGTATTCTCCGCAGTCGACATGTCAAAGGATGAGATCCGTGCCATCGAGGAAGAGTACGCAAAGACCGAGACGCCGGTCGTCTCCAACAACAGCGCGCATCGCTGGACGCCGGATGTTCCCATGGTAGTGCCGGAAATCAACCCGGGACATTTTGACGTCATCGAGTTCCAGAAAAAACGTCTTGGAACGACCCGCGGCTTCATTGCCGTCAAGCCCAACTGCTCCATTCAGAGCTATACCCCGGTCCTTACGGCCTGGAAAGAGTACGGTCCCTACGAAGCGATCGTTACAACGTATCAGGCTATTTCGGGAGCCGGCAAGACCTTCCGCGACTGGCCCGAAATGGTGGGAAACATCATTCCCTATATCGGCGGCGAAGAAGAGAAGAGCGAAAAGGAACCGCTTAAGATCTGGGGACATATCGAAAACGGTGTGATCGTACCGGCCGAAGAACCGAAGATCTCATGCCAGTGCATCCGCGTTCCGGTTCTGAACGGACATACGGCTGCCGTATTTGTAAAGCTTCGCGAGAAAGCGTCGAAGGAAGAGCTGATCCAGGCCATGACCTCCTTTAAAGGACTTCCGCAGGAACTCAATCTTCCGAGCGCACCGAAGCAGTTCATCCAGTATCTGGAAGAGGACAATCGTCCCCAGGTTGCTCTGGATGTCAACTACGAGGGCGGAATGGGCGTTTCCATCGGAAGACTCCGCGAGGACACGATCTATGATTACAAGTTTGTGGGTCTGTCCCACAACACGCTCCGCGGTGCGGCAGGCGGTGCCGTTCTGTGCGCGGAGACGCTGAAAGCCATGGGCTTCATAACAAAAAAATAAAATAAGGAAAACTGCAACGGAATGAAATCTTTGTATATTGCTGAAAAACCCAGTGTCGCGGCCGAGTTTGCCAAGGCACTGAAGATCTCAGGACAAAGACGGGACGGCTATCTCGAATCCGAAGAAAGCGTTGTGACCTGGTGCTTGGGACATCTGGTGACCATGAGCTATCCCGAGGTATACGATATCAAATATAAAAAGTGGAGCTTTGACACGCTGCCGTTCCTTCCGGCCGAGTTCCGCTATGAGATCATTCCCGCTGTGGCAAAACAGTTTAATATCGTCAAGAACCTGCTGAACCGCAGAGATATTGATACCATTTATGTCTGTACCGACTCGGGGCGGGAGGGAGAATACATCTACCGTCTCGTGGCACAGATGGCAGGAGTTCACGACAAGGCTCAGAAACGGGTCTGGATCGATTCCCAGACAGAAGAGGAAATCCTCAGGGGAATCCGTGAGGCGAAGGACGAGTCGGCCTATGACAACCTGTCTGCGGCAGCGTATCTGAGAGCAAAAGAAGATTACCTGATGGGAATCAATTTCTCCAGGGCTCTGACTCTCCGGTACGGAAATACGCTTTCCAACTATCTGAAGACCAGATACCAGGTTATCGCCGTGGGCCGCGTAATGACCTGCGTGCTCGGCATGGTCGTGCGAAGAGAGCGCGAGATCCGGGCGTTTGTAAAAACCCCGTTTTACCGTGTGCTGAATACAATCGAGCTTTCCGGGAATACCTTTGACGGCGAATGGCGGGTCAGCGAGGGCACCAGGCTGTTTCAGTCCCCGGTGCTCTACAAGGAAAACGGTTTCAAAAAACGTGAGGATGCCGAAAAGCTGATCAGCGATCTTTCGGAGGTTCAGCCTTTATCCTGCACCGTCGCCGAGGTTTCCAGAAAGAAGGAGACCAAAAATCCTCCTCTTCTGTTTAACCTTGC
>CAMNNM010000109.1 GCA_946545425.1 uncultured Blautia sp. | reverse complement strand
GTTCCTCTTCCGATTCTACTACGACTTCTTCTACCGCTACTTCATCCCCGGCAGTCAGCTCTTCACCGTAAGCACCGACCGGAATCATTCCTGCAGCAAGCATAGCGGACATTGCTACAGCCACAAGTCTCATCTTGTTCCTCTTCATATCCAAGTCTCCTTTACCTAAGATTTAACCGCAGAACCCTCCCTCTACGTTTTTGAGTTCCGCTTTTGCTGAATTTCCGGGTTTAATTTTACGCGGTGAGACGCAAGACAAGCCCGGGGAGCAAGATTTTTCTGGACCAGGAAATCTTCCTCCCACTTCAACAACATCTGTTTACAAAGCTAGTATACGAGAATTGATTTTTATTGTCAATACGCATTTTCGAATTTGTTAATACGATTTTAAAAATTAATATTTGGCGCGGTTGCCTATATTTACGTTATGTTGACTGATATTGTATGCCATTATGTTACCAATATGTAAATTAACTGAACATTATACACTAACCGCTCAACACGGACATTTTATGCTTTCCGCCCCCTCTTCCCACATGTTGTTAACCTTTGATTGTCTCGATTACGACATGTTGTAATATTTATACACTTTAAAAGACTGGTTAAATAACGCTGTCTCGATTATAATACATCGCATATTACTTCTATATTCATATTTTATGCATTACCTTGTTTATCTGCAGCCTGAGGTAATCTATGAATGTTTTAGACAGAATTACCTGAGGATACGCACCTCTGTTTTTTTCTTCATGGACTGTATATTTGGGGAGTATGTATATAGTATAGGAAGAGAAGTTTCCTATACTATATAAAGGCCCCGCTGTCCCTGCATTGTTTGTCTTACTTTTTCTCTTGATTCAGCACTGAACTGACAAACTGCTCTGCTTCTTCCTGCTTAAGAGAAAAGCGTGTCATTATCTTTTGTATGATTTCCGATGGTGACAGATGCATTTCTGTAGCGTAAATTCGTATGGCTCCCATCACTTCTCCTCGCGCCTGGCCGATTGCTTCTCCTCGCGCCTGGCCTCGCGCTTCCCCGATTGCTTCTCCTCGCGCCTGGCCTCGCGCTTCCCCGATTGCTTCTCCTCGCGTCTGACCGATTGCTTCTCCTCGCGCCTGACCTCTCGCTTCGGCTTCATCAAACAAAATCGTCATCATCGTATTTTCACCTCGTTCATTGATCAATTTGGGCAGTCTGGAAAACCGGTCTGAATTTGTGATCGCGTTCATCAGCTCTATAAACTCTTCTACATGCTTCAGGTGTTCCAGGCCTATGGTAAACGTCGGCTCAACGCCTTCTTTCTTCTTTCTGGTTGCAACAAAATACTCCGCCACAAAGCGGAAATCACTCTGAAAGCTGCTTACCTGCTTCTCAGAAAGATATGCTATCTCAAACAGGTTCACCTTATAGTCGGTTACGTACTCCTCCAGGCCTTCAGGGATCTTCAGATGATCTTTCAGGTTCAAGGAACTCTTCCAGTGCGTTTCGCCAAAATACAGCACAAGTGTCACTACAGGATAAAAGTCTGGAACGGTTTCCAGGCAGGAATCGTCCACTCCCTCTTTCCGGAGCTTTGCGTTTTTTCTGCGGATCTCATTCCGCCTGCGGACCTGGTCTCGGTACTCTGCTCCGTCATATCCAAAATTCCGAAAGATAAAATCCGGATCCTCTCCGGTCTGGTTCTCCATTCCATAAACGGCAAGTCTGACCTGGCCCCGTTTCCAGAACTTTTTTACGTCCCGTTCCTGCTCCTCAAATTTCCCGTCGATCTTGTATGCGGAACGCGGCATCCCGGATTCCAGTTCTTCTTCATTGACGCGATGTTCTCCGTCAAACAGCAGCACGTTAATAATGTCACAGAAGACATCGTCAAAATCTTCCAGCTTCTTTTCCCGAAAGTCCTTTTCCGATGTCTGCCCTCTTGTATTCTGGGGTACATCTACTTTGTTCATGCAGCGCCCTCCTTTGATGTGTCAGATCTCAGGCAGGCGGCAATCTTTCCTGACGTTCTCCCTGCCTGATCAGTTGAATGGATTCAAGCATGGATTTCGATAAGAAAGGTTTTGAGATTTATCACCGGCAGAAGCTACGCTTCCCCCGGCGTTTTAGAATAGAAATTGAAATGAAAAAAGAACCTTCGAAATGGATGCTTACATATATTGTAGGCATGAAATGTCTGAAAAGCAAGCAAAATCGTTCGACATATTTCGACAATTGGTGGAGGTATTATTCCTTTTCCTGGTTCTACTTAGAGTCGATACACTGTTCTACTGTTTTTATCATGTCGACAGCCACTATTGAAAGTCCTGCGTTCATGGCTGTCGACAGCCTGTCACACGGATGACCTGCAGTATTCCACCACTTCTCGGTATGCCAGCGGTCCGCCGAACAGATCCAGCGCACTTCCGATGGTTACGTCGATCCTTCCCTTACCTTCTTCCCGGATCAGCTGCAGGTCATGCATTTCGTGAATGCCGCCGGCATAGGTCACAGGCAGGCCTTCGTAGCCTGCCAGGATGCGAAGGACATTTCTTTGCGGTCCCTGGCTTTTGCCTTCTGCGTCAACGGCATGGATCAAAAACTCGTCGCACCAGGCCGACAGACGTTCCAGAAGAGCGGCACTCAGGGTTTCGTCGGTCTGTTTCTGCCAACGGTCGGTCATGATGCGGTACGCACCGTTTACCTCGCGGCAGCTAAGATCCAGCACCAGGCGCTCACGTCCGACAGCCTGTTTCATCTTTTCCAGCCGTTCCAGATCGATCCGTCCTTCACGAAATACATAGGAAGTGACGATCACATGGGATGCGCCGGCCTCAAGAAACATGGCGGCGTTTTCCGGGTTCACGCCTCCGCCAACATGCAGCGTTCCGGGCGCTGCCCGAAGGGCCGAAAGAGCCTGCTGAAGGGTCGCCGGATACATGGGAGAAGAAGCCGGATTCAAAAGGATCACGTGGCCGCCGGACAGACCGTCGGACTGATATTTGCGGGCAAAGCCCGCAGCGTCCATGTCGGATACATAGTTTTCCTTTGCCGTGTCGCCCTGATCGGACAGGGAGCTTCCTATGATCTGCTTGACTTTTCCGTTATGAATATCGATACAGGGTCTGAAGCGCATGAAAGCCTCCTCTTGTCTCTTCTTGTCAGAACACAGGTATGAACATTGAAAACAGCTTTAAATAGATGCATACTCCGGCTGCCAGAAGAACGATTCCGACAATCACCGGTACCCTCGAAATGATCCAGGCAGCCCGGAAACCTCCGGCACGGTGCTTCCTGAACGGCGTGATCATCATGGCGATAAAGGCATAGGCAATAAAGATGATCGGAATACAGTACCGGCCCTGGAATCCATTAACCAGATCGGCACCGATTTCCGTAAAGGTCACATAAAGAGCAAGCAGGGAAAGCAGATAACAGCCCAAAAATGCGCCGATCACGCCAAGCACGCCAAAGGGCGTAAGCCGGACCCTGCCGGCTTCCTTTTTCGCCTCTCCTCCAACATCGAACAGCGACAGAATAAACAGTCCCGCGATATCCAGGTATCCCAGAACGTCCACAAAGCCCACATAGGCAAAACCCTGATACTTGATCAGCGCCAGTACCTTAAAGTTTACCTTCGTCGTATCGATAAAGGTCTGGATCGTTGCCACCGGATTTTTTAAAATATACTGGATCTGCTGCGCGCTGTCGACATTCGGCTGATTCCAGTGGGCAATGCCAAAGCGGTTGCCGTACAGGTAAGTGATCAGGAACATGGCTCCTGTAAGGCCGATGGAGATCAGTACGTTTACGGCCGGCCGGATCTTTTCGGGAAGCGCGTCCTTATTTAACAGAAGGATCAGCAGAATGGCCGGCGCATAGGTGCTTTTTGCACACGGGATCAGGCACAGGACCGCCAGCAGGCACAGATATTCCCGGAGAGAGGCCGATTTCTTTTCCTTCAGATACAGGATAATGGCAAAGGCCAGTCCCGTAAGAGAGGTAATAAAATAATCGACGCTGAACGACGCCGCCAGAAAAACATTAATGGGCAGCGTAAAATAGAAGAAAAACAGCCACTTTTTCCGCGGCGCGATTCGTACCGCCAGGTATGCGACCAGGGCGAAAAACAGAACGTTAAAAAACCTGCCCAGCTGGACGCTCTGCAGTACCGAAAGCCTGAACAGCCGTGATACGGCGACACCGATGCCGGCCGGTATGTACGGGAGCGGCGTATACACCACCTGCGGCGTATTTTCGACACGCTGCTCGGTGGGGACCATTTTGTACAAATCTTCGTAAGATGCGTAGTTGATGTAATCCTCGTAGTTCCGGTAGAGCCAGTTGGGGTCGGTAAAAATCCTTCCCAGATGCTGCGGATAGCTTTTGACCTCGTCAAAATCGTAGACGATATTGCCGATGGCCTGATTGTAGGCACGGATATAGTGGGATTCCTCGTCCCAGGTATAACGGGCCGGCACATACAGCGAGCAGAACAGGCCAAGAAACAGCACTGCCATGGCAGCGCAGCCTTCGACCTTGATCTTGTGGGGATCATAAAGGCCAAGGGCCAGACTGAGGATCAGAAAACAGAACAGCGTTACAATAATCCACAGCGGGAAGGGAAAAGCATCCTTTTCATTAAATACGACCGAAATCGACACGCCAGGCTCTCCCTGCCAGGTAATCGCAAGCGTGTCTACCCTGCGGTCCAGAAGGATCTTCCGGGCAACCGAAAAAGCGTGCTGCGGCCAGGGGCTTTCTACCACGTCCCGGCTGTCATACACCGGGGTGCCGTCTGCTTCCACCATAAGGACAGCCTCGTTTTCGACAGTTGCGTCCGAAAAAGAGGACACCTGTATTTCCACATTGTCAAGATACGCGCCGCCCGTATCGTACACGATCCGGGCGTCCTTGTCTTTTGTGGAAAAGAAGTTCTCTCCGGCCTTTCCTTCCGTGCTTTCTTCCAGCCCGACGGCTGAAGACAGGATCGGCTCGACTGCAGCTGTCTGTTTCAGATTCCGGACATATACCAGATGGGCTGCCATAAGTCCGATGAGAACAGACAAAAATACCGTGCATACGAAATAAAGGCTCTTTTTTATATCTGCGGGGTCGTGTCGTTTCCTGACGATTTGTTTCTGCTTTATCATCATCTCTACCTTATCTGTTTCTCAATTTCACGGGCACCTCAGCACAACGTGCTTCTCTGTTTTGCCGATTCGTTCGCATCCGGCGTTTTCGAAGGCTTCCGCCACGCCGGGAATGGTCACCGCTATCACAAAATCGGTTTTCTGGGCCTTCAGGGCTTTTTCGACATCCTCCGTTTTGGGAAGTCCGTACCCGTTTACCAGATACATCAGAACCGATTCTTCGGGGTATTTTTTCTCTACGGCCTTCCGGTTGCCGGACTGAAGGTAATCGACATAGGCAACACGGCTGACGGCCGTTACGACCGATGCGTCATACGTCCGGTACAAAAGCTGCACGTCCATCGACATAAGGACCCGCGGCGGCTCCTTCCTCGCTTCGATTCCGGTCTCGTGAAGGATCTCTGCCAGCTCGACGATCTCTTCGTCCAGCATCATGTCGTTTTCGGGAAGGGACCAGGTGTATTCCTGCGTTCCCGAAAAGCCTGCAAAGGCCGCGGTCATGATCAGCACCGCAAACACAACGGCCTTCAGGGTAAGCCAGGGAATCAGCCGGATGAGCCGCGCAAATGCGAATGCGATCAGAATGGTCACCGGAATCATCCAGAAAAAGCGGTAATAGGTGGCTTTTTCTACGAGGCTGCCGTACTGGCTCAGGGTCCAGTCATTAAAAACCACTATGGCCAGAAGTATGACGCCGATCAGAAGGCTCAGCTTCATTCCTCCTCCGGCGGTGCAGAGAACGATGATGAGTGACGCCAGGAACAAAGCGATCCACAGCTCGTTTCCCATATACTCGCTGATCATTTCCCATAATGTATCGATATTTGTCATTGGTTTTCTCCATTCGGCGCGAATATCACACAATTCCGGGGACCATAATAATGTTTTTAAGCCGCAGTACGTACACACCGATGATCAGCAGGTTGAACAGTACGCAAAGCAGGCATTTCCCGATGGTGGACAGTGGTCTTCCGTTACGGATGATCACAATGACGCCCAGGATCGCCACGCCCGCCGGCGCGCTGACCATGGCAGACATGGATACCGGAACGCTTGCCCAGGTCGCAACCAGGAGCTTTTTGAAAGCGTCGTTCTGTTCTTCCCGTCCGCCGTTCTGCAGGGCCAGAAGCACCATTACCGCCGCGTAAAAGATCGCCGGCAGCACCACGTTGGCGCAGTAGCCTTTAGCCTCGTATCCGCGGACGAAAAGGAATTCGCCGGTGGAGTATTTGGTACGCCAGAAGAAGGAAATCACAAGCCAAAGTGCCGTCACCAGCGCGCCGCCCAGACGGCGTCCTTTTTTCGAAAGTCGGAAACCGATCAGCCAGGCGATCATGGAGGACAGGATCACGCACAGAGGACGGATCACCCAGAAGGCGACGATCCGGGCCGAAAGCCCCAGATGCCGCGCCCAGACTGTAAACTGCATGTAAAAACCCGACAGGGCGTAGTGAAAATCAATATCTTTACAGGCCATGCCCGTGTCCCCGTCATAAAGGTACATGGTATCCGTGGCCAGCGTGTTGTTCATGGTTCCCAGATAAAAGCTGGTATCCCACCCGTTGTATTCCTGTATGGCCGAGAACACTGCTGCCGACGCAACCAGAAGTACGACCGCCGCCGTTGCTGCCCGGATTTCGGTCGTCGCTGCGGCGCGCGGGCTTTTTTCGTATCGGATCAGCTTCCAGATGAAAATAACGAGACCTGCCAGCGCAATGACGCCGGTGACAGCCGGCCATACCGCGGCCAGCAGATGAAAGGGCTTCTTCAGCAGGATCATCGGCACGGCCAACATTTCAAATAAGAAGAAATACCCGAAAAAGCCAAACAGGATCCGTTCGGGCATGCGGGTATATTCGGTACGAAGAATCGCTTCGAGAACATGGCTGTTCAGCCAGAAGACAAGCAAGGAAGCAAGGATCAATACTACACATTTCAGAGGAACCATGGGGGTCTCCTTTTATTTCTGCACGTCATGCTGAGGACTGTCAGGGAAAGACGGACTTTCCCAGTCTTTCCTTAGTATATAGCAATCGGGAACAAGAAACAAGAACGTTCTCGAAAACGAATCATCCCCAGGTAAAGCAGATACAGTCCCGGATAACACCTGATGCGCAGAAAAGTCTTCAACAGTCTTCGTTTCGGTGTCAGCGTCTTATCATCCGCCTTTTTCATCTCGGCGGCGACCACGGAGTTTTCACAGAATCTGCGGATCCGCTTCACTGCCCTGACCGGGTCCGGTTCGTTCACCGCATAATACTGCATGGCTGTGCCAAAGAACAGAACCGCTGCGGTATCGTACGCCTCTTTTCCCTGTTCACTCAACAGCTCCGGAAACCTGCCGAAAAACCGTTTTCTCAGAAATGCGATCCGGTTCAGAACTCTTGGTTCGATCAGCTTCTGTCCCCGGATGTAATTGCTTACATTGCTCAGGCGGTA
>CAMNNM010000108.1 GCA_946545425.1 uncultured Blautia sp. | reverse complement strand
ATCAAGCTTCATCCGCTGGTATGTACGGCATTCAACGCCGACTTTGACGGCGACCAGATGGCAGTTCATCTTCCGCTGACCGCAGAGGCTCAGGCCGAGTGCAGATTCCTTCTGCTTTCACCCAACAACCTGCTGAAGCCTTCAGACGGCGGTCCCGTTGCGGTTCCTTCACAGGACATGGTTCTCGGTATCTATTACCTGACACAGGTGCGTCCGGGAAGCAAGGGTGAGGGCAAGTTCTTCAAGAGCACGAACGAAGCCCTGCTTGCATATGAGAATAAGGTCATTACCCTTCAGGCCATGATCAAGGTGCGCCGCGAGAAGACGCTTGCGGACGGAAGCCGGATCAGCCAGGTTGTGGATACGACTCTGGGAAGACTTCTGTTCAACGAGATCATTCCGCAGGACCTTGGATTTGTGGATCGCAGCATCCCCGGAAACGAGCTTCTGCCGGAGATCGATTTCCTCGTCAAGAAGGGCGATCTGAAGAAGATCCTCGAAAAGGTCATCAATACCCACGGCGCGACCCGCACCGCAGAGGTACTTGATGCGATCAAGGCGATCGGATACAAGTATTCGACCATAGCGGCCATGACGGTTTCCATTTCCGACATGGTGGTTCCGAAAGAAAAGCAGGAGATGATCGATAGCGCTCAGAATACGGTTGACAAGATCAACCGCAACTTCAAGCGTGGTCTGATCACCAACGAGGAGCGTTACAAGGAAGTCATCGCCACCTGGAGAAAGACGGACGACGAGCTGTCCAAAGTCCTGATGGCAGGCCTTGACGAGTTTAACAATATCCGTATGATGGCAGATTCGGGAGCCCGTGGTTCCGACAAGCAGATCAAACAGCTGGCCGGTATGCGCGGACTGATGGCGGATACCACCGGTAACACCATCGAGCTGCCCATCAAGTCCAATTTCCGTGAGGGACTGGACGTTCTGGAGTATTTCATTTCGGCACACGGAGCCAGAAAAGGTATGTCCGATACGGCTCTTCGTACGGCTGACTCGGGTTATCTGACCAGACGTCTGGTAGACGTTTCCCAGGTTCTGATCATCCGTGAGACCGACTGCTGCGAGAACAGAAAAGAGATCTCCGGCATGGACGTATACACCTTCAGCGACGGCAAGGAAGTTACCGAAAGCCTGCAGGAGCGTATCACGGGAAGATATTCCTGCGAGACCATCGTGGACAATGCCGGCGAAGTGATCGTGAAAAAGAATCATATGATCACGCCGCGCAGAGCCGCGAGGATCGTTGCCGTAACGGATGAAAACGGCAATAAGAAGTATGAACGTGTCAAGATCCGTACCATCCTGACCTGCAAGTGCAAGAATGGTATCTGTGCGAAGTGCTACGGCGCGAACATGGCTACCGGCGAGGCCGTTCAGGTCGGCGAGTCGGTCGGTATTATCGCGGCGCAGTCCATCGGTGAGCCGGGTACCCAGCTTACCATGCGTACCTTCCACAGCGGCGGCGTTGCCGGCGGCGATATCACACAGGGTCTTCCCCGTGTCGAGGAGCTTTTCGAGGCACGTAAGCCGAAGGGTCTTGCGGTTATTACCGAGATCGCCGGTATCGCAACCATCGCTGATACCAAGAAGAAGAGAGAGGTCATCGTGACCGATCCCGAGAGCGGAGATTCCAAGACATATCTGATTCCGTACAGCTCCCGCATCAAGGTGGAGGACGGACAGCGTCTGGAAGCCGGCGATGTTCTTACCGAAGGAAGCGTTAACCCGCATGACATTCTTCGTATCAAGGGCGTGTCCGCCGTGCAGGATTACCTGCTTCGCGAGGTTCAGAAGGTTTACCGTCTCCAGGGTGTTGAGATCAACGACAAGCATATCGAGGTCATCGTACGTCAGATGCTGAAGAAGATCCGTGTGGAGGACGCAGGAGATTCCGAACTTCTTCCGGGCTCCAACGTCGATACGCTGGATCTGGAAGACATCAACATGAAGCTGGAGGAAGAAGGCAAGGTTCCGGCAAAGGGCAAGCAGATTCTTCTGGGAATCACCAAGGCTTCTCTTGCCACCGATTCCTTCCTGTCGGCTGCATCCTTCCAGGAGACCACAAGGGTCCTTACCGACGCCGCCATCAAGGGCAAGGTGGACAAGCTGATCGGCATGAAGGAGAACGTCATCATCGGAAAGCTGATCCCGGCCGGCACCGGCATGAAGCTTTACAGCCAGATGTCGCTTGGAAACGCGGAATCCGACGAGCTGCTTGAAATGACCATTCCGGAGAACAATGAACCGGAGAAACCTTTCTATGCAGAGGTTCCCGTACCGGAGCATGCACAGGCAGACAACGATGAAGAAGCTGATGTAGAGTTTTCTGAAGGAATTGATCTTTCGGACGATCAGGACGCCGATATTTCCGACGAGACGGATGAGATCGACATCATTGAGGATACCGAAGAGACAGAAGAATAAAATCTGTTATGAATACAAAGGACAGGAGAGGCGTTTGCTTCTCCTGTCCTTTGTTGCGCAAAAAGACGCATTCGGGTATAATGACAGATAGCTGGTGGAACGTGCTGTGTTCCATTTGGCAGAGAGGAGGAGACAATTGGGAAAGCAGACAGCCGAAACCAGTCCTTCCGTCAGACAGTACAAAGAATTTCCCGTTTCTCCGTGGCCTGAATGGCGGATCATCGAGAAGGTGGGAGAGGGCTCGTTCGGATGCGTCTACAAGGCGGAGCGAAGCGAACGGGGACAGACCTTTTATTCGGCGGTAAAGCTGATCACCATTCCGGGCAGCAGCGAGGAATGGGACAGCGTTCTTAAGGAAGCCGGAACGGAAGAGGGTGCAAAGGCCTATTTTGAGAATCTGCTGGAGGACTGCATTCAGGAAGTCGGTACCATGGAATACTTCCACGGAAATTCGTATATTGTTTCGGTGGAAGATTTCAAGGTCCTTGAATATGAAGACTGTGTCAGCTGGGAACTGTTTATCCGGATGGAATTTCTGGAGAGTTTTGCGGAGTATTGTGCCGGGAGGGATTTTCAGGAGGATGAGATCATCCGCCTGGGCATCGACCTTTCGCAGGCTCTGTGCTGCCTGAAAAGGTGTTCCATCGTTCATCGCGATATCAAACCCGAAAATATTTTTGTTTCCAGATTCGGCAATTTCAAGCTGGGAGATTTCGGAATAGCCAGAAGAATGGAAAAGTCGCTGGGAGCCTTGTCGAAAAAGGGAACCGATTCGTATATGGCGCCTGAAATGTATCACGGTGAATCCTACGACGGAAGAGCGGACATCTGCTCGCTGGGACTGGTTCTGTACCGGCTTGCCAACCGGAACAGACTGCCCTTCGTGAGTCTGGACAAACAGCTGATCACATACAGAGACAAAGAAAACGCTCTCGAAAAGCGGATGGCCGGAGAAGAGCTGCCGCCGCCGGCCGAGGCGGACGCAGCCCTTGCCGGTATTATTCTGAAGGCCTGCGCCTATGATCCTGAGGAACGTTACGGGGAGCCGGAAGAGCTGCTTCAGGATCTCCAGAAACTCGAAAAAGAACGCAAAGCTGCTCTGGAGAGACCGGATGGAACGGACATAAGCGGACATGGCGGTCATGGACCGAGGCGCAGCGTACTGCGCGGCAGAAAGGAACGGGTCAGAAAAACCGGGTCCGGGGAAAGGGATACCGGATCCGGCGAAGAGCATGGCACAGCCCGGAAAAGAAATTATGTACGGTTCATTATTCCCGGGATCCTGGTGATCGCGCTTGTGGTGATCCTTTCGATTCTGGGGTCTACGCTCCTGATGCGTCAGATGCTGGAGGATGTCGTAAAGCAGCAGTCGCAGCAGATGATGAATTCCATTCAGGAGTCCGGTACGGCGGCCGACCAGAGCAGCACGCTGGACTTTGATCAGTCCATACGGCTGATCAACGAACGCGCGACCACCATTGTCGAGAATCAGAAGAGCTATTCGACCCGGGGGAAAGAAGGAGACCGCCTGATCTATTATGATCAGGACGGTGAGCTCCGAAAGGTGCTGCTCTATCCTTCCAGATCGGAAGATGGCAGATACGAGGAATATTATTATTGGAACGACATGCTGTTTTTCGCGTATGTGTGGGATGAAGATACGAATGATATCTATTATTATCGGGACGGTATTCTGATCCGGTGGATCGATTCGGACGGATTGTCTCATGATAATGAACAGGACAATCCCGACTACGTGGAACGGGGCGACAAATACTGGGTGAAATCACTGGAGGTCCGGTATGAGTGACAGGATCGAATATGCCTACACCTCAAACATCGGCAGACGACGTGGAAGCAATGAAGACAATTTCTGGATCGGAGGAGAATCTCTTCCGATGCTGAACAAGGGTACGGAGGGTGTTCTGGAAGGAACGTTTTCCGATGATTCCCTGTTTTTTGCCGGCCTGTTTGACGGGATGGGCGGGGAACGCTGCGGCGAGGCGGCGTCTTATCTTGCCGCGGAAGAGTTCGGACGTTTTTGCCGGGAGCAGGAGGCTTCTTTTGCAAAGGATCCGGTAAAATTCATACAAAATCTCTGCAGAAGCATGAATAATAAGGTGCTGGAATATGCCGAAAAGGAGCACATCGGTTCCATGGGCAGCACCGCTGCGATGGTATTTGCGTCCGGCAGGAATCTGTATGCGGCGAATCTGGGTGACAGCAAGATCTTTCAGTTTTCCGGGAGAGGTCTTTCCCAGGTTTCCGAGGATCATGTGCTGTCCGGCGGCTTTCTGGGCAAAGCGCCTCTGACACAGTTCCTGGGACTTTCCGAGGAGGAAGGATTTCTGCTGGAGCCTTCGGTCAGAAAGCTGAAAGCCGGCGCCGGGGAATGGGTCCTGATCTGTTCGGACGGATTGACGGACATGGTGGCAGAGGAAAAGATCGCATCCAGGATCGAAGAAGGCAGTGAAGCAAAGGAAATTGTACGGCTTCTTCTGGAGGACGCCCTGGAAAACGGCGGGAGAGACAATATCACGATCTTACTGCTGAAAATTTCCGGTACGGGCGGGGTGCTTTCCAGAATCGGAAGATTTTTCGGGCTGAAATAAGGAGCTGCTCAGGCTGTTTCTGTACAGTCCTGAGACTGCGGTATGGGGGACAGAATCATGACAAATCATATGGACGAGCTGGATTTCGAACAGGCGGAGCTGGGCGGAAACATACAGGATTTTGAATTTACCCGCAGAGCGGCGCAGAAGTTCCGCGAGATCGTAAATCTTGAGACCTTTGAGGAAGAAGACGCCAACGTGATCTTCAATTATCTTTACAAAGAAATGGAACTGGTTTCGTTTGGGGACTATCTGAAGCGGTATATCTATGAACGGGCGGGACTTACGGAGCCCTACGGCGAGGTCCCGGCGGAAGCCTATCGGGAGATCATCATCGACTCGTTCAAGGAGACCAGGACGCCGAAATCCATGACGGAAACCTCCACAAAGCTGTCCTCCCTGGCAGCCAACTGGCTGAATCAGGCTTCGGTGAAACGGGAGACGGTTTTTCTGCTGGGATTCGGGCTCAGAATGACGACGCAGGACGTTACGGATTTTCTGACCCGGGTTCTGAAGGAGCAGGATTTTGACTTCCATAATCCGGACGAGGTGATCTACTGGTACTGCCTGCATCATCATTTCGGGTATTACAAGGCGGAGGAACTCCGGGAGAAATATGATGCTCTTGAGAAAAAGAAAATTTCGGACGGCAGGGTGCATTACGGGATCAGCCCCGAGCTTGAGACAGAAGCGCAGCTGATGGACTATCTGGCCTTTTTGAAGTCCGGGTACGAAGATCCGCTTCAGGAGAAGAGCCGGGCATTTGAGGAGTTCATGCGGCTGCTTGAAAGAAGCCGGGAGATCATTGCGGGACTCTACCAGAAGGATGAGGAGGAAAGAGGAAGAAACAAAAAATGGACGGCTGACATGATCACGCCCTCGGATCTTGAAAAAGTGATCTGCAACGGGATCCCCATCAACAACATGGGAAACCTGAAAAAAATGTCCGCGTCCATTCTGGCACGTCATTTCAGCCAGAAGCGTTTCAGCCGGCAGCGCATCACGAACATTCTGAATCACAAATTTCCTGTAGAACGGTTTGATCTGATCACGCTGGAATTTTTCATCATCTCCCAGGAGATGGAGGACGAAGATCCCTATGAGAGGTACCGCGTATTTCTGGAACAGATTCAGGAAATACTGAAAAATTGTGGGATGAGCGGGATCTACATTGTGAATCCCTACGAGTGCTTCCTGCTCATGTGCCTTCTGACGGACTGCCCCCTGGCGGTTTTCTCGGAGATATGGGAAAAGTCGTACGAGGAGGGGTGAAATTTGGTGGCCTGATATGCTGGTCTGACGAGGTGTGCGCTGCGCATTATGCGCAGCGCACACCTGTTGGAATTGACTTTGTCTGACTGGTTTCATATAATATTATCAATTAACATGACTTATCTGTATTGAAATAATCTCAATTCTGACGCAAATCAGATAATGCTTTTCGTTTTTTCTTTTCTATATGCCAGCTCTAAGAGCCTGAAAATGAGCAGAGGCATATAATATTCCATTTATCATCATTACTATATATCAGGCCGACCAGGAGGAAGCCAAAAGAGTGGCATATAGGCTTTTATATGTGTTGGGTTTATATGTAAATAGACTTTTGGAGGAACTGGAGCTTGTAGTATAGTGCTTGACAAACCTTTCTGATTATATGCCTATGACAGATTTTGGTGTCAAAAGGCTGGCATATAATACCACTTTTTATTCAATTCTATTGGAAGGGCAGTTCCTGCCGGTCTGTTTTTGCTTTGAAATGAGGCATGAATCTGACCGGGGCTGTCCACATATCTGAAAAGGAGGTCATTTCCATGAACAAAAAGCATCTGATCGAAGAACTCACAAGAGAAAGCGAAAGGCTGACAGGTATCATAAGGGATGCAGAAGAAAGAATCAGGTCAGCGCCCGAGGGAAGTCTGCGGATCATCCGGCATGGGAAAGGATTTCAGTACTATCTGATCACGAATCCAGGGGATACTAACGGTGTATATCTGCCGGTCTCAGAACGGGGCAAGGCATTTTCACTGATCCAGAAATCTTATGATCTGCGGATCGTCGCTGCGGCAGGAAAACAGCTGGCCACAATTCAACGTTTTCTGAGAGGCTTTTATCCGGATGCGCTTCGGGATATCTATGCGTCTGCTTCGGAAGGAAGAAAAAGAGTCATTGTGCCTGCAGAACTTCCCGATGATGATTATATCAGGAAGTGGGTATCTCATGAATACACGCGCAAACCGTTTTTGGAAGAAGATCCGGAGCATTATACGAGAAAAGGAGAGCGGGTACGGTCCAAGTCAGAAGTCATGATCGCCGATGAACTGGACCAGGCGGGCATACCCTATAAATATGAATGTCCCCTTGAACTGGATGACATGACGATTTATCCTGACTTTACCATTCTGAGAACAGAAGACAGAAAAGTACTTTACTGGGAACATCTTGGAATGATGGATGATCCGGATTATTGCAAAAAAGCAATCAGAAGAATCCGCCTTTATGGCAATTACGGGATATTTCCGGGTATCAATCTGATCCTTACCATGGAAACCTCGGGACTGCCCCTGACGCACAGTGTCAT
>CAMNNM010000107.1 GCA_946545425.1 uncultured Blautia sp. | reverse complement strand
TGCTTCGGATTGTTCAGCATGCTGCGTTTGCTCTGGGCAGGTCTGCCCCACAGAAGAAAAACAATCGGCCTGTCCTGTCTGTTCAGCACGTCGATCGCCGCATCGGTAAACTCTTCCCAGCCGATGCCGTGATGCGAATTTGCCTGATGAGCCCGGACCGTCAGAACGGTATTCAGAAGCAGTACGCCCTGTCTTGCCCATTTTTCCAGATATCCGTTGTCCGGAATATAGCAGCCCAGATCGTCGTGAAGCTCCTGGTAAATGTTCTGAAGGGACGGCGGAATTTCAACACCCTTTTTCACGGAAAAGCAGAGTCCGTGTGCCTGCCCGTCGTTGTGATAGGGGTCCTGTCCAAGGATCACCACCTTCACATCGCCAAGCGGCGTGAAATGAAAGGCGTTGAACAGATCCTGGGCCGGCGGAAATATCTTTCTGGTTCTGTATTCTTCTTTTACCTTTTTATACAATTCGGCATAGTAAGGCTTTCTGAACTCATCACGAAGCGCCTCCTGCCAGTCACCTGAAATCGCACCCATTTTCGCCTCCACGGATCCATATTAACAGGATATAAATATCGTCAGACATCAGTCCAGCCGTACCGGTACGCCTCTGCCCTGCAGATATTCTTTTACCTCACGTATTTCCAGTTCCTTATAATGGAACAGCGAAGCGGCCAGCGCCGCATCCGCTCCGCCCTCTGTCAGGGCGTCATAAAAATGCGGAAGTGCTCCGGCTCCGCCCGACGCGATGACCGGAACCGGGACGGCATCCGCAATTGCCCTTGTAAGGGCAAGATCGTAGCCGGCCTTTGTTCCGTCGCAGTCCATGCTGGTAAGAAGGATCTCTCCCGCGCCCAGCCGGCATGCTTCCTGCGCCCACCAGACGGCGTCGATGCCGGTATCCAGCCTGCCGCCGTGCTTATAGATGTTCCACCCTCCGTCCGGACGGCGTTTTGCATCGATGGCCAGTACCACGCACTGGCTTCCGAACTTTTCGGCAGCTTCGCGGATCAGCTCCGGCCTGTCAATGGCGGCAGAATTAACGGAAATCTTGTCAGCGCCTTCGCGCAGAAGCCGCCGGAAATCCTCCACCGTCCGGATGCCGCCGCCTACGGTAAAAGGAATAAACACGCTGGCGGCAACGGCTCTGACCATATCGACCACCGTATCTCTTGCTTCGTTGGAGGCCGTGATATCCAGAAACACCAGCTCGTCCGCCCCTGCGGCGTCATAGGCTCTGGCGATCTCCACCGGATCTCCGGCATCCCTCAGGTTCACAAAATTTACGCCCTTGACGACTCTTCCCTTGTTGACATCCAGGCAGGGAATGATCCTTTTGGTAAACATCAGATCTTCCCCCTTTCTGTCTGAAGAAAATTTCTGAGGATCTGAAGGCCCCACCGGCTGCTCTTTTCCGGATGGAACTGACAGGCAAAAATATTGTCCTTTTCCACCGAAGCATGGATCTTCGTGCCATATTCCGTCACGGCCTTTACAATGCCGGGATCCTCTGCCTTCAGATAGTAAGAATGGACAAAATAGACATACGCATTTTCCGGAATATCCCGGAACAGTCTGCCTCCGTTCTGAAGATGCAGCGAATTCCAGCCCATATGGGGGATCTTAAGCCCCGGCGTTTCCGGGATCCGCAGGATCTTACCCTTCAAAAGGCCGAGGCCGCAAACGCCCGGCGCCTCGTCGCTGGACTCAAACAACAGCTGAAGCCCGAGACAGATTCCCAGAAAGGGCGTTCCCCGGGAAACGACTTCCCGGATCACCGGGATCAGGCCGTAGGATTCCAGCTTTTCCATGGCATCCCCAAAAGCGCCGACTCCCGGCAGAATGACGCGGTCTGCCGACAGGATTTTTTCTTTGTCGCGGGTGACCAGCGTCTCTTCGCCCAGATAATCCAGTGCTTTCTCAACACTTTTTATGTTCCCTGCATCATAATCGATCAATACGGTCATTGATTCTGCAACCTCATTTCACATTCGTGCTGTCCAGTGTGATGAAAAACTCCACTCCGTCTTCATGGTTTTCCACACCGTACTGCTGATTCATTCCTTCCATGATGGCCTTTACGATGGACAGGCCGATACCCGATCCTCCGTATTCACGGGTGCGGGCTTTATCTACCTTATAGAATTTATTCCAGAGATTCGGAAGATCTTCCTCCGGAATGGTTTTTCCCGTATTGAATACAGAAAGCCGCACATGCCCGGTTTCCTGGATAATACGGATCTCGATGCGCCGTTCTCCGTCCAGATGATGGATCGCATTGCTCACATAGTTTGTCACGACCTCTTCGGTCTTGAACTCGTCCGTCCAGACATATACCGGTCCGTTCTCCTCAAAATGCACCCTTGCATCATTCTGACGGATCATGATATCCATGGACTGAAGAACCCCTTTGATCACTTCCACCAGATCCACGCGCTCCATGACCGGCGCGTCGTTCCCGGATTCCAGCTGATTCAGCATCAGAAGATTCTTGACCAGCTTGTTCATCTTGGAAGCCTCGTCCATAATGACATCACAGTAGAATTCCCGGCTCTCCGGATCGTCGGAAATATTCTCCTTCAGGCCCTCTGCATAACCCTGGATCAGGGCGATGGGAGTTTTCAGCTCATGGGAGACATTATCCAGAAATTCCTTTCTGCGCTCCTCGATCTCTTCTTTTGCTTCGATATCCTTCTGAAGCTTCAGATTGGCCGATTTCAGTTCGGAAATGGTGGACTCCAGCTGATCGGACATCTTGTTGAAGCTGTCACCCAGAACATCGATCTCGTTGCCGACGTTGCTGGTATACCGGGCCTCGAAATTCAGACTGGCCATTTCGCGGGAGAGACGGGTCAGTTCCCGGATCGGTCTGGTAAGTCTTTTGGTAAAAATGGTCAGAAGGATCGTACTTAACAGGACGACGCCGATTCCCACCACAAAATAGAAACGGTTGGAGATCGAAGCACTGTCCTTGATGCTCTCGAGGGGCGTACGGATCAGAAAATAGTATCCGTTGTCAAACTGTCCCCAGCCTTCCAGGTAGTCCATGTCGGCAAAATTGTCATATACCTGCTGAATGGTATAGTTTTTGGCTTCCCGGATGATCTTTTTGTTTCCGGCAGACGACTCGCCGCCAAGATTATAAATATACCCGAACAGACGGCTCCGAAGGAAATCCTCGTTTTCTCCCCAGTTATACCACTCGCTGTTTCCGGCATTGATCACGACCCAGGAAAGGTTGTTCTGCGAACTTCCCTTGCTGATCCTCCTCAGCATTTTGCCGTCTTTCTTATCGTCCGTACTTTCGTCGCCAAGATAGTATTTCGGCGAAAGATCCTCCGGTTCAACCTGCTCCAGCGTACTTCTTGCATCCAGGATCACATCCACTTTTCTGGACAGATAATATTTTTCAAGCAGGAATCCGTTCAGAAGGGTGATCAGTAAAATTGTCAGAAGCATCACTCCGATAAACAGAACTGAGATCTGATAATTCAGGGAATGGTATTTTCGTTTTCTGGTATTGTCATATCGTGCATCCAGCGCTTCTTCATTCATGGGTTTTCCGCCTCAGATTGTTTCTGTGCCGCCCGGACCTGCAGCCCGGGCTGTTACAGATTTTATCCATACCCGGTTATTATAGCACGATACGGCCGGTCCTTCCATCAGTTTTTCCCCGCTCACGGCAAAAGCCTGCCGGCTTTCGCCGGCAGGCTTTTGTTCAAGAACTCTGTACGTGATTATTTTGCCCTTTTCTTGGAAAGAATATCGAATGCCACGGCGCCCAGAAGGACGACGCCCTTAACTACCTTCTGATAGTTGGCATCGATGTTCATAAGGCTCATGCCCAGGTTGATGACACCGATCAGCGTGGCACCGATGACCATGCCGATGATCCTTCCGGCACCGCCGTATGCGGATACACCGCCGACGACGCAGGCCGAAATGGCGTCCATCTCGAAGTTGGTTCCGGCTGTGGAGTTCGCAGCCTGTACACGTCCCAGAACGACCCAGGTAGTGATAACGGTAACGATCGCCATGTTCAGATATGCAATGAACATGATCCTGCGGGTATTGACACCCGACAGACGTGCCGCTTCACGGTTGCCGCCGACCACATAGAAGTGGCGGCCGATGGTGGTCTTCTCGGTGATGAAACCGTAAAACAGGACAACGATGGCAACCCATACGAGGACGGTGGGAATGCCGCCGGCCAGGGCCAGTTTGTAGGCCACCAGCAGGATGACGGCTGCTTCCAGTGCGGATTTTCCAAGAGTCATAAGTGCGGAATCGGCCTCATAACCCTTTTTGACCTTGTTGGCTCTTCCGGTGATATTGATAAGAACCACCAGTACAGCTGCAATGATACCGACTGTCAGGCAGACCTTGTTCAGTTCGCCCATCTTGGTCTTGAACAGCTTGCCTGCAAAAAGATTCAGGAAGCTTTCGACCTTCTTGATACTGATGGAACCGGTCTTGCTGTTGCTGCTCAGGATATCGGTACCAAGACCGCGGAATGCCAGGAAGCCTGCCAGGGTTGCGATCCACGGCGGGATATTGATATAGGCGATCAGGTATCCCAGCACACAGCCGTACACGATACCGATGAGAAGCATCAGGATGATGGAAACCGCCGGTCCCCATTCCCTGATCGTCATAAAATAGGAACCCAGAGCTCCAAGGAAGCACACCAGGGAGCCGCAGGCAAGATCGATGTTGCCGCCGGTCAGCATGCACATCAGCATGCCGCTTGCCAGAATAAACACGTAGGCGTTCTGAGTGATCAGCTCGTTAAAGTTGAAGGGCGAGAACATGGCGCCGTTCGTCCGCCAGGTAAAGAAAAGATAGACCAGGACGAGGACGATCAGCATTGTATTATCTTTTAAGATCTGAGATGCACTCTTCTTCATTGCCATCCTCCTCTCATGCGTTTTCTTTCTTGGACAGGACATCTACCAGCACGGCGACCAGAAGTACAAGACCCTTGACCGCACTCTGATAGTTTGCGGAGATACCCATGATACTCATGCCCTGGTTGATGACACCCATCAGGGCAGCACCGATGATCACGCCGGTAACCTTGCCGACGCCGCCGTATGCGGAAGCGCCGCCGATAAAGCAGGCCGCGATGGCATCCATCTCATAACCCTGCCCGTAAGTCGGTTCTGCGTGGTTTGCTCTTGCCAGCATCAGAACACCGGCAAAACCTGCAAGAAGTCCCATGTTGGCATAAGCCAGGAAATAGACCAGCTTTGTGTTGACACCGGAAAGTCTTGTAGCCTTCTCGTTTCCGCCGACCGCATAGAAGTAACGGCCGATGGCAGTATATTTCGTGATGTAGCCATACACCAGAAGCACCAGGGCGATCCAGATGAGAACGGAAGGAATTCCCTTATACTGGGCAAGCTTATACGCGATCCAAACGACAAGTGCCGCAACGATGACGACCTTGATCAGTTCGCCGGCCGTATTGCTTGTATGAATCCCCATTTTCTTCCTGACAGCCTGACCGCGCAGAGAAGAAATGATCACGATCGCCGCGACGGCTATGCCAGCCACCAGACAGGTAAGGTTCAGTCCGGAGCCATTCAGGAAATCCGGAATATAGCAGTCTGCGCCGCCGCCGAAAATCTTGAGGTAAGATTCATTGCTGACACCTACGGAGTATCCGCCGAGAATAACATTGGATAGTCCGCGGAAGGCATACATGCCGGCCAGCGTTGCAATGAAGGGCGGAACCGAGACCCAGGCGATCCAGAAGCCCTGGAACATACCGACCAGGAGTCCTACTGCCAGCATGGCAAGGACTGCCGCGATCGTGGGCGCGCCGGTCTTCAGGATCAGTGCTCCGATACCCATGGTAAAGCAGACCACCGAACCGACCGAAAGGTCGATGTTGCCGCCCGTCAGGATGCAGAGCAGCATGCCTGCCGCCAGAACGAAGACATAACCGTTCTGCGAGATCAGGTTGTTGATGTTCTGTGCAAAGAGGATCTTTCCTCCCGTGCTGATCGAGAAGATGATGACGACCAGAACAAGGGCTATGACCATTGTATTTCTTTTTATGAAATCGAGAACCGAATTCTTTGTCATGATCAATCACCCCTTCCTGACTGAAGGATCGCAGCCATGATGTTCTCCTGAGTAGCCTCAGAAGCTCTCATTTCTCCGACGATCTTCGAAGCGTTCATAATGTAGATACGGTCGCTCATGCCGATTACCTCGGGAAGCTCCGAAGAGATCATGATCACCGATTTTCCGGCAGCCGCCAGATCGTTGATGATGCAGTAGATCTCGTACTTGGCGCCGACGTCGATACCACGGGTCGGCTCGTCCAGGATCAGAACGTCCGGCTCGGCAAACATCCACTTGGCCAGCAGAACCTTCTGCTGGTTTCCGCCCGACAGGTTGCCGACAAGCTGTTCCACCGAAGGCGTCTTCGTTCTCAGCTTTTCACGGTATTCTTCAGCCACCTGATACTCTCTGTCCTTGTCGATCACGGTGCCCTTTGCCAGGCTGTCCAGGTTGGCCAGGGACGTATTGACCTTGATGGACTGGGAAAGAATCAGGCCATTGCCCTTTCTGTCCTCGGTAACATATGCGATCTTGTGTTTGATGGCGTCGGTCGGGCTCTTTTTCAGATGCACTTCCTGACCGTTCATCTTAAGCGTTCCGCCTGTCAGGATACCATAGGACTGTCCGAAAATGCTCATGGCCAGCTCGGTACGTCCCGCGCCCATCAGACCATAGATGCCTACGACCTCGCCCTTGCGTACATACATGGAAACATCGTTTACCACGATCCGCTCGGGATACAGCGGATGATGCACGGTCCAGTGTTCGACCTCCAGATTGACATCGCCGATCTCCACGCCCTGACGCGGCGGGAAACGGTTTGTGATCTCACGGCCGACCATACCCTTGATGATACGGTCTTCATCGATATCATGATTTGCATTGTCGATGGTCTCGATGGTGGAACCGTCGCGTACCACGGTGATCTTGTCAGCCACATAGGAAACCTCGTTCAGCTTGTGGGTGATGATGATCATCGTCATGCCCTGCTTTTTGAAGCCGAGCATCAGATCGAGAAGGGCTCTCGAATCTTCCTCATTCAGTGAGGAAGTCGGCTCATCCAAAATCAGCAGCTTCGCGTTTTTGGCAAGTGCTTTGGCAATCTCCACCAGCTGCTGTTTACCGGTACCGATCTCTTTTACCAGTACCTTGGAAGACTCGGAAAGACCGACCATCTTCAGATATTTGTCCGCTTCCGCATAGGTCGTGTTCCAGTCGATCCTGCCCTTGCTTCCTCTTTCGTTTCCGAGATACATGTTCTCGCCGATGGACATTTCGGGAACCAGTGCCAGCTCCTGATGGATGATGACGATACCCTTTCCCTCGGAATCCCTGATCGTATTGAACTTACAGATTTCACCATTGTAGACGATATCTCCTTCGTACGTGCCGTAGGGATAGATACCGCTCAGAACATTCATCAGCGTGGATTTGCCCGCACCGTTCTCTCCGACGAGGGCATGGATCTCACCTTCCTCGACCTGAAGATTTACATTGTCGAGGGCTTTTACACCGGGGAATGTCTTGGTGATATTTTTCATCTCCAATATGTATTTAGCCAATGGATTTACCTCCAACCAGTGCTCAAAAGTACCTGCCGCTTACATTAACACAGGCGGGGCAAGCCCCGCCTGTATTCTCAGAGCATACAGCTGTTTACGATACTCTGCAGATTTTATTACTGAAGCTGATCCTCGGTATAATATCCGGAGTCGATCAGGAGCTCTTTGTAGTTGTTCGCATCTGCGAATACCGGCT
>CAMNNM010000106.1 GCA_946545425.1 uncultured Blautia sp. | reverse complement strand
AAAGCGGCTCTGCTTTCGCAGGGCCGCTTTGTAATATCATATCTTATTCTTCGGCGGCGCACAGACGGCAGCCGAAAAGACAGCATAAGATCTCCGTTAAAAGCAGTCCCGGTTTTGTTTAACGACAGGAAGGTACAAATGAACTGTCGGCCAAAGCAAGAGACATTGTAGCAGAAAGCTCCCGCGATTGCAATCCTCATTTATTACGTTTCCATTTGGATGCCCCATACCGTCTTATTTTATCTCCAGAGCAGACAGCGCCGCTCCGATGGCGCCGCAGAGCTGGGAGTATTCCGAAACATGGACGGGATGTCCGATCTTTTCTTCGAGCGCTTTTACAACCCCCTGGTTGGCGGCCACGCCGCCGGTCATCATGTATTCGCTTTCACCGCCGACCCGTTTTAACAGGGATGCCGCCCTGGAAGCAACAGAGCGGTTCAGGCCATGGATGATATCCGCCGGAGGCGTATTATCGGCGATCAGGGAAACCACCTCTGATTCCGCAAAAACGGTGCACATGCTGGAGATCGTGACCTCGTTCTTCCATTCCAGCCCCAGACGGCTGAAATCCTCCATGGAAAGCTCCATGGTCCGGGCCATCATCTCCATAAAACGCCCCGTGCCGGCGGCACATTTGTCATTCATGGCAAAATTCTTTACATTTCCTTTTTCGTCAATACGGATGGCCTTGGAATCCTGTCCGCCGATATCGATGATCGTCCGGCACTGCGGATAAAGAAAAGATGCTCCTTTTGCGTGGCAGGTGATCTCGGTGACCGAAGCGTCGCTCTCCCCGATATTGTTCCGGCCGTAGCCCGTGGTCACCACACGGGAAAGGTCTTCTTCCCGGAGGCCGGCATGCTTCAGGGCGTCCTGCAGCGCTTTTCCTGCTCCGTCGGCCGCCCGCGAACCGGTCCGTACCACGGACCATCCGACGATATTCCTGTCAGAATCCAGAATGGCCGCGTCCGTGCTGGCTGACCCGCTGTCCACCCCTGCCACATAAAATTTTTCTCCCGGCGTGACCGGCTTTCTGTTCTGTCCCATCTGTCTTTTTTCCTTTCCGTCTGCCAGACTTCCGGAAAAGCCAAGACTTTCCGCAAAGGCGTCGAACCTGGTGGAAAGCTGGCCCTCGCTCTGACGGGTCGCGTCTGTTTCGATCTTCAGCACCGGTATTCCTTCTTCTTTCAGAAGCTCCCGGTATTCAAAGCTGTAGTAATCACAGAATTTCATCGTGTGATAGATGATGCCCGCGGCGCCTCGTCCTGTTTTTCTGCGGCTCTCCACGTCCAGCATCCGCATGCAGGGCGTCTGATGGAGAAGGGCATGCGTATAATTCTGCAGAAAATCCTCCGTACAGAGACCATCCGTGCAGCAGTCCCGCGAAGCCAGGATCCGCTCTCCCGTACAGGTCATGTCCTTTACGGGAACGGAAAAATGCTTCCGGATCTCTTCGCGCAGAAACGCTCCGCTGTGGGCGCCGAGAAGACAGATATACGGCTTCTCAGAGCCGGAGTCCCCGGCTGCTTCCAGGGCGACCTCCTGCCGCATCTCATACTGCCGTTCATTCTGTGCATCCTCCATGGCGGCCCTGGCCTTTTCCGGCTCAAAGGATATACCGCTGTATTCTTCGTACGCCCGGATCAGCCGCTTCAGCTGCTCCATGAAATGCTCTTCCTGCACCTTTCCCGCCTTGTGCGGCAGGTCCAGAAGCCACAGGAAGCGCTTGTTCCCCTGCTTCTTCAGAATATCGTATACCCTCCGGGCAACATCGCAGCAGTTGACCAGGATAAGCTCCTGCACTTCTTCCTCCATGGCCGCTTCCAGGATTCCCTTTCCGTATCCGCACATGTTGGGATGTCCCAGACGATCCGCCGTTTCAAATGAATCGCCGGAGGGATCGATGCGTTTCGTTTCCTGTCCGAAACCAGCAAAGATCTCCGCCGGCATATACTTGCACATATAAAAAACCATATCAGGTTCCACCGTTTTCTTTGTCAGACTGCTCCAGCATTTCCACAAAGGCTTCGATCCGGGTCATCAGCTGCCCGTTGCTGGAGCTTGTGGTGTCGACACCGTCCCCGTCCAGAACGAGGGCCGGAAACCCGGCCTCCTCCAGCATCTGCGCCGCAAGATTAGAAGACGCCATGGTCTGTTTACAGCCCCAGTGGCAGAAGTAGACCACCCCGTCCGCCTTCAGCTTTTTCGCCATGGCGATGCTTCTTTTGATCCGCCGCTCTGCCGGTCCGTTAAATGAGTCATAAACAAGACGCCGGGCCATGCTTTCAAAGGGCTTTTCCGGATCCGTCCGGCAGAATTCGTCATAATTCATATCGCAGGCAACGATCTGTACCCGGTCGCTGAAGTTCATAAGAGTACGGAGCGGCGTAAGATTGTACGGGATCGTATGCATCCACAGAAGACGGATCCCGCGGGTCTTTTCCGCTTTTTTCAGGTCGCGCAGCAGATGATCCGCAAACCGCTCGATCTGCGGCATGCCCAGAAGGACCTTGTTCGCAAAGATCTCGTACAGCTCGTCGGTCATGTCGTTGGAAAGCCAGACGTCCCGCTTTGCCTGCTGGCAGGAAGCAAATTTTTTCATGGTCCGGCCGGCGCAGGCCACATGCTGCTTCAGAAGATCCATGTCCAGCTTTTTTCCGGCATCCTCTTCCAGAAACCCGGCCAGCTCCTTCAGTTCATCCGTCACGTACTGCACGCTGTCCTCGGAAACCTCGTAGGGAACGTCGATATAAAACTGGGGTACCTGAAACTCCCGGGCCGCCATCCGGAAGGTCAGATTGTTGGCGTCGCAGGCCAGCGACGTATTCACGATGACCTTCGGCCGGGGAAGCACGCCCGAAAGCATGCCGCCCAGAAGCGTCTTGTGGTACGAGCAGAAGGTTTCGGGCAGACCGTTTTCCTGTGCATAGTCGATAAAACCCCGCTCAGCCCTGGCTCCGTTGATATAACAGGACACTGCCTCTGCCATCATCGGCGCATAGCCGAAGGTCTGCAGAAGCTCGCAGGGAGTAAAAATACTGACCAGTGCCTCCCTCTCCGGGTGAAGGAGCGGATTAAGCACCGCATCCATCGAATACAGTGCCAGCTCTCTTCTTGCCGGCGAAAGGCGCTTATCCGGAAAAAACTTCAATTGAAGCCTTTTCGCCCGGAAGGCTGCCGTGAGCAGCCTGCGGGCCGAGGCAGGATCTGTTTCCATCCGCGAGTTCAGAAAGCTCCCGAATTTCTGTACCATGTCTGCCATCTGCGTTATTCTCCTAGTTTCAGCAGGTCTTCCGGCTCATCCGCAAGATAGTCTGCACCGGCCTCTGTCAGTTCCTCCCTGGTTCCGTAACCATACGTAACGCCGACCGAAGCGATCCCGCAGGCTTTCGCACCTTCCACATCGTAGCAGGTATCGCCGATCATGACTGTCTCTTCCGGAGCAGCCGAAAGATCCTCCATGGCCATCCGGATCAGCTTTGTCTTGTCGCTGGAAGGATCGGTCATCTCCGGTCCGGTAACATAGTCAAAATACTGGCGAAGCTCAAAGCGGTCCATGATCCGGTCCGTCATCACGCGGGGCTTAAAGGTCACGATGGCGGTGGTTTTTCCCTGGTCCTTCAGCTTCTTAAGCACATTTCGGATCCCGTGATATACTTCCAGGTCGAAGATGGCTTCGTTGTCGATATAATTCTCGCGGTACAGGCGCACGGCTTCGCGGGCCTGCTCCTCCGGCATCTGAAACAAAAATGTAAAGGATTCCATCAAAGAAGGACCTACGAATTTTCGCAGGAGCTCTTCCGGCTGCGGGGGATACCCCATTTTGTCCAGGGCATACTGAACCGACTTCATGATGCCGGGGCCCGAGTCGTTGATGGTTCCGTCAAGGTCAAACAGATAATACTTGAAATCTCTACTTTCTAGCTGATCGTCCATACTCTCCTCTGATCATCTGATCATGCTTGTTGTGCCTGCAATGTTTCTCATTGCAGACTGTATCAGTCAACTATTCTACCACAAGTAAAGCAACAGTCAACGAAAATCACTAAAAATCACGGCTATTTTCGGCGTCATGCCCTCAAAAAGGACTTTAGAAATCTGTATAAATCAGTTAAAATAAAAGTGTATTCCGTTTTTCCGGCGGCCATCGCCGCAGAAACGGAACGGATTCTATCACAAACATCGTAAAGGAGATTTTCCATGCGTAAGACAAAGATCATCTGTACCATTGGACCGGCCTGCGAATCCGAGGAGATGTTGATAAAGCTCTGCAGGGCAGGTATGAACGTAGCGCGTCTGAACTTTTCTCACGGCACCCATGCGGAACACCTTGTCCGTATCAATACCATCAAAAAAGTCCGCGCACAGCTGGATCTGCCGATCGCGATCATGCTGGATACCAAAGGCCCGGAATACCGCATCCGCACCTTTAAAGACGGCAGCATCACCGTAAACGACGGAGATCATTTTACCTTTACTACCGAGGAAGTCGAAGGAGACGAGCATCAGGTCTCCGTCAGCTACTGCGACCTTGCAAAGGAAATGGAAGTCGGCGATACCATTCTGGTCAACAACGCCCTTCTGGAATTCCGGGTCCTGTCTACCGACGGGGTACACATCGAGACCGAGGTCGTTCACGGCGGCGTCATGTCCAGCCGCAAGAGCATGAGCTTCCCCGGCAAACACTTCAAGCAGCAGTATCTTTCCGAGCAGGATAAATCGGACATCGCCTTCGGCGTTGAAAACGACGTGGACTTCATTGCCTGTTCCTTTGTTTCGGTGGCGCAGGACCTGATCGATGTTCATGATTTCCTGAAATCCATCGGCAAGGACAATACCGTCGAGCTGATCGCCAAGATTGAAAACCAGTCGGGCATCAACAATCTCGAAGCGATCTGCAGGGAATGCAGCGGCATCATGGTAGCCAGAGGCGACCTGGGTGTCGAGGTGGCGTTCGAGCAGCTTCCCTCCATTCAGAAAAAGATCATCAACAGCTGCCGCATGCTGGGTAAGCGCGTCATCACCGCAACCGAGATGCTGGAATCCATGATCCATAACCCCCGTCCCACCCGTGCCGAGACGTCGGACGTCGCCAATGCGGTTTACGACGGTACCAGTGCGGTCATGCTGTCGGGCGAAACGGCTGCAGGCGAATATCCGGTCCAGGCTGTCGAGACCATGGCAAAGATTGCCGAATCCACGGAAGAGAGCATCGATTATGCAGACCGTTTCCAGGGATACCGTTTTGTCATTCACAACGACATGGACGCCATCTCCCACTCCACCTGCGGCATGGCTGTGGATATCAAGGCCAAAGCCATCGTTGCATGTACCATTTCCGGTATGACTGCCCGCATGGTCTCGCGTTTCCGCGGCCCGGTCGACATTATCGGCCTTACCACCAGCGAGAAGACATGGCGTACCCTGGCCCTCTCCTGGGGCGTCACCCCGTACCTGAGCGAGATGTTCCCCTCCACGGAGGTGCTGTTCTACAGTGCCAAGAAAATCGCCAGGGATCTGTTCTCTCTGGAGAGCGGCGACCGCATCGTCATTACCGGCGGCGTGACAAACGGCCAGACCGGAAACACCAATCTGATCAAGATCGAAGAAATCTGAAATTCTATGAATGCATTTCGGCCGGGGATAATTTTCCCGGCCGTTTTTTCATCTGTTCCATTCCGGTCACGGTTTCAGGCTCTCCAGAAAATCAAGCTCTTCCGTGATCACGGAAAGATCGATCAGGCACCGGTCCTCCCATATTCCCACGGGGATTTTTTCGGTAAAGGCATACGCGCGGAAGGAAAGCTCTTCTCCGTTTTTGTAGATCGTGACCTGTCTTGCATCCGGATTGACCATCCAGCACTCTTTCACCCCGGCTTTCAGATATTTGTTCAGCTTGACGAGCAGGTCCTTGCGTCCGGTGGACGGCGAAAGGATCTCCACAACCAGGTCAGGTGCGCCAAAGCAGCCGAAGTACCGCTGCTTTTCGCGGTCGCAAAGCACAAGAATATCCGGTTGCAGCATGGTACGTTCGTCCTGGTCAAGCTGGACGTCATAGGGTGCGGCATTCACAGAACAGGATCCATGATTCTGTCTGACGAATGCGTTCATCTGAAAAGATATCTCCATGGATATCTTTTGATGAATGCTGGACGGAGAAGACATATCATAGAGTACTCCGTCGATCAGCTCCACCCGCCTGTCATCCGGAACCGCATAGTAATCCTCCAGGGTATATTCGCCCTGTTTTTTTTCCTGTACCGCTCTGGTTCCATATGCGGCTGAGGGCTCCATCAGGCGGTCCCTCCATACTTTTTCAGGCCTGCTCAGATCTTCACTCGCATTTTTCTTTGCAAGAACTTTTTCAAGCCCCTCTATCGCAGCTCTGCGCGGCGCCTTTGTTTCGCCGCTGAGAATCCTCTGCACTGTTCCGAGCGGAACGCCGGATCTTTCTGCAAGCTCCCTGTTGCTCAGACCAAGCTCCTGCTTCCGGGTTTTCATTTCCTCCAGCGTCATTTTACTCACCCTCTCCTGTCATGATCATTCCCTGATATGATCAGGATACCATATAAAAGAGGCGTTGTCAACCATATTCAAACTATTTTGAAACCGTTCAAACCATTTCGGTATCATCTAGAGCTGAAGAAGGCCGAAAAAGAACGGGCCGGGGAGCTTTTTATGGCTTCCCCGGCCCGCTTTGTCATGCTTATCCTACAACAATTTCCTCCCCGCCCTCTGCAAAGGGTCCCGGAAGGATCTCGATTCCTTTGTGATTTCCTGCAAAGTCTGTGTCAAAGATGATATCCGTTCCGTCCGGATTCTCAAATCTTTCCTCCGGCTCAAACGCCTTGCCGAGGGTGTCTGAGCAGATCAGCGAACTTCTGAAATCACCGATCAGATCATAAATATTCGTCTTCAGGACGACTTTACCGTCCTTCTCATCCAGTTCGATCTTTACGTCCGATCCGTCCACCAGCTTATGCGCTTCCTTGTTCCATGCCTTTGCGCCGGCAAGATAGACATTTCCGTCCGCCCATACCGGGAGCGAATGCCAGTGCCAGGATTCCAGTCCCTTCATATCCGGCGTCTCGCTTCCGATATCGAAATGGGAGATCCACTCATCGTATGTCACATAATCGTCAAAGACATGGGTGCCGACCTCACGGTTGTCCGTCATTACCTTCACTTCGCTGTCGCTCATGACGGTCGCTGCGCCGGATGGCCAGCGCTGCACGAAGATGTTGTTGTAGAACCGGTCATCACCATGCAGAATGGTCATAAAGCCCATGACCTCGGTGCGGTGCGGAATATGATACGGCGTAAAGCGCTGGCGGAGCACTCCGTCCGTAATGGTATCGGTACCCTCGCCGACTGCCGTAAAGGAACCGCAGATCAGGTTATGTACCATGGCGACGCCCTCGGTCGCAAACCGGAGCGTTACGTCGGAAAGAAGAATATTGTGGTCGATCAGCGTCGGGCCGTGTCCCACCTCTACAAACAGATCCTGGCTCATCATGCCGCCCTGCAGCTGCTTTGCGAACTCCGGCTTCTGATTGTCATGCAGAAGATTCTGGGTGATCCGGGTTCCCTGGGCTTCCCAGTCGGTCCAGATTCCCATGGTGCAGTGATGGATATGATTGCGGCGCATGATCACGTCGATGGCTGCATGCAGCTTGATCCCGGAAATTTCGGCGCCGCCCAGCTCCATCATGTTGTTGATGTGATGAATATGGTTGTCCTCGATGATCGAGAACACACCGCCCATACGGCCGATGATGCCGCCCTGCTCACAGTGATGGATGTTGTTGCGGCGGATGATATGGCTTCCCACCTTCTCC
>CAMNNM010000105.1 GCA_946545425.1 uncultured Blautia sp. | reverse complement strand
GCGGCAGCAGTCTGTTCCAGGATCTCCTGCGGGACCGAAGGATCTGCCGCAATGACGTCGATGCCGGCCAGAACAGCGGCAAACAGACGGATCAGGGTCTCCGGCTCATGATCCATGACAAGAGGCAGCACCCGGGAGCCGGCTGCCGGCATGGAAACCGCATCGGCCGCCGGAGCTGAAACAAGGCCGGCTGCCGGCGCAGAAGCAATTCCGCCATCCGGCGACGGATCTGCATCCGCGCCGGCAAGGCGGCGGCTTTCCTTCATGATCCGTTCCTGCAGCTCATGATACGAGAGCTGCATTTTTACGCCGTTCCGGGAATAAATCAGTGCAGTTTTGCCAACATTCTTCCAGGATCCGACGAGCTCTGTGAAATTTTTGTATAAAAAGGGCGGTTCTTTTGGCGTTTTCAATGGAAATTTTCCCCTCCTTATGCTATTATTTTATCAGAAATCTGCGCGGATTCATAGACCCAACAGCGCAGGAAAACGATGCATTAAACTATGTGTCAGGAGGAGGATTTTGGTTATGCATGATTTAAATGAACGAATCTGTATCATCGGCGGAGGCCCGGCCGGACTGTCCGCTGCCATGTATCTGGAGCAGAAGGGCTACAAAAATTATACGGTACTGGAAAAAAACGATCATGTGGGCGGCAAGTGCAACTCTCCGTATTACAAGGGACGCCGCTACGAGATGGGCGCCATTATGGGCGTTCCGTCCTATTATGCGGTAAAGGACGTCGAAGATTTCTGCGGCATCACCCACGACGGCCCGCAGCTCAACAGGAACTATAAGAGCAAGGAGGGCGAGATCATCGAGCCCTTCGAGCCGAAGAAAAACATCACGAAGATCCCGCGTCTTCTGAAAATGAAGAAGCAGATCAAGAAATTCGGCGAGCTTCTTGAAACCAAATACAAAGGCTACGATGTGAACGGCCACCGCGGCGTTTCCGAGGGACGCTACGACGGCTATGCCGTTACGCCGGGCAGAGAAAAGGTAGAGGGCGTCAACCCGAATCTGAAGGATCTGGCCCTTCCCTTCAAGAAATTCTGCGAGCTGAACGGCGTCGAGCTGGTGCAGGATATCTGGATCGGACCGTTTACCGCCTTCGGATACGGCTACTTTGACGAGATCCCGGCGGCCTACGTCGTGAAGTATCTGGATTTCCAGACCACCATGAATTTTGTCAAGGTCAATCTGTGGACCTGGAAGAACGGAACCCAGTACATCTGGGAGCAGCTGAACGAGCATCTTGCCAATCAGGCCCGTCTGAACTGCAATATCACGAAGGTCGAGCGTCATGACAACAAGGTCTATGTGACGGTGAACGGCGAAGTGGAAGAATACGACAGCATCATCGTCACCTCTCCGCTTCAGTTCCTTCCGGACTATTTCGACGCTACTGAGCAGGAGAAGGCTCTGTTCTCCAAGATCGATTACGAAAGATACGATGTGCTGGCAGTCGAGACGAAGCCGGAGGACCATCCGGAGATCTCCTATTATGTATTCGACAACATGGATCCCAAGCGTTACGGCCATCTGATGGTTTACTACCGCAGGTGGAAGGACACCAAGGATCAGGTCATCACGACCTATGCGCTGCGTAATCACACCGGTGATCCCGAGATCCCGTACGACAAGTGCAAGAGAAGAGTGCTCCGCGACCTTCAGATCATGAAGAATCCGGCCCTCAACGTGGTGAACGAGAATTCCTGGTATTATTTCCCGCACGTGGATTCCAAAACCTATGCTTCCGGCTGGTACGAAAAGGTCGAGGCAATGCAGGGAAGCAACAATACCTACTATGCCGGCGAGGTCATGTCCTTCGGCGATATGGACGAGACAGCCGAGTATTCCAGAGAACTGGTGGAGCGTTTCTTCAGCGTAGAATGAAATTCAGATCCCGCGGGCAGAACGCACGCGGGCGCATATCCACTGAAATGATCCGGTCCGTGCCGCCTGTGGCGGTGCGGACCAGTCGTTCATAAGAGGAAAAACGAAGATGAAATTTTATAAAGACCATTACGAGGTCGTCATCATCGGCGGCGCTCTGGCGGGGCTTTCGGCGGCGCTGCAGCTGCAGGCGAAGGGCGTAAAGGACATTCTGATCCTGGAAAAGCATAACCTGCCGGGCGGTCTGGCCACCAGCTATGTGCGCGGCGGCGTCGAGATCGAGGCGACCCTGCATGAAATGATGAGTATCGGAACAAAGGAAGACCGGCTGAAAGTCGGTGCTTTTTTTGACGAAATGGGCGTGGACATCGACTGGCTCACGGTTCCGGAGGCTTATCGTTTTGTCGAGACCACAAAAGGGATCGACATCACGCTGCATTCCGGCTTCAAGAGAATGTCCCACGAGATCGAAAGGCAGTATCCGGGCTGGGGCCGCAAGGTCTACGAGTTTATGAAGCTCTGCAACCGGGTTTACGACTCCATGAATATTCTGTCGGTGACGCCCATGAGCAAGGTGCAGATGCTGCTGAAGCATCCGGACTTTGTAAAGACCGTCGGCTATACGGCCAGCGAGGTCATGGCGACTTTTGATTTCCCGCAGGACGTCGTGGATATTCTGACGCCCTACTGGATTTATGTGGGGAACCCCATGTCCAGCCTGCCCTTTACCATTTACGCGTTTCTGATGGCGGATTATTTCCGGGGCGGAAGCTACGTCTGCAGGAAATTCTCCCATGAAATGAGCATGAAGCTGGAACGTAAAGCCGAGGAGAACGGCGCCCAGATCGAGTTCCGCCAGGAGGTCGAAAAGATCCTGGTGAAGGACGGCAAGGTTTATGGCGTCCGCACGAAACGGGGAGACGAGATCCACTGCGACTACGTCATCAGCGGCGCCTACCCCAACAAGGTTTACACACAGATGATCGAGCCGCTTTCCGAGGTTCCGGAGGGCGCCGTAAAGATGATCAACGGACGCCGGCTTTCGGTATGTCCCGTTTCGGTGATGGTGCTTCTGGATGCCAGTGCAAAGGATCTGGGCATCAAGGATTATAATGTCTTTTCCGGCGACACCATGGATACGGATGCGATCTGGGAAAACTACAAGACCAAAGGCCCGTACCGTTATATCACCTCGATCTGTCTGAATCTTGCAAATCCGGAATGCACGCCGGAGGACCGCTGCCAGTTTTCGATCACGGCCCTTCCGCTGTCCGATCCGTTCCTGGATGTAAAGGAAGAGGATTATCCTGCCCTGAAGCGTAAGATCGCAAAGGACATGATCGACCAGTACGAGAAGACCACGGGCGTCAACATTCATGATCATATTCTGGAGATCGAGGTTTCGACTCCCGTCACCATCGCCCACTACGTGGGTGCCTGGAAGGGCTGCATTTACGGCTATTCCCACAGCATCGACGACCACGCGGTGGCCAGGCTTCAGATGAAGGAAGAAGACCACTACATTGACGGTCTGGAGTTTGCCGGGGCGTTTGCGATTTCCGGAAACGGCATGGGTCCGGCCGTCACAAACGGGCGGGCGGCGGCCAAGGCTGTTCTTGACGACCGCGCGAAAAAAGAAGCTGCCGGAAAAGGAAATGGTGCAAAGGGAAACGCTGAAAAGAAGGGAGGTGCCGCGTCATGATCGGAAAAGGATCTTTGAAGGTCAAAGGGTTTTTGAAGGATGTGGGCGGCGCTTCCAGAGTGACGAAGATGCGCCGGGAGCTGATACAGAACGCATCTGCCCAGCCGAAGCCGGGCGACCCGATCCGGGCGCTTGCGGACGCGCTGCATCCCGGCCCGCAGGAATTCTGCGTTACACAGATCCGCGAGGCATCGCCGACGTCGAAGACTTTCCGGTTCGAACCGGTAAACGGACATGTTCCGGTATTCCAGGCCGGTCAGTACGCAAACTTTTATCTGACCATCGGGCAGAGTGTTCTGACGAGGCCCTACACGATCTCGTCGGCGCCCTTCGAGGCACGGCTCGAAAAGCCGTATTTTGAAGTGACCATCCGGGGCAATGTCCCATATCTGGTACCGGATTATTTCTTTGAACATGTACACGAAGGAGACACCATCACGGCGTCGCTTCCCTTCGGAACCTTTTATTATGAGCCGCTCCGGGATGCAGGCAAAGCCATCGCACTGGCCGGCGGTTCCGGCATCACCCCCTTTGTCTCCATGGCGAAGGAGATCACGAAGGGGACGCTGGATCTGGACCTGACGATCCTGTACGGCTCGGTGAAGCATACCGATATCGTGTGCGGCGAGGAGCTTGCGGCGGCTGCAGAGGCCTGCCCGCGGGTGAAGGTCGTGAACATCATGTCGGACGACGGGGACTGGGAAGGCGAGAAGGGTTTCGTCACGACGGAGCTGATCCGGAAATACGCGTCAGAGCTTTGTGGTGAAGACGGGGATGTTTCCTACTTCTTCTGCGGTCCGCTGGCCATGTTCCGGGCGGTCTCAAAATCGATGGAGGAGCTGCATGTTCCGGCAAGACGCTTCCGTCATGACGTGATGGCGCAGCCGTCCAACGTGCGGCAGATCCCGGGATTCCCGGAGGAGCTGATCGGAACGACGTTCCAGATCACCGTGAAACGGGGCATCCATGAAGACGTGATTCCCGCAAAGGCCGACGAGCCGGTGGCGATGGCCCTCGAACGGGCCGGCATTCCCATCGACGCGCACTGCAGAGGCGGCGAGTGCGGATTCTGCCGCAGCCAGCTGCTCTCCGGCGACATTTTTGTCTCACCCATCGGGGACGGCCGCCGGGCGATGGACAAGGAAATGGGATGGTTCCACGCATGCTCGGCGTATCCGGTTTCCGATCTGACAGTAAAAATTCCGATCCTGTAATATGAAAGGACTGTTTCCATGGTAAAAGAAGTCAATCCGAATATTCATGTGAATGAGTGGGACTATCCGAGAAAAGGTCATCACTGCGCAGATCCGGAAAAGAAAAAGCTGGTCATGAAGCTGGCGCAGATGATCACGGACAATATTCCAAGGAAGCTTCCGGGTGGAATGAAGGAAAACCATATGGATTTCTGGATCCTGGACCGGCTGCTGACCAAGGAGGAAGTGCAGTTTCTGCTGAGCTTTAAAAAGCGCCGCGTGGGAAAGACCACCCGCGAACTGGCGCATCTGAACCATATGTCCCGCAAGGAGACCCAGAAGATGATCGATCATCTTCTGTGGATCGGCATTCTGGAGCAGAACCGCGACAACGCCGACCAGCATATCCAGTACTGGATCCCCAAGTGGGTCGTGGGATCCGGCGAATACATGGTAGAGCATCCGACGCTTTGCGACGACCATCCCGAGGTGGCCACGATGTTCAACCTGGCTCCCCAGGAGCCGCTGGAAATGAGCGCAAAGCTGATCCCGCCCGGCGGCGCCGGCATCGGCATGCATGTCATTCCTGTCGAGAAAGCGATCGAGGCCACGCAGACCAAGGCTTCGGTGGAACAGCTTTCCCACTGGCTGAACAAATATGACAAGTTCTGCACCATGGTCTGCGCCTGCCGGAAGGCCCAGAGATACCGCGGCGAAGGCGTCGGCGATATCGAGGGTTACATGTGCATCGGACTCGGAGACATCGCCGAGTTTCTGGTGGAGAGCGGCAAGGACGCCCATTATATTTCCCGGGAGGAGGTCATCGAGATCCTGGAGCGTGCGGAGCGAAAAGGCTTCGTGCATCAGATCACGAATCTGGACGGCCCGGACCGCATCGTCGGCATCTGCAACTGCTCGCCGGGAAGCTGCTATGGTCTTCGGACCTCCCAGCTGTTCAATACGCCGAACATGTCCCGTTCGGCTTATCGTGCCCACGTGGAGCCTGAAAAGTGCGTGGCCTGTGGCAAATGTGTGGAGGTATGTCCCGCCGGCGCGGCCCGTCTTGGCCAGAAGCTCTGCCATGCGGACGGCACCCCCGTGACTTATCCGATGCAGGATCTTCCGGACGACAATCCCTGGGGCGAGGACCGCTGGAACCGGAACTACCGTGATACCAACAAGCTTAACTGCTACGATACCGGTACTTCACCCTGCAAGACGGCCTGTCCGGCCCATGTTTCGGTACAGGGCTACGTGAAGATGGCTGCGGAAGGCCGGTATAAAGAAGCCGTCGCCCTGATCCGTCAGGACAACCCGTTCCCGGCGGTGTGCGGCGACGTATGCAACAAGAGATGCGAGGACCGCTGCACCAGAGGCCTGGTGGACAAGCCGGTATCCATCGACGAGATCAAGAAGTTCCTTTCCCGCTATGAGCTTGCACATCCCGAGGAGTTTGTGCTTCGCTGCGAGAATATGGACGGAAATCAGTGGGACGATTACAAGATCGCCATTATCGGCGCCGGCCCGGCAGGGCTTTCGGCAGCTTATTATCTGCGCCTGGAGGGCTATCCGGTAACGGTGTTCGAAAAACAGGACACTCCCGGCGGCATGCTGGTGAACGGCATTCCGTCCTTCCGTCTGGAAAAGGACGTGCTGAAGGGCGAGATCGACATTATCCGGAAGATGGGCGTGGAGATCCGCTGCGGCGTGGAGGTGGGCAGGGACGTCACCATCGAGGAGCTCAGAAAGCAGGGCTATAAGGCATTTTACATCTGTATCGGCATGCAGGGCGGCCGCCTGGCCGGCGTCCCCGGTGAAGACGCCGAAGGCGTCCTTTCTGGCATCGAGTTCCTGAATAAGGTGAATCAGGCAGAGGCACGCCAGAATGCCGCGGCCGCGGTCGGCAGGCCTTATGCGCTGGAGGGCGACGTGGTCGTCATCGGCGGCGGAAACGTAGCCTGCGACGTGGCCCGGAGCGCTGTTCGCTGCACGGACGGCAAGGTCACCATGATCTGCCTGGAACAGCGTGACGAGATGCCTGCTGCCAGGGACGAAGTGGCCGAGGCCGAGGAAGAAAAAATTGAGGTCCTGAACGGCTGGGGCCCGAAGGAGATTCTTGAAAAGGACGGAAAGGTCTGGGGCGTCGTTTTCAAAAAGTGTACGGCTGTAAAGGATTCCGAAGGACGTTTCAACCCGCAGTATGATGAGGACGAGACCCTGACGATCGAGTGCCGCAACGTACTGATGGCCATCGGCCAGTCTGTGGAATGGGGCGGACTTCTTGACAACACGAAGGTCAAGCTGAGAAGAAACGGGACTGCCGAGGCGGATCCGGTGACGCTTCAGACCGCAGAGCCTGACATTTTTGTCGGCGGCGACGTGTACCATGGTGCCCGCTTTGCCATCGACGCTATCGGCGAAGGCCGTATTGCATACCAGTCCATCAACCGATACGTCCATCCCGGCCAGTCCATGACCATCGGACGGGATCTGCGTGAGTTTATTGAGCTTGACCGCGAGGACACCCTGGTCGAGGGCTTTGACAATGCCGAGCGCCAGGCACCGCACAGAAAAGACGGAGATCCCACGAAGACCTTCCGTGACCTGCGCGAGACGCTTACCGAAGAGCAGGTGAAGATCGAGGCGAACCGCTGCCTGAAGTGCGGCGCCACCACGGTGGACCTGAATCAGTGCGTGGGCTGCGGCCTGTGCACCACCCGCTGTGAGTTCGACGCGATCCACCTGAGCCGCGACCTGCCGGAGTGCAGCAACATGTATAAGGCCGAGGACATGATGAAGGTGGTCGGACCCTATGCGGCGAAGAGGGCCGTGAAGATTCTGAAGAAGAAGCTGAAGAAGGAGTCCGGGAACGGAAACTAAGAGGCAGATTTGCCGCAGGCCGCCCCAAGCGGCGGCCTGCGGCCGGCATCTTTGTGGCCCTGGGCTGGCATCGCTGTGGCCGGGGCAGGCATCCGCTGTAGCCGGGGCAGGCTGTCAGGGTGATTTTGGGGGAGTTGGCGAAGGGAAACAAGGAAATCAAGAAAGTAGATGCCCGCCATTGAGCGGC
>CAMNNM010000104.1 GCA_946545425.1 uncultured Blautia sp. | reverse complement strand
GGGAGCATCTCGACAAGGTCTGTGATCTGAAAAAATATCTGGCATAAAACAAATGTTACAGGGCTGCTGCGCTTTTTGTGCGGCAGCTCTTCTTTTATAACAGGGAGGGATTTCTCCATGAAACTGAGAAACCGGATCCTGATCGGATTTATCATGGTCATTCTGATCTCCCAGCTTTTGTTTGCCCTTACGCTTTATATGCTGAATCAGTACCAGGTTCATAAAAATTCTCCGGCCCTGCAGGAGGTGGAGACTCTCGGGGAAAACGAAACAGAGAATGACTCTTCGGAGGAAAAACCGTATCAGATCACGCTTTCGGAGCCGGCCTTCCGGAAAACGCCGTTTCAGCTGAAGCTGATGACAAGGGATCTGTTTCTGGTGACCACCATAGTTCTTTTTCTGGCCTCCGTAGTAACGGGCTTCTGGATCTACAGCGGCATCTCCGTGCCCGTTAACAGGCTTAGGGAAGCGGCAAAAAATATTCAGGAGGGCAATCTGGATTTTAAGATCGAAGATACAGGAAACGGAGAGTTTTCGGAGCTGAGCCGGGATTTCGAGGAGATGCGCCTGCGGCTGAAGGAATCGGCTGACGAAAAGCTGCTTCTGGACAAAGAAAACAAGGAGCTGATCAGCAATATTTCCCACGATCTGAAAACCCCCCTTACCGCGATCAAGGGATATGTGGAAGGAATCATGGACGGCGTCGCCGATACGCCCGAAAAAATAGACCGGTATATGAAAACCATCTACAGCAAGACAAACGAGATGGATTCTCTGATCAACGAACTGACCTTCTACGCAAAAATCGGCACCAACAGGATTCCCTACAATTTCAGCAGGCTGAACGTTCTGGAATATTTCCAGGACTGTACCGACGAGATCGGCCTGGATCTGGAAACCAGGGGAATCCGTCTCGATTCGGATCTGAGAGTCGGAAAAGACGTACAGGTTATCGCAGACGGGGAAGAAATACGCCGGGTCATCAACAATATCATAGCCAATGCTGTCAAATATATGAACAAGGAAAATCCAAGGATCGGTATCCGGGTTCATGAACAAGGCGATTTTATTCAGGTCGAGATCGAAGACAACGGAAAGGGTATCGACAAGAAGGAGCTTCCTTATATTTTTGACCGGTTCTACCGGACGGATCTTTCCAGAAATTCTTCTACGGGCGGCAGCGGCATTGGTCTTTCCATTGTAAGAAAGATCCTGGAGGATCATGGCGGACGTGTCTGGGCTTCTTCAACCCTTGGCGTGGGTACGACCATTTATTTTGTTTTAAGAAAGTATCAGGAGGTTATCGTTTCATGAGCAGAATACTGATCATAGAGGATGAAGAGGCCATTGCGATTTTGGAAAAGGACTATCTGGAACTGTCCGGTTTCGAAGTGGATATCGCGGGCCGCGGAGGCGAAGGGCTGGACAAAGCCATCCAGGAGGATTACGATCTGATCATTCTGGATCTGATGCTTCCGGAGATCAACGGCTTTGAAATATGCAGAGAGATCCGTCAGAGAAAGGATCTTCCCATCATCATGGTCTCGGCAAAAAAAGACGATATCGACAAGATACGGGGACTTGGACTCGGGGCCGACGATTATATGACAAAGCCCTTCAGCCCCAGCGAGCTGGTGGCCAGGGTGAAGGCGCATCTGGAACGGTTTAATCGTCTTACCGGCCTGAACAGCCGGAAAAATGACATGATAGAAATCCGCGGCCTTAAAATCGACAAGACGGCAAGAAGAGTCTGGGTCAACGGGGAAGAAACCCCCTTTACCACAAAAGAATTTGATCTTCTTACGTTTCTGGCGGAAAATCCAAACCGTGTGTTCAAAAAGGACGAGCTGTTCCGGGAAATCTGGGGAATGGATTCTGTCGGAGATATTGCCACGGTGACGGTGCATATCAAGAAAATAAGGGAAAAGATCGAATTTAACACTTCCAAGCCTCAATACATCGAGACGATCTGGGGCGTCGGATATCGCTTCAGAATTTGACAAGAAAATCATGAACCGATTATATGAAAAACTGACTGATTACCAGAAAGAGGACATTTATCCCTTTCATATGCCGGGACACAAAAGAAATCCGGATCTGATGCATACGCTGTTCCCGTCTTCGATGGATATTACGGAGATCACAGGTTTTGATAATCTGCATGATCCCCGGGAAATTCTTTTTGAAGCGCAGAAAGCAGCAGCCCGGCTTTATCAGGTAAAGGAGGCCTTTTACAGTGTAAACGGCAGCACGGCAGCCATTCTGGCGGCGGTTTCGGCCGGTGTTTCCCGGGGCGGAAAGATTTTGATCGGCAGAAACTGCCACAAGTCGGTCTACAATGCCGTCAGCCTCCGGAATCTGGAATGCGGGTACCTTTTTCCCGGAATATACGGGCACTGCGGCATCAGTGGAGGAATTCGTCCGGAGGATGTGAAACAGGCACTGGAAAGTCATCCTGGTACAGAAGCAGTTGTGATCTCCTCTCCCACCTACGACGGTATCGTTTCGGATATCCGGAGCATCGCAGAGATCGTCCACGAATTTCATGCTGTTCTGATCGTCGATGCGGCTCATGGAGCACATTTTGCCTTTGGCAGTGTTTTCCCGGAGCCGGCAGAACAGCTGGGAGCGGATCTGGTGATCACCAGTATTCACAAAACACTCCCCGCTCCCACACAGACGGCCCTGCTTCTCTCCTGCACAGACAGAGTCCGTCCGGAAAAGATACGGCGTTTTCTGTCGGTTTATGAGACCAGCAGTCCTTCTTATGTTCTGATGGCGGCCATGGACTTCTGTATTGCCGGACTGGAACGAAACGGAAAAGAAATGTTCCGGAACTATGGAGAAATGCTGCTCTCCTTTCGTCAGGCATGTTCGGAATGGCGGAATTTCAGACTTCTTATGCCCTGCAGAAACAAGGATCAGGGTATTCTGGATTTTGACAGATCGAAGCTTCTGATTTCTGCGGAAAACACCTGCCTTTGCGGTCCTGATCTGCAGCAGATCCTGCATGACCGGTTCCGGATCGAATGTGAAATGGCGGGTCCCGAATACGTGCTTGCCCTGTCTTCCGTCGGGGATACACGGGAAGGGTTCTGCCGTCTGCTGGAGGCGGTGAGGGTTCTGGATAAGGAAGCGGCCAGAAATGATCTGTCCGCCTTCCGGAAGAAAAAAGAACAGATCCTGCTTCCTGCGCCATCGGCGGTCATGCAGATCGGAGATGCGGAGGAGGCAGAAACAGACGAAGTGTATCTTGCAGACAGTGTCGGCAGAATTTCCGGGGAATATGCTTTTGTGTATCCTCCCGGCATACCTCTTATTGTACCCGGGGAAACCGTACAGGAAGAATTTGTACGGCTGATTCCCGAATATCAGAGACAGGGTCTGAATCTGAAGGGTTTCAGAGACAGCCATTTTCATAAGATCCGAGTGATAAAAGATACATGAGGCTGACCTATGGGGAAGATTTTTTACATCATCGGAAAGAGCGCTACCGGAAAAGACACGATCTACGGAAAAATCCTGGAACAAAAGATCCCAGGTCTTGAAAAGCTGGTGATCTATACCACAAGACCGCAGAGAGAAGGCGAGACGAATGGAAAAGAATACTTCTTTACCGATCAGAAGGGTCTTGCCGAAATGCGCGAAAAAGGCGTCATTATCGAGGAAAGAACCTATCATACGGTTCTGGGAGACTGGACGTATTTTACGGCGGACGACGGACAGCTTGAGCTTGATACCACGGACTATCTGGGAATCGGTACGCTGGAGTCCTACGAAAAAATGGCTTCCTGGTTCGGGAAAGACAGAGTGATCCCTGTTTATATCGAGCTGGAAGACGGCGAACGCCTTTCAAGAGCGCTGAGCCGTGAAAAACAGCAGAAAACGCCCCACTATGCAGAAATGTGCCGCCGCTATCTGGCGGATCTGGAGGACTTCTCGGAAGAAAAACTTATGAAGGCCGGAATCACAAAGCGGTTCGAGAATATCGACGCCGTTCAGACTGCGGCTGAAATAGTGAAATACATCCGGGAAGCCTCCGGAAGAGTTGAATAAACTCCCGTTTTGTGGTAAATTATAAGCAGGGGAAAGGAGGTTTTTATGACAGGATTTCAGAATATCATAGGACACGAAGACGTTGTTCAGCATCTTGAGAATGCCGTAAAAACCGGTAAGATTTCTCATGCATATATTTTCAGCGGCGAGGACGGAGCCGGAAAAAAGACCCTGGCCTACACCTTTGCCATGGCACTCCAGTGTCTGAGCGAAAATGAAAAGCCCTGCCAGGTGTGCGAATCCTGCAGACGGGCAGCCGGAAGGAATCATCCGGATATCGTTACCGTTACGCACGAAAAGCCCGGGACCATCAGCGTCGAAGAAGTAAGAAGCCAGCTGGTAAACGATGTGGAGATCCGTCCTTATTACGGACCTTTTAAGATCTATCTGGTTCCGGATGCGCAGATGATGACCCAGCAGGCTCAGAATGCCATTCTGAAGACCATCGAGGAACCGCCGGAATATGCGGTGATCCTTCTTCTTACCTCAAACGCGGACGCGCTCCTGCCGACCATCCGGTCCAGATGTGTCCGTCTTGATCTGAAGGTGGTAGAGGACAGCCTCATCAAGGAATACCTGATGAAGAACCTTCATGTGCCCGATTATAAGGCGGATATCGATGTGTCCTACGCGCATGGCAGTATCGGAAGAGCCGAACAGGCGGCCACGTCCGAGGAGTTTGCCATGATGACGGAAAATGCCCTGAAGTTTCTTAAAACAGTCCGGCGTATGGACATGGAAAAGCTTCTGGAAGCAGAAAAGGAGCTTTCGGCAGACAAGATACAGATCGAAGAATATCTGAATATTTTCCAGTTCTGGTTCCGTGACGTTCTGATGTTCAAGGCTACCAGGGAAGCAGACAAATGTGTATTCAAGCATGAATTGAATGATATCAGAGAACAGGCGAAAGAATACTCCTACGAAAATCTGGAGCAGATTCTGGAATCCATTGAACGGACCCGGGTACGTATTCGTGCCAACGTAAGCCCGGAGCTGGCGCTGGATCTCCTGTTTCGAAAGATCAGGGAGACTGACTGACAGTCTTTCTCATACAGAAGCAGGGGAATCTCTGCGATTTGGAGGATGAAGCAATAAATGGCCAGAATAGTAGGCGTAAGATTCAGAAACGTAGGAAAAGTATATTATTTCGATCCACGTGATTTTGAGATCCACATGAACGATCATGTGATCGTAGAAACGTCACGGGGCATCGAATACGGAAACATCGTATTTCCGCCCAGAGAAGTCAGTGATGACAAGGTGGTCTTTCCGCTGAAGGAAGTGCTTCGTGTGGCGACCCCCGACGACGATGAAAGGGAACGCACGAACCGTATCCATGAAAAAGAAGCCTACCGGATCTGTAAGGAGAAGATTATCGAACACAACCTGGACATGAAGCTGATCCAGGCGGAATATACCTTTGACAACAATAAAGTCCTCTTCTATTTTACGGCAGACGGGCGCATTGATTTCCGTCTTCTGGTAAAAGACCTGGCTTCCATTTTCAAGACCCGCATCGAGCTGAGACAGATCGGTGTCCGTGACGAGACCAAGATCCTTGGCGGAATCGGTATCTGCGGACGGCCACTGTGCTGCCACAGCTATCTGACGGATTTCTGTCCGGTATCCATTAAAATGGCAAAGACCCAGAATCTGTCCCTGAATCAGTCCAAGATCAGCGGTGTATGCGGAAGACTGATGTGCTGTCTGAAGAACGAAGAAGAGACTTATGAGGAGCTTAATAAAAAGCTTCCGAGAAACGGCGACATGGTTACACTGCCCGACGGGTCCGAGGGCGTCGTCCATACCGTAAATATTTTACGGCAGACGGTCCGTGTCGTCATCGAAAAGAATGACGAAAAAGAAATCGTGGAGTTTCCGGTGGAGGAGCTGACATTCCAGCCAAGAAAAAAGAAGGGTGGAAAGGCTCCGGAGCAGGAAGCGAAGAAAGAAAAGAAAGAAAAGAAGTCCCAGGAAGAAAAGGGAAAGGGCGCGAAGCAGGAAAACCGTTCCCAGAAGGATCAGAAAAATCCGAAGGAAAAACAGGGAAATCCTGAAAAGAAGAATGCGCAAAAGCCCAGGGAAGAGAAAAAGCCTGAAGATCAGAAATCTGATAATCCGGGCAATGAAGAAAAAAAAGAGTCCCGCAGACAAAGAAGGAGACGGAATGACAGAGAACCTGCCAGGGAAAAACGAGAGGATTGACGATCTTCAGAACGGATATTTCGTGATCCAGGATCCCGATCGTTTCTGCTTTGGCGTGGATGCGGTGCTGCTCTCCGACTTTGCCGATGTAAAGGCGGACGAATGTGCCCTGGATCTTGGAACGGGAACGGGGATCATTCCTATTCTTCTGGCCGCAAAAACCCCCGGAAAAAGTATTACCGGGCTGGAAATTCAGGAAGAATGTGCCGAAATGGCGGCCCGGAGCGTTTGTCTTAATCATCTGGAAGACAGAGTCCACATTAAGTGCGGAGATCTGAAAGAAGCTGCAGTATTATTTGGTGCAGCTTCTTTTCATGTGGTGACCTGCAATCCTCCCTATATGATCGGACAGCATGGTCTGAAAAATCCTTCTCTGCCGAAGGCCGTCGCAAGACATGAGATACTGTGTACTTTTGACGACGTAGCCCGGGAAACCGCAAAGCTTCTGAAGGACCGGGGACGGTTTTATCTGGTCCACCGCCCCTTCCGTCTTGCGGAACTGTTCGGGACCCTGAAAAAATACCGGCTGGAGCCGAAACGTATGAGACTCGTTCATCCCTTTGCCGACCGTGAGCCGAACATGGTGCTTATTGAGGCCAGAAAGGACGGAAATCCCAGGCTTCAGGTGGAAAAGCCGCTTTTTATCTATGAAAAGCCGGGAGTCTATACGGAAGAAATCTATAAAATATATCATTCGGAAAGCAGATCGGAGGAATCATAAATGGCAGGAACCCTGTATCTGGTGGCGACGCCCATCGGAAATCTGGAGGATATTTCTTTTCGTGCCATCCGGGTACTGAAGGAAGCAGACCTGATCGCGGCTGAGGATACGCGAAACAGTCTGAAGCTTTTAAATCATTTCGATATTCATACGCCCATGACCAGCTATCACGAGTTCAACAAGTTCGATAAGGGAAAGGTGCTGGTGGAAAAGCTTCTGGATGGGATGAATATCGCGCTGATCACGGATGCAGGAACGCCCGGTATCTCCGATCCCGGCGAAGAAATGGTAAAAATGTGCCGGGAGTCCAATATAACGGTCACTGCAGTTCCCGGTCCGGCGGCAGCAGTCATGGCGCTTACGATCTCCGGTCTGCCGACCCGCCGTTTTGCCTTCGAAGCTTTTCTTCCGGCCGATAAAAAGGAACAGAGACAGATCCTGGAGGAGCTGAAGACCGAAACCAGGACCATTGTGATCTACGAAGCTCCTCACCGCCTGGTCAAAACGCTTTCTCTTCTTCTGGAAACACTGGGGGACAGAAGGTGTGTTCTTTTGAGGGAGCTGACCAAAAAACATGAGACGGTTATGGATTCTTCCTTCAGTGCTCTGCTTGACTGCTATAAAGACGAAAAACCACTGGGAGAATGTGTCCTGGTCATCGAGGGACGCAGCCGCGAAAGCATTCAGGAGGAAGATATAAGATCCTGGGAGGAAACCTCTGTAAAGGAGCATGTGGCATATTATGAAGCCCGGGGCTGTTCCAATAAGGATGCGATGAAACTAGCGGCCCGGGACAGGGGCGTTTCAAAACGCGAAATCTATGCCGAGCTTCTGAAAAGCCTTTAAAAAGGGCGGTTTTTGTGATAAAATAAATGAATAGACAAAAACAGGAGGACGGTAATGGGCACAGAGAATACCGAGTACGG